>VGFL01000128.1 GCA_016868915.1 Bacteroidota bacterium | reverse complement strand
ACTCCATAACTTAATCCTTTGTATTTTTCGGATCGTTTTCTCAGATTAAAATTTAATCTTCCTCGTTTCGAAATCAATTGTTTTTCCGTGAAATTGCTGATTGTATCAGGAAAAACTGTAGCAACGATGGAATCCGTCTTTGGCGGGCCAATATACCCGTGATCGTAGTTTAAATTTCCGCCCAAAACAAAATCGATGGTATTATATTTTTTTGAATACAAGAAGTTCACACCATGGATATAAGGATAGCTTTCATTCCATTTGGCATCAGGTGAAGAGGATGGAGCAGAGTAGGCACCAGAGTAAACATTCAATTTGAAAACCGGTTTTTGTTGCGGATAAGCTGTTCTGATATGAATGGAACCTGATAAAGCTGAACTTCCGGAAAGCACGGAGGCAGCGCCTTTAATAATTTCAACTTGACTTATATTTTCAATTGGAATGAATCCCCATTCAGGTCGGCCTGCATCGCCAGAAAGCATTGGCATATCATCAACAATTACAGCCACTTTTGATCCAACGCCGAAGGTAAAGCCACTACCACCTCGTATTTGTGGTTCACCATCTAAAATATTTAATCCTGGTGTTTGATCTAAGGCAGTTTCAATACTGCGTGTATTCTTATTTTCGATCAATTGTGGTTTAATGACCACCATCGATACGGTTTGTTCTTCGATTGATTTGTCGAATTTCCCGACTTTAATCTCAAATTGATCTAATTCTTTGATGAGGGATTTTAATTGAAAATTATAAATGACAGTTTGGCCACTTAAAATAGTTATAGTGGAAGTATCATTCTTCATGTCTGTATACTTACAAACGATTTTAACCGAACCAGCGGGAAGTTCCATTTGATAAAATCCTTTTTCATCAGAGCGGGCTCCTCTTGTAAAATCTTTCCTGTAGATTACTTCTGCACCCTCAATCGGATTCCCTTTATCATCGGTTACAACTCCCTCGAGAAATCCGTTTTGAGAATAAAATTTTTGAGTTAACAATAACGCTAAAAGAAAAATTAAAAATCTCATCAATTTAAGGAACTAAAACCTTTACAGACGAACCAGTAGATTGAATAAAATAAAGTCCGGTATTGAGTTTTAATCCCGTAATATCTTCTATTGAACCACTTCCATGAATTTTTCCCTCACAGGATACAACTTTAATTTCTTGGGCATTACCATTGATTATTAATCCACTTTGATGAGAATAGAAAGCAGTAAATTGTCCTTCATTACCTGCAGAATTTATCCCAGCTGAACTATTGTAAATCAATTCAATATCATCAAGGAGAACCTCATCGTTATTTGTTCCTCCTCCCGGGATTTTATTGGTAGCAAAGGTAATTAACAAAAACGCAGGCGACACGTTTGTACTTGGAATGTAGTTAAAAGGAACTGAGATTCTGACCCAAGATCCATTGGTTTTTGCATAATTGCGCTCAGCGATTGCAAGAACGTATGGCAGGGAATTGGCATCAATGGGGTCTCTAACATCGTAAGAATCGTGCAATATTGCATGAACTCGAGCGGAAT
>VGFL01000127.1 GCA_016868915.1 Bacteroidota bacterium | reverse complement strand
TAGGACGTATTATAGACTTAATCCGAGTGCTCTAATTTTTATCAAATTTGTAGGAGTATTGAACCATAATAGTTCGTGGAGCTTCAATTTTTAGCGGTCGTAGCGAATAACTTCTATTAAAAATATTGCTTCCAATCAATGCGATTTTGTGTGTTTCATTGAAAGAATAAGAAAAACGAGCATCAAAAATCCAATTTCCAAAACGGTGTGAATTATAGTAATCCATATAGCGCAAATCTTGAATCCAATTACCGATTTCAGACGTTGTATCTGTGGTTAATTCCTCAAAATCTTTGATTATTGCATCCATATTGACAATTTTACTAAAGTATTTTGCACTTAATCCGAAACTTAATTTTTTGTTGTAGGTCATTTCAGCATCCAATTTCACATTGTGTAAGAAGCGATACTTTAAAATCCCTTTTGTACCATCCAACGAAGTTAAATTATACGTGAATACTCGATTCAGTGAATCGATGGCATAAACATAATCAGGCGACAAGGTCTTCGGAACGATGTAATTGTAACCGGTTAGAAAAGTGAGGACCGTTTTTTTACTTAATTTAGCCATTCCTACAAAGGAGGCATCAATTCCGGTTACACGTGATTGACCCGTATTAAGGAACATAAATCCTGCACTTTGTCCAAGCGTTTCTGGGTCACCTGTAAGTGGTCTCCATATTCCAAACATGTATTCAATGGTATTTTGATATTCTTGCCAAAAAGCAGCTACATCAATATATCCGTAGATTTTACCTAATTTAATTCCTTGTTTGATTCCTATTTCGGCGTTCCACGAACTTTCTGGTTTTAAATTTGGATTTGGGAAAACCCCAAAATTGCCCACGCCTGTTTTTATAAATCGCTCAGTGATTGTTGGAAAGCGATAACCTTGGCCGTAGGACCCCCTTAAATAGGTCTCTTGGTACAATTTTATGGTTGAACCGGCTCTAAATATGGGTTTAACAGCTTTGATGCTATCATTGAGTTGAAAATATTCTAAACGCCCACCTGCAGAAAGATTCAACGTTTTATTTACTTTACTCTCAATTTGAGTGTACGCTGAAATATTTAAAAGATTGTTTGTAGGTGTCCCAGATCCTACGTAAATATTGGCAAATGAATTTATATACGTACTTGTAATCCCACCGATAAAGTCAAGATTTTTCAATTCAGGATAATTTTTTTGAAACATATAGTCGCCATAGTAGGTGGTTGCTCTATTCGATTGATTTGCACTCATTTGATTATCTGCATGTAAAATTCGTGCTCTTAGGGAGTGTTTTCCATTTGTTTCAGTATTCAAATTAACATACGGATCTAAATTGAAAATTATTTGGTCCTGTAAAAATATCGCTCCCGGATATGCACGATACAAACCAGAAGTATCATTCAACCAAGCCAACGGCATATTCGTTTGTGAGAGCATAAAATTTCCATTAACTCCATAACTTAATCCTTTGTATTTTTCGGATCGTTTTCTCAGATTAAAATTTAATCTTCCTCGTTTCGAAATCAATTGTTTTTCCGTGAAATTGCTGATTGTATCCGGAAAAACTGTAGCAACGATGGAATCCGTCTTTGGCGGGCCAATATACCCGTGATCGTAGTTTAAATTTCCGCCCAAAACTAAATCTATGGACTTATATTTTTTGGAATACAAGAAGTTAAATCCATGAATACCCGGATAATTTTCATTCCATTTGGCATCGGATGAGGAGGATGGCGCAGAGTAAGCACCAGAATAAACATTAACTTTAAAAACTGGTTTTTGTTGAGGATACGCCGTACGAATATGCACAGAACCTGAAAGGGCTGAGCTGCCAGAAAGTACGGATGCCGCTCCTTTAATTACTTCCACTTGACTAATATTTTCAATTGGAATGAATCCCCATTCAGGTCGGCCTGCATCGCCAGAAAGCATTGGCATATCATCAACAATTACAGCCACTTTTGATCCAACGCCGAAGGTA
>VGFL01000126.1 GCA_016868915.1 Bacteroidota bacterium | reverse complement strand
TTTGTACTTTCCGAGACTACAGAACCTTTACATGCATCCAAAATTGCAGAAAAAGTTAGAGAGAAAATCATTTTAATCATCGGCGGAGATGGAACAGTGAATGAAGTAATGAATGGATGGGTTAAAATGAGCTTAAACCAAAGATTGTAATTATCCCATACGGGACGGGTAATGATTTTGTGAGAGGTATAAATTCCATAATAAATTTTGATAATTTCATAAATTGTATTCATCATTCCGATATAGTTGAAATTGATCTCCCATTCGTACAGCAAGAAAATTCCATTCGATATTTTGTGAATATTTGTGATATTGGATTTGGCGGTAAAGTGGTACGTAAACTGAATCAAAATAGGAAGCGGTTTGGTCCAAGATTTTCTTATGCCATCTCCACCGTTCAAACATTTCTAACTTACCGTAAAAAAACCATATCCCTGTCATCAGAAAATTTAGAAATCAGAAGAAAATCGTTAATGATTGGAATTTGCAATGGCCCCATGTTTGGCGATGGATTAATTATTCAACCCGATGCCAATGCACAAGACAGTCTTTTACATTTCGCTTTTTTTAGTCAGGTTTCACTAATCGATTATTTATTAAATATTAGGAAGTTGTGGCGCGGATTCAAGATCAATCACAAAGAGGTAATTTATGGAGTTGATAAGCGCTTTATTGTGACAGCTGATGAAGAAGTTTTTGGAGAATGTGATGGAGAACTATTTATTGGTAAATATTTTACAATTGGAATATCCGCGTATAAATTCCCATTAATCATTGGTTGTTTAAAAAATTGAGTAGATTTGAATTATGGCGCGTAAAAGTGTAATTATCACTGCGGGTGGAATTGGTAAGAGAATGGATAGCGACCTGCCCAAACAGTTCCTCACACTCGGTACGAAACCAATTCTCATGCACACCATTGAGTTGTTTTACCAATTTGATGAAACTATTGAAATTTTGCTAACCTTACCCGCTGATTGGAGGGGGTATTGGGAGACCTTGGTTGAAAAACATTATTTCCGAATTCCGCATTTAGTAATTAGCGGTGGGGAGGAGCGATTTTTTTCGATAAAAAATGCATTACGAAAAGTAACAGGGGAGTTTGTGGCCGTGCACGATGGGGTTAGACCATTTACATCGCAAGAAGTAATTAAATTATGCTTCAAGGCCATGGAGCAGCATCAAGTTGTAGTACCTGTAATTCCGGTAAGAGAATCTATGCGAAAAATAATTGATGGGAATAATCACGCGGTAATGCGCGAAGATTTTAAACTAGTGCAAACCCCACAATGTTTTCATTCATCGGTTTTGAAAACTTTATATGAACAAAATTATAGTCAATCATTTACAGATGACGCTAGTCTTGCGGAGCTTATGAAAATTCCTGTCCACCTCATTTCGGGTAATGAAGAAAACATAAAAATTACTACTCGAATGGATATGTTGGTGGCCGAAACATTATTTGCGCGAAAAAAATGAAAAGACCCCCCACCTTAGTTCCTGGTGACTTAATTTTCATTACGGCGCCCGCAAAGGCTATCGAAATTGAGTATATTGAGCATGCCATCTCCTTATTCAAGGATCAAGGATTCAGGGTTGAAGTTGGCAACTATTGTGTTGGAAAATTTGGTTATTTTTCAGGAACAGACAATGAAAGGACCCAGGATTTACAGCAAGCCATAGACAAGGAAGAAGTTAAGGCAATTCTCTGTGCAAGAGGGGGATATGGGAGCATTCGCATTCTTGATTCAATAAATTGGGCAGCCATTGTTAGGAATCCTAAATGGTTAATTGGCTACAGTGATATCGGTATTTTTCATCATCGTTTGTTGAAATTGGGTATCCAATCTATCCATGGTACAATGCCTCTGAACTTCAAAAAAAATTCACCCGAGGCTTTGCAATCAGTTTTTGATGCTGTGAAAGGGAAAAAATTGAGTACGACTTACCCCTCAAATACTGCAAACAGAAAGGGAGAAGCGAAAGGAATCTTAGTCGGTGGAAATTTGAGCGTTATTTATTCGCTTCTTGCAACGAAAGACTGCTTTGATTTCAGGAATACTGTCTTATTTATTGAAGACCTTTCAGAGCA
>VGFL01000125.1 GCA_016868915.1 Bacteroidota bacterium | reverse complement strand
ATCGCAAACTCCGGGTTCTGCAAACCACGGCCTGGATGCACCATTACGGCTGGGTCCGTGAACCCGCTGCCATGCAACGCAAGCAAGAGAAGTTCCATCGCCTATGGCACGATGATGCCTGGATGCAACAGAACATTCCCGTTGCCCAAGCATTCGATTACCACCTCCGGCCGTCCAGCCTTGTGCGGTACCACGGCACCCATCCCGCCGTCATGTCCCAGCGCATTGCTCGCATCAATTGGACGTTCAACGCGGACCCATCTTACCAACGCCTCACCATCAAAGACCGCTTCAAGCAATTCGCGCTCCGCTACCTTGGCTGGGACCTCAACCACCGCAACTTTCGCCGTATCCGTTGAATTTTCAACATACTTCGTTCCTTTCAATTATTACTTTTTAAATAAGAATGAGTTTAAAATCTTTTCGCCTGTTTCTTTGTAATCCGAAAATTTGGTCTGTTCACAAGTTAGTGTAAGGATGTATGCCTGTTGATTAATTATCCAAAAGTATTGTTCAAACTTTAAATGATATATACCTTGGTCACCCGAGTAAATCATTTTATGAAATTCAGGATTTGAGCTTTTCATTCTGGTGCTTTCCACAAGAGTTGAGTTTGTCACCATTGTTTTTACTTGTCCTTCTGAAATTTCAACAAACTTGTCCAAATCAATATTGCGTCCTGTTAGGTCTTGAACAAGTAGGTTTACATTTTCTTTGAATTGGTCTTTGTCATTTTCCAATGGAGAAAAGAAAATAAAACTTGTTCCCATTTGTCCGCTTTGATTTAACTCCCAATTAGGTGGATACTGAACGGAGTAATTTGTTCCGTCAAAAGTTTTCCAACCAGCAACCACTTTGTTGCTGTCATTTGAAGATTCTTTTTTGGTGCTTGTTTGTCCGCACGCTAATAAAGTGGAAAGTAAAAGTGTTGTCAGAATTTTTGTTCTCATTCGATAGGTGGTTTAAATTGTTTTTAAAAGTGATTCGGTTTTAAGTTAGCGCTGTCCCTGTTGGTTGCCACTAACGGTTTGCGACTGCCCGAAAGTGGGGCTTTTGAATCAATTAACTTTAAAGTTAGTACAAAAGTTCATTAGAAGCACAATAGTTTAAATAATCCACAACCGACCCACTTGTGGGTAGGTGCGGTTATAGGCTGGTTTTATTATTTACGCATTCTTGGATAACCATTAATACTTGCCGAATTTCCTGATACATATCCGATTTTTATTATTCCTGAATCATCATACAAATCATTTCCCCTTACAACTCCATTTTGATATTCTGGGCTATCATAACCTAATTGAGATGTAGCAAACCATCTGCTTCCGCTAATTGTTAGTTTGGCCACTAACTCTAAACCGCTTATATTCTGTGTGCCAAAATAACCCCCATCAATACTGTCCTCTACTCTGTTTCCCAATCAACTATTTCCCACGTAAAAGATTCACCATCGTACGCAACGTTAACTTCATAACTTAATTTTTCTCCTTCTTCATTTGTTTCAAGTGTCCCCCAATATTCATTCCCCCCTGTGTGAGTAAGTCCGAAACTCTCAATTTTTATTCCTGATACACCCTCTTCCTTCCAAGTTTCTTGCATACTTATTTTTACTTCTTCAGTTAATTCATCTGTAGATAATTCATTAGTAGATAAGCTACAAGAAGTAGCAAATAATAACATTAAAACTATCAGTCCCTTACTTAGATTTTTAATAATTATAATCATGATTCTTCTCTTTTTGAAATTTTATTCCTACTCATTTGTCTTTTCGGATTTCGCCCCGTTTTTATGGTGGTTTCTGGTCTCCACTTTAATAAATGAAAGAGTTGATTTTAAATTCTTAGTAAATCATTTTTTTTGGATTTGAATTCGTCTTCTGAAATGATGCCTTTTTCCTTTAATTCACTTAATTTTATTAGTTCGTTGTATGAATTGCTTTTTTTCTCATTGTTAGAATTTATCAAGCCAACTATTGAAAGCGGTATTGCATATAGCATACCAAGCATTCCCCATCCTGCAGCGGCTTCTAAATCACTTTCAAAAAGAGCAAGTATGAATAATAAGGATAACGAGAACCAAACAATACCAATTATTGACATTATTTTCATAATTTATTTTTTTAGTTTTCCTACTCATTTGGCTTTTCGGATTACGCCCCGTTTTTTAAAGTGGTCACTGGTCTCCACTTTTTTATTTGTCACTATAGGTGGTCAGCCTGCTTTGAACCGATATGTCGTTTAAACTTGCCCATAAC
>VGFL01000124.1 GCA_016868915.1 Bacteroidota bacterium | reverse complement strand
AAAGGAAAACTTCAAATCGACGGAGAACATTTTGGTTTTATCAAGGAGGTGAAAAATTTATACGAAAACGCTTTAGGAAAATACTTGGATAATTAATATGGAATATAATACAGTACGAGACAAATTGGTTTTACCTGAATATGGTAGAAACGTTCAGAATATGATTTCATTTGCTATGCAAATTAAAAATCGTGAAGAAAGAAACAGGGCTGCTCAGGCAATAATTGAGGTGATGGGGCAGTTAAACCCTCATTTACGTGATGTAGATGATTTCAAACACAAATTATGGACACATCTTTTCTTAATGTCTGATTTTCAACTTGATGTTGATTCGCCCTATGAAATTCCTAAACTTGAGAAATTAATGGAAAGACCAGAATTATTGGAATATCCTAAAAATAGAATTAAATATGGTCACTACGGAAAGTATACGGAAAAAATTCTGCGCACGGCTAAAGAAACAAAGTCACCTGAAGAAAAAGAATTTTTAAAAAACACTATGGCTAATTTTATGAAGAAACTTTATCTTTCTCATAATAATGATGCAGTTGAAAATAATGTAATTGCTGAAAATCTTAAAGAACTTTCTAACGGAGAATTGGTATTAGATAATCCCGATGAACTTACGAATACCAATGCAATATTAAAATCATTGGGAATATCCAATCTTCATAAGAGAATGAATAAGAATAATAATTTTAGGCAAAAACAAAAAAAGAAATTTAAAAAGAATTAATATGTCGGCATCATTTGAAATACACGGCGGAAAAAAATTAAAGGGTGAATTAATTCCTCAGGGAGCCAAAAACGAAGCTTTACAAGTTCTTTGTGCCCCATTACTTACTGAAGATAAGGTAACTATTTCCAATATTCCGGACATCGTTGATGTGAATAAACTTATCAACTTACTTCAATCCATGGGAGTGAAGGTGGAAAAAGTTGAGAAAGGAACATACAACTTTCAAGCAAAAGATATTGATTTGAAATATCTTGAAACTGAAGAATTTAAGAAGAAAGCCTCCGCACTTCGCGGCTCAATTATGATTGTTGGTCCTCTTTTAGCAAGATTTGGTAAAGGATTCATACCAAAACCAGGCGGGGATAAAATTGGTCGCAGAAGATTGGATACCCATTTCGAAGGATTCACAATTTTAGGTGCAAAATTTAATTACGATGCGGGCGAACATTTTTACTCCATTGAAGCCCAAAATTTAAAGGGAGCATACATTCACTTAGATGAGGCATCTGTAACCGGAACTGCAAATATTCTTATGGCGGCAGTACTTGCAGAGGGGAAAACAACTTTTTACAATGCAGCTTGTGAGCCGTATGTTCAACAGTTATGTAAAATGTTGAACTCAATGGGAGCTAATATTCAAGGAATTGGATCTAATCTCTTACATATTGAGGGTGTTAAGACTTTAAATGGTTGTTATCACCGCATTCTTCCCGATATGATTGAAATAGGCAGTTTTATTGGTTTAGCAGCTATGACGCAATCAGAAATTACTATAAAAGACGTAAGTTGGGAAAATTTGGGAATTATCCCGAATGTATTTCGTCGTTTAGGTATTAAGCTAGAACGAAGGGGAGATGATATTTACATTCCAGAACAGGACCATTACGAAATAGACACATTCATTGATGGTTCTATTTTGACTATTTATGACGCTCCATGGCCAGGATTTACTCCAGATTTATTATCTATTGTGTTGGTGGTGGCCACCCAAGCAAAAGGATCAGTATTGATTCACCAAAAAATGTTTGAGTCACGTTTGTTTTTTGTGGATAAACTTATTGATATGGGTGCTCAAATCATCTTGTGTGACCCTCACCGTGCGTCAGTAATAGGATTAAACAGAGAATTCCCTTTGCGCGGAATTCATATGACCTCGCCAGATATTAGAGCCGGAGTTTCTTTATTAATTGCGGCACTTTCTGCCCAAGGTAAGAGCGTTATTCACAGTATCGATCAAATTGATCGAGGATACCAAGATATAGAAATTCGATTAAATAATATCGGTGCTGACATTCGCAGAATAGGTTAATCATGAAGGTATTGTTTCTACTTACATTTTTAAGTATTGTACTCTCTTACAAATCGCAGAATCTAAATAATTCCTCAAAAAAAGAAACTGCTACTGAAATACACTTACCCAATTTAAAAGGTAAAATGACTCATTTATCCTCATTAAAAGGAAAAATGGTGTTAATCGATTTTTGGGCATCTTGGTGTGGGCCATGTAGGGCTGAAAATCCAAAAGTAGTTGAAGTGTTTGAAAAATATCGAAAGAA
>VGFL01000123.1 GCA_016868915.1 Bacteroidota bacterium | reverse complement strand
GCCCTCGGACTTATTTCAGGTGTATTGTTAGCCTATGCGGATATGCCGGGCTTGGTTCAGACAAGCCATTTATTTTTTGCAAGTATTCTGTTTGGGCAGTTGTTGTACTTGATTTTTCAAGTGAGGATCCGGTATAAGAAATAATAAAAAAGTACAGCGGCTTTTTTACTTCTGCGATAGGTAGATGAAGCTTATATTCAATCCAGCAGTAAATAAGATGGATTTTTCTTTCTGGGGCAATTCTATGACCCATGTTCCTGAAGGATTCACACCTTCAATATCGGTAAGTCCATAATTAATTCTAAAACCAAAGGATAGCGATAGTGGACTCCTCCTTTTACCAATCGTATAATAGGATCCTAAACCAAAAACACCAGAAATACTCGCCCTTTTATACAGATCTAAAACTTGATCATTGTCAAATCCATCAAAGTTACTCGAATAATTTGCGCCATTAATCATATTAAGTTGTGGTCCAATTTCTATATATCCCTCTTCGCGGTCTAAACGAAAAAGAAGTGGAATTTGAACCTTGGATAAATTGATTTTTGAAGAGTACGGGGTTCCGGTAGTTATATCTTCGCCCGTATACTTTGCTTGGTGATTTCCAATTAAAAATTCCAAGGAACCACCAATCTTATTTTCATACAAAAAAGAAGCCCCTAAGCCGCCTGAACCACTTAATGCGAATGCATAACTTTGATTTTCATTCGTTTTTATTGAATTATTAAAAATAAAACTGGAGTTTAAAAGACCCCTTCCGTGAAGGTAAATATATATCCTTTGTGAATAATATAAATTTATTAAACCAATAAAAAAAATGGATATCAGAAATTTCATTTTACAATTAATTACCCAATACTCAAAAGTGCCTTTAAATCGGTTGAAACAGTAGATGAGTTTTCATATCCATCGGTAAGCAATACTATTGATTTATCTTTTACTGTTGATTGCTTTAAACTTTCAATGGCAATCCCAATAGCATCTTGAATGGCAGTTGTGTAGCCATATCCAGTCAGCCCACTTATTGGCCGCAGCATACTTTGAATTGTATTTTTATTTTTAGAGGTAATAATCTTCGTTACTTTATTGTCAAATTTAATGAGTGTAATTTCATCATCAGGATGCTTTTGATTTATGGCGGAATCAACTGCAGACTGGAGAATATTAGCTCGATCATCTCCCATTGATCCACAGTGATCCATTATAAATGCAATTGATTGTGGCGAACGCTTACCATCAATGGTTTGTGTTAATTTAAAATTTAAGATTTTACACGAAAGTGAATCTTTTTTAATTTGTATACCCGTAACTGACTTTCTATTTATTTCAGTTAAGTATGAATTTGTATAGGGCTCAAAGAAGGTAAAGGAAATACTTCCCTCATTAGCACTTATACGGGCGTCAAAGGATTCTAATTGAATCATTTTTGAGTCCAATACTTTACTGTCTTTAGATTTTATTTCCTGCAGTGATTTAATTGTCAAATGATTTTTTGGCGGGGTAGGGTCAACCTTTATTACCTTTTCCGCTAGTATTCCATTTAACTTATGGGTAGGGCTACCTTTGGAGCCTGATTTAATTAACCCGCAAGAAGTAAAAAATAAAATTAGAATACACAAACTAAATGTTATATAATCTCGCATTTTGTGAATATTAATAATTATCGAATTAATGTAACATGTCCAATTACTTTTTTACGGTCATTGTTAAGAGGATTACCATAAATTATTTCCCAAATATAAGTTCCATCTTGACATGGCTTATTCTGAATTGGGGAATAACCATCCCAACTCCCTTTTGTATTATTTTTAGTTGTAGGTATATCAGGCAATTCATCTGTTTCGAATATTATTTCTCCCCAACGATCGTAGATGCGGAAAACGTATCCATTCGGAGAGACAGAATCGTTAAAAAATGGGAAGAAATATTCGTTCCGAGAATTATCGTCAGGGGTAAATGAATTAGGAACATAGAGCACAATATCTGATAAAATTGCTATGTAGAGTGATGTAGAATCTGCACAATATCCTTGATTAGTGGCATAAAGCGTTACCAGGTAATTTCCTGGAGGACATCCGTATGTGTAATCGATGATATCAATACTTGTTTGATTGTAGTTAAAACTTGGTGTAGCAAAGAGCTCATTAATTGGTAATTGCGGATCACATTCTCCTAAATCCCAGATGTAATCAGTTGCATTTACCGATTCATTGAAAAAACTAAATGTCGGGTTAAAAAATGATTGAGACGTAGATGAGGCGCTAAATGCCGCTATCGCCGGGTTCAAGGCATCAATAATTATGGTGTCTGAAGCTAGATCACATCCAAAACCTGTATTTACTACATTCACAAAAATGGTCGTATCCGAATTAAGATTAAATACATATGAGGTTGCTGTTGAAGGTCCTTGGACCAAAAGCGGATTAATTGGTCCATTTGGATTTTCAGCAAACCAAGTAAGATTATTAATTGAATTTGGGGTACCGCCTGTTGTGCTCGCACTAATAGATATATCATTACCAATACATAAGTTGGGGTCAGTATTTAGTGTAACTACAGGGTCAGCATAGATACTGATAAGATGCGTATCTGACGCATTACAGCCATTACCTGTTTG
>VGFL01000122.1 GCA_016868915.1 Bacteroidota bacterium | reverse complement strand
GAGGCTGAATTAACAAAAAATGGTGGAACAGCCAAAGGGTACAAATCAGATGCTTCTAATTTTGATGAAGCGCAAAAATTGGTAGATGATGTAGTTGCTGAATTCGGAACCGTAGATGTGTTAGTAAACAATGCCGGAATTACGCGCGATACCTTGTTAATGCGCATGACTGAAGAACAATGGGATGAGGTAATTAATACAAACTTGAAATCTGCATTTAATCTTACAAAAGCCGTTCAGAGACCCATGTTAAAAGCACGTTCGGGTTCGATTATCAATATGTCGTCTGTAGTTGGTGTGAAAGGAAATGCCGGTCAAGCGAATTACGCGGCTTCAAAAGCTGGTTTGTTAGGTTTTACAAAATCCGTTGCTGCTGAGTTAGGTTCGCGCAATATTCGTTGCAACGCAATCGCCCCAGGTTTTATTGAAACAGAAATGACTGAAGTTTTGGATCAGAAAGTGGTTGAGGAGTGGAGAAATGCTATTCCATTAAGACGTGGAGGAACCCCTTTAGATGTTGCAAATACCACTGTGTTTTTAGCCTCTGACATGTCTGCGTACGTCACCGGTCAGACGATTCATGTATGTGGTGGAATGTTAATGTAAGCCATGAATATTCGTCCACGTAGAAATAGAAAATCAGCAGCCATTCGAAATATGGTTGAAGAAACTCACCTTGGTGTTCAAAATCTAATTTATCCTATTTTTTTGAAGGATGGAAAAGGAATCAAAGAAGAGGTTTCTTCGTTGCCCAATAATTTTCGTTGGTCGATTGATCAATTGCTTCCAGAAATTGAGGCGTGTTTGAAGTTAGGAATTACGATCTACGATATTTTTCCAGCGGTTGAGGATACATTAAAAGATAAAACAGCAACGTTTAGCTATGTTTCAGATAATTTTTATTTGAATGCGATTCGTAAACTTAAAGAGACCTTTCCCGAGATTTGCATTATGAGTGATGTTGCTTTGGATCCATATTCTTCGGATGGACATGATGGTTTGGTGGTTGATGGAAAGATCGTAAATGATGAAACGTTGCCTATTTTAGCTAAAATGGCAATTGCTCAAGCGCAAGCGGGAGTGGACATCATCGGACCTTCGGATATGATGGATGGTAGAGTAGGAGTGATAAGAGATGCGTTAGATGCTGAAGGATATATTGAAACAAGTATCATGTCTTATTCTGCCAAGTATGCAAGTGCATTTTACGGTCCTTTTCGTGATGCGTTAAATTCTGCCCCAAAATCGGGAGATAAGAAAACGTATCAAATGAATCCGGCCAACAAACGTGAGGCTTTGTTGGAAGCTCAATTGGATTTTGAAGAAGGAGCAGATTTTTTGATGGTGAAGCCAGCTTTGTGTTATTTAGATGTGATTCATGTGTTGAAAGAAAGTTTTTCCATTCCAATTACCGCCTACAACGTCAGTGGAGAATGTGCCATGATTCACGCTGCAGCGCGTAATGGCTGGTTAGACTACGACCGCGCTGTTATGGAAACGCTATTGAGTATTCGTAGAGCGGGTGCTGACGGAATTTTGACCTATTTTGCGAAAGACTTTGCTTTATTAACAACAAATAATTAGTTTATGAAAAAAATAAATATTGTAGGAATCATTTTTATTCTTCTTACAACATTTACCTCTCGAAGTCAAGAAGAATTTAGTTCAGAAATGGATTATGTTATTCAGCTACTTCAAATTAATTCTGAAAATGTTGATCACCAGTTATCAATTGTAAAACCGATGAGATATATTCCTGAAATGATGGCATTTGCAATTCTTGAAAAGGTCGGCGAATCAAATTATTCGGAAGAAGACCTTAAAAAGTTTAGATGTCACGTTGTGCTGTATAATGCTTCAGATAAATTAATTACAAATCAATTTGTTATTGAAAATTTAGAGTCGGATACGATTCGTTTGTCTAGGATTTCATTTGATTTTGCACCGTATATGGTAAAATCTGATAAACGAGCTTTTGGAATAAGGATTAGTTATTCAAACTTCAGTAGGGCCAATCCATATGAAGAAGAACAACTAACTTTATTCATTCAAGAAAATGATAAATTAATTCCAGTTTTAAAAGATTATCCATCCTATCTCTCAAGTGGATATTGGGATACTAATTGCGCAGGGGAATTTAATGAGAAGAAGTCTGTTATTTTTATAGAAACAACCTCTACACGGGGATTCTTTGATATTAAAGTGAATAACAAGGAGGTAAAAACAATTAATGAAGTAGTTTCAGGGGATTGTAAAGTAAGGGAAAATGCAGTAAAATCCACCACTTACCTGGTTTACTTTAACGGGTCTTATCAAGTTAAACGGTAGTTTAAAAACTTTATCAGGAATTTGGTATGTTAGGGTCAGCAGAATTAATCAATTTAGAAGACAATTATGGGGCACATAATTACCATCCTCTTCCCGTTGTTTTAGCGAAGGGTGAAGGTGTATTTTTGTGGGATATAGAAGGTAAAAAGTATTTTGATTTTTTATCTGCATACTCAGCTGTAAATCAAGGTCACTGTCATCCACGTATTATAGACGCAATGATTGATCAAGCAAAAACGTTAACATTAACGTCCCGTGCATTTTACAATGATAGTTTGGGTGTATATGAGAAATACGTAACCGAGTATTTTG
>VGFL01000121.1 GCA_016868915.1 Bacteroidota bacterium | reverse complement strand
TACGATGTAACGGTGTCTAAATTGGGCAATGGCATTACGGGAGGTTCTCACGAAATCTCAATGGGATACAATGTAAAATGTAAGAGAAAACCAAAAACATTTAGAACTATTATTTGTCCTTCCTTTTGATTAAAAGCAGTAAAAATTTTTAATTTTACTGGTTATGTTTCAACTCAGATTTTTAATTTTTCTTCCGATAATTTCTTCCTGTACAACCGGAGTCAGATTAATTGAAAATGATTTTTCATCTCTTCTGCATGACGGAAATAGTAAAGTTTGGATGATTAAAGAGCTTATTTCTAATGGAACTGATTTCGCTAAAAAAGGTGAAATTAGAGATTTGTTGATATTTTATGATAATGGGATATGTATTTTACAGTCAACTGCTGAAATGTCAAATCAAATGGGAAAAAGAGCGAGTTATAAAGCTAATTTTGCCCAAAAAACAATCTCAATTGTATTTTCCAAAGAAAAATGGGATTTTATAGTTGAGATTGTCTCTGACAATGAAATAATTTTAAAACCGATCAAAGGAACGAAGACAAACTTTTCGCTTAAAATAGTCCCTCTTCCCGATTTAGCTATAAATACTGAGTAATGAATAGAGTAATTGGTATTACGGGCGGAATGGGTTCGGGGAAGACGTTTATTTCTACGATTATAAATAAACTGGGTTATCCAGTTTTTAATTCAGATCTTGAGGCGAAAAAAATAATTGCGTCATCGCAAGAGGTGCGAAGTGAAATTATTGAATTAATTGGAAAAGATGCTTTTCATCAAGATAATTCATACAACACTGACTTTGTTTCAAAAATTGTTTTTAACAATTCGGATAAGTTAGAAAGATTAAATCAAATCATTCACTCTCGAGTTCGCGAAAATTTTTCAAATTTTGTTTCTAATTCAAATTCAATTCTTGTTTTTGGAGAAGCGGCAATTATTTATGAAACGGGTTCATTTAAAAATTATGATAGAATCATTCTTGTGACGGCGCCCATTGAAACCAGGGTTTCAAGATGCATGGATCGCGATGATTTATCAAGAAAGCAAGTTTTAGCAAAGATGAGTAAACAATGGGCTGACGAGCAGAAATTGAAATTTAATCCTTTTGTGATAGTAAACGATGGGAAGTCGGCGTTAATGGTTCAAATCGAGGATATTATTGAAAGGCTTTTACATGAAAAAAGAGAATTGAAAACAAGGGAGGATATTGCTTTTTTGGTTAATTCATTTTACGGAAGAGTTTTTAAAGATGAAATACTTTTTGCCTTTTTTTCAGAGTTGGATTTTGATAAACATTTACCCAAAATGGTTGATTTTTGGTGCTATGTTCTGTTAGGTGAATCAGGGTACACCACGAATGTAATTGAAAAGCATTTGCATCTTTCATTAAAATCAGAACATTTTGAACGATGGATTTATCTTTTTAACCAAGTGCTTGACGATTATTTTGAAGGTGACAATGTTGAATTAGCAAAGCAGCGGGCATTTACAATTGCTTGGACCACAAAGAGTAAAATGGGTTTAAATTAATCAGTTTTGGCATATTGTTTGGTACATTCCTTAAATCGAAAGGTTATATAGGGAGGGTGAGCTAGGGTGTGTTATTTTTAAAAAATTTTATTCCTCCCTTTACCTTCGATTATTCTTTCCCCTATTAAATTTAAGTTCATTAATTCTCGCGTCACTCAGACAAATACAATCTATTTTTTAACCAAAAAGCGAGTTTAACCATTAGAATAAGTGCCGGTACTTCAACTAGAGGACCTATAACTCCCACGAAAGCTTGACCACTATTTATACCAAAAACTCCGATCGATACAGCGATTGCTAACTCAAAATTATTTCCGGAGGCAGTAAAAGATAATGCCACATTTTCTGCGTAATTGGCACCTGATTTTTTCGCTAATAAAAACATGAGTAAAAACATTATTGCAAAGAAAATTACCAAAGGAATAGCCACCTTAATAACGTCTCGAGGTATAGAAACAAGTAAATTACCTTTCAAACTAAACATTACTACAATCGTAAAAAGTAAGGTAAAAAGTGTAAATGGTGAAATAACAGGTATAAACTTGCGATTTAACCAATCCAACCCTTTCGTTTTTACAACAATTAATCTTGTTAAAACAGCCATAAGAAATGGAATTCCAAGATAAATCCCCACTGTTAGAGCAACATTTGAAAAAGCGATTTCAAAAACTTGCGATTCAAATCCAAAAATTGGTAACATAATTTTCAAGTATAAGTAGGCGTAGGCGCTAAAGACTAAAACTTGAAGTAAACTATTAATCCCAACTAACCCTGCTACTAATTCTCGATTTCCATGAGCGAGTTCGTTCCATACTACCACCATAGCTATGCAAGGAGCTAAACCAATAATGATAAGTCCGGACATATATTCGGGATTATCATTCAGAAAAGTGATTGCTAGAAGAAACATTAAAAATGGTCCGAAAACCCAAGTAATAAAGAAAGATAAGGCTGGCAGTTTGGGTTTATTTAGTATCGAATGAAGTTTTGTGAAATCAACTTTTACAAGTGGTGGGTACATCATTATTATTAATCCAATCGCAAGAGGAATATTAGTAGTGTTATACGTCATCTTGTCCATAAATGTAGATGCTTTTGGCACGAAATATCCAATCGAAACACCAACAGCCATTGCCAAGAAAATCCACAATGTCAAGAATTGATCTAAAAATCCTAAACGTTTAGCTTTCATTAAAACTTATTTTACATTTGAAAATACATATAAACATTCGATTGCTATTTGGGTTGCTCGCTCCACGTATTTTTCACTTTCATTAGGTGTACCATCAAATTCTTTCGGATCATCATAAGTAGTTGAAATTCTCATTGCAGCCTCTGGAATAAAAGGACAATTAGTTTCGGCATCTGAACAAACCATAATGGCTGCAAAATCTTGACTTGGATTTGTTTTGTTGTTAAATAATTTTGAAAAACACTCCATTTTTTGATTTTCTCCATAGCTCAATTCATAGATGGGAT
>VGFL01000120.1 GCA_016868915.1 Bacteroidota bacterium | reverse complement strand
TCTTTACGAGAAGAAAATTGAATTATGGGGGTTGAAGCTGATTTCCCAAGTGATCGAACAACTAGTCGTAGATATCCATTTATATCAAGTTCATCAAATATACCATGACTAAAATTTGATTTTTTTAGCGCACGATTAAACTTAGGTTTGTGATGCTTAACCAAATGAGATTCGCGCAATAATGCGATAGTTTCAGATCCTGTTAATTCAAATTCAACCCGTGCTATTTCTTGAATTAGTCGCAAGCCTTTTTCCTGCCTTGAGTTTCGAAGATGCTGCTCTACCCTACTTTTAATATTTTTACTTTTACCAATATATATTAGATGATTATGTTCGTTATAAAACAAATAAATACCCGTCTTATTTGGAAGGGCCTCTATTATTTCGAGATCAAGTGAACGGTGAACTAACTTTGGATTTATTTCGTATTGCACGAATGTTTTCAGCTTTTCAGAATCTTTTTCATGCATCATTTTAAACAAGTGTACAGTTGCAAGCGCATCCCCTCCTGCTCGATGTCGTTCATTCAGTTTTATCCCAAGTTCTTGAGTTATTCTTCCCAGACTATATGATTCAAAACCTGGATAAATAAGTCTAGCTGCTCTGACAGTACACAACTGAGGTAATCGAAAGTCGTAACCTAATCTATTATATTCCCGCCTAACGACGTTGTAATCAAAAGAGACATTATGCGCTACAAAAATACAATCTGTACAAAAGTCAAGAACCTTTTTGGCAATTTCGTAAAAACGAGGGGCATCAGCTACCATACGGTCAGATATACCTGTAAGTTTAACGATAAACTCAGGGATTCTTTGCTCTGGGTAAACTAATGTAGTAAACTCATCAGTGATGGTTTGACCGTCAAACTTATACAGTGCAATTTCGGTAATTTTTGTAGTCTTTGGGCTTCCACCTGTAGTTTCAACATCAATAATTACATAATTCATCATGCGAAGGTATTGAAAATGTTTCAAGATAATTGGGGTAAATTATTTTATGTTCTTACTTTTGCGTTTCTGTGAAAAAGAGATATGATTATGGCTTAAATTTTTGGATTATGTCGTTATCCATGTTCTTTTTCATGCTTAGTTTTAACCTTATAATGCCTGAATTAAATGGATTCATTGAACTTCTTGGTGGTGAGGATATTAAGGGACTAACAATAACTCTTTTCACAATTTCTGCAGCTATTTCACGACCCTTTTCCGGAAAAATTTCTGACTTAGTAGGTCGAAAAGCGACCATATATCTTGGAATAATCGTTTGTATTTTGGTTTCATTTAGTTACTCCTTCGTGCATTCTGTATTTATTTTTCTCATGCTACGATTTTTACATGGATTGAGTGCTGGGTTCACTCCAACCGGAGCTACTGCGCTGATTACAGATGTTTTACCTGAAAATTCTCGAGGACGTGCCATGGCAATTTGGGGTACCTTCATTTCATTGGGAATCGGAGTGGGTCAGTTTCTGGGATCATTCATTTATATAAATTTTAATTATACAGTCTTGTTTGTTACATCGGCCTTTTTGGGCTTCATTTCACTTCTACTTTCAATTTATGTGAAAGAAACATTGCAAGTAAAAAATAAATTCATTCCTCGTATGTTATTGATTAAATGGAATGATGTTTTCGAACCCAGTGTATTACCTGCCTCTTTTGTAATGTTTCTAACTTCAGCATCATCAGGGATTATATTTGTAATAACACCTGATATTTCACAATTTCTTGGGATTCAAAACAAAGGATGGTTTTTTGGTATCTATGTTATCTCAACAATACTCGTTCGATTGTTTACAGGTTCGTTGTCCGACAAAATAGGCAGACGAAAAACTTTACTAATCGGAAATTTATTTCTTATGGTATCAATGGTATCAATTGGTCTGGCAAATTCAATTTCAATGTATACGTTTGCTGCCATAATTTTTGGTTTTGCAACTGGAATTTCAAGTCCCACTTTATTTGCATGGACGGCAGATTTAAGTAGTTTTGAGCGTCGTGGAGTTGGAGCTGGAACTATGTTTATCGCCTTGGAATTTGGAATTATGCTAGGGTCGTTATCGACTCTGGTACTTTACGATTCTAAAATTTCTTCCGTATTTGTTTCTTTTCTTTTTGGAGCTTTTCTATCATTTATTGCATCAATGTACCTCCTATGGCACATTCGTAACCGTAAATCCTTATTTTAAAAGAATTTTTTTCATTATAAAGTGTCCGAGGTAAATCAGTGGCGTTAAAGAAATTGCAATCAAAATCTTCAATGTATAATTTGTTAAAGCCAACGAGGTAAAATTTGAAAGTTGAATTTTTCCAGGTAGAACGAATCCAATGTAGAGAACAAGAAAAGAATCAATCAATTGGGAAAGAAGAGTGCTCCCAGTACTGCGTAACCAAATAAATTTATTTCCTGTTCGCTTTTTTATTTCAGCAAAAACGAAAGCATCTAATAATTGAGAAACAAGAAAGGCGCATATACTAGCAAGAATAACCATTTGTGCTTGACCAAAGACTTGGTTATATGACTCCGTACTTGCTAAATCAACTCCTGGTATATTTACGGCAGGTATTCCGAGCGTAAGAGTTATTATTATAAAACAATACGCAATAAGAATTGAGGTTATCCAGGAAAGACGTCTAACGACTTTTTGACCATAAAATTCATTTAATAAATCCGTCAATAAAAATACTACTGGCCATGGTAAGATGCCCACAATTGTAACAAAAGGCCCAAAATTAAAACCACCCAGCGAGAAGGAAATAGGAATTTCAATGAGTTTATTACTAATTAATTCAGCTGTAACCGCATTTGTGATAAATAGACCCGCTAAAAAAACAAAAATCCAAATTCTTTTTTCACTCCACTGATATGTTAAATTTTGTTCCATATTTTAAGAAAACTGCGTAAAAAGTTACATGTAAATTCGCCAAAATTAATTACTTTCGATAAAATGAAAAAAGAATTGAACATTGACTATTCAAAACTAACAAAATTGTACTACTCAATTGGAGAGGTTGCTCAATTATTTTCGGTCAATGCCTCTTTAATTCGATTTTGGGAGAAGGAATTTAAACTACCGCTTCCAAAAAAAAATAATAAAGGAAACAGAATGTTTACAATAAAAGAAATTCAAACACTTGATAAAATTTATCATCTTGTAAAAATTGAAGGATATAAACATGATGCGGCAAAAGAGAAACTTAAAGCAAG
>VGFL01000119.1 GCA_016868915.1 Bacteroidota bacterium | reverse complement strand
AATTTTGTTAAATAATTTTTAAAATAAATAATGAGTACAACGGAAAAATTAACTTATAAAGTAAAAGATATAAGCCAAGCAGATTGGGGGCGTAAAGAGATAAAATTAGCTGAAGCAGAAATGCCCGGTCTTATGTCTCTTCGAGAGGAATACGGAAATTCAAAGCCACTTTCGGGAGCACGAATTGCGGGATGTCTTCACATGACTGTTCAAACTGCTGTGTTAATTGAAACTCTTGTTGAATTAGGTGCAGAAGTCAGTTGGTCATCATGTAACATATTTTCAACTCAGGACCATGCGGCTGCGGCAATTGCTGCAGCGGGAATTCCCGTATTCGCTTGGAAGGGCATGAATGAAGAAGAGTTTGACTGGTGCATAGAACAGACATTATTTGCCTTTAAAGACAGTCAGCCATTAAATATGATATTGGATGATGGAGGAGACTTAACAAATATGGTTTTTGATCGTTATCCAGAACTTACCGCAGCAATTAAAGGGCTTTCAGAGGAAACTACAACAGGTGTTCACAGATTGTATGAGCGAAAGAAAAATGGCACTCTTGTTATGCCGGCTATCAATGTGAACGACTCTGTAACAAAATCGAAATTTGATAACAAATATGGATGTAAAGAGTCCTTAGTTGACTCCATTCGTCGAGCAACAGATACGATGATGGCTGGTAAAGTAGCTGTAGTTTGTGGTTATGGTGATGTTGGGAAAGGATCTGCAGCCTCTTTACGCGGCGCAGGCGCTCGAGTAATTGTTACTGAAATTGACCCAATTTGTGCTCTACAGGCAGCTATGGATGGGTTTGAAGTGAAGCGATTAGATACAGTTGTTAGTTTGGGTGATATAATAGTTACAACAACCGGAAATAAAAATATTGTAATTGGAAGACATTTTGAAAAAATGAAGGATAAAGCGATTGTTTGTAACATCGGACATTTCGATAATGAAATTGACATGGCTTGGTTAAATAATAACTTCGGGTCAACTAAATATACAGTAAAACCTCAAGTAGATATTTACAATGTAAATGGAAATGAAATTATTATTCTAGCTGAAGGGCGGTTGGTTAATCTAGGTTGTGCCACAGGTCATCCATCCTTTGTAATGTCAAACTCTTTTACTAACCAGACCTTGGCCCAATTAGAGTTGTGGCAGAATTCAGCAAATTACGACAATGATGTATATATGCTTCCTAAATACCTCGATGAAAAAGTTGCTCGTTTGCATTTGGCAAAAATAGGCGTGGAACTAGAATCATTATCAACCGATCAAGCTGATTACATAGGTGTAAAAGTAGAAGGCCCTTACAAACCTGAGCATTACAGATATTAAAAAATAAATTATAGTAATAGGTCTGTTGGCATTTTGAACAAATTCAGTCATTACTTAAATTGAATACTATTTTTCACTGCATATTTTTATTCTTTATGTTTAAAGCTAATTATGAGAATTTTTTATAGCTGTGAAAGTATCGATTTAATTAAAAAGCCATTTATAACAATCGGTACTTTCGATGGTGTACATTTGGGCCACCAAAAAATCATCGAAAATCTTATAAGTAAAGCGAAAGAAGCTGGTGGAGAGTCGGTAATAATGACTTTCTCACCACACCCTCGGATGATTTTATTCCCAGACTCTCATAACCTGCAGCTAATTCAAACCGAAAAAGAAAAGTTAGCTAAATTAGCTAAAACAGGAATTGAAAATTGTATTATTCTTCCTTTCACTTTTGAATTTTCAAGACTATCGGCGATGGAGTTTGTGCGCGATGTTTTAGTAAACACATTAAAAATCAATACCATAATAATTGGATACGATCATCAATTCGGTAGAAATCGAGAAGGGAATATCCAGTATCTGAAAGAAATTTCTAATACCTATGATTTTAATGCGATTGAAATTCCAGCTAAAGAAATTGATGCCGTAAACGTTAGCTCAACAAAAATTCGCCGCGCCATATTTGACGGTGAAATCGAGCTGGCAAATCAATACCTAGGAACCCCATTTATTTTATCTGGGAAAGTGATAAAGGGGAATCAGATTGGTGCTAAAATGGGATTTCCAACGGCAAATATTAAAGTTGATGATGTAACAAAAATAATACCTGCCAATGGAGTTTATATCGTGGCTATAAATCACGAAAATATGGTTTTAAACGGGTTGATGAATATCGGTACTCGACCAACTGTTTCAAATGAAATTGAAAAACGCATTGAAATTCATATATTTGAATTTGATCGAGACATATATGGCCATGAACTAGAAGTCACGGTTTTTCAAAAAATTAGAGATGAAGAAAAATTTGATTCTATTGAAAAGTTATCAGAACAAATTAAGAAAGACATACATTTTGCTCGCAACTTTTTTTCTACTTAGTATTCCTTATTTTTCTCTTGCTCAAAAACTTGAATACCCTATTTATCGCTGGGAAGAAATTTTAAATGCAAGCCCAGATACCATTTACGGTATATCATTCGCAAAAAAAAGACAAACTGAGCTTCCTGTTGAACTCAGTAAATTTATTAATCTGCGATACTTGAACTTGAATAAAAACAAATTACAATTTCTTCCAGAATTCATCAGTGAGCTCAAAGGACTAGAGGTATTTCAAGCAGAAAAAAATGATTTTGAAATCTTCCCCCATGCTCTTACAGATCTTCCACAATTAAAAATAATTAACTTACACCAAAATAAAATATCTGCAATTCCGGAATCCATTCAAAATTGTTCGAATTTAGAAGAACTTGATTTAAGTGACAATGATATTGAAAAATTACCCGATGCCGTTTTTGAATTAAAAACACTTAAAGTAATTGATTTATCAAACATTCGTATGGGACCTCGTTACCAAAAAGAACTGACAAGTCGAAGACCTGATATAAAATGGATTTTAGATCCTCCCTGTGACTGTATGGACTGAACAAGATTTATTTAGTGACTTAAAAGAATATTTATTACTCTTTAAATAAAGACAAAATACTCCATAAAAAGTAATTTATACTTAAAATAGTTATTTTAGTGATTATTAATCAACAGCAAACCTTGTTTTAAGTCAACTCGTTAAAAGTGAGAGAAAATATGAACTCAACTTAGAAGGAATGAAAATAATTATTTTATTACTTTTTTTAATCTCACACATAAATTGCTTTTCACAGTCATTTTCTCAACAGTACGCTGTTCTGTTGGATGCAGAAATAACGAATGCAAATAGCGCAATTAAATTATCTTGGGGAAGTTACCCACAGGCCAATCAATACAGCTTATTTAGGCGAGACTATGGGTCACAATCTT
>VGFL01000118.1 GCA_016868915.1 Bacteroidota bacterium | reverse complement strand
AAATTGTGATCATCCCCATTATAATTCAACATCCAACAAGGTTTACTTAACCTCCGAAGTCCAGTGTAAATTTCTATTCCTTGGTACCATGGGACAGCACCATCTTGATCGTTATGCATGATTAACAGAGGAGTTGAAATTTTAGGTAAATGAAAAATAGGTGAATTTTCAACGTATAATTCTGGTGCTTCCCAAATGGTTTTACCTATTCTACTCTGCGAGCACTCATACTGAAACTGTCGATTTAATCCACTTCCCCAGCGAATTCCTCCGTAAGCAGAAAACATATTTCCTACTGGAGCGCCTGCCATTGCTGCTGCATAGCGTTTTGTCATAGTAATCAATTGAGCGGATTGATATCCACCCCAACTTTGTCCCTGAAGCCCCATTTTCGTTGAATCAATGTTTGAGTATTTTTTCAAAACATAATCAGTTCCACTCATAATGCAATCGTAGGCACCGCGAGCTGGATATCCTGGTTTGTAGCGAATATCTGGAATGAAGACGATGTATCCGGAAGAAGCATATTCTGTGGGATGAATAACACTTGCTGTTGGACGAGGAGGGTGATGCGCATGTAATTCATCAGAATTTAATTCATAATAATATACAATGAGCGGATATTTCTTCGATAAATCGAAATCAGTTGGCTTGTAAACTAATCCCTCCAATTCAATTCCTGAATAACTTTTCCATTTTATTAATTCAACCGTTGACCAAACGTAATCACTTTGTTGTTGATTTGTCTTAGAAACATCTTTTTCATTTTTCCAATCGTTAGAAATAACCGTTAGTTCTGGGTATTGGGAAACCGTTGATTTACGGAGTAAAATTGTGCTTTTATCCTTGGATCGAGAAGTTGATAAAATAGAAAAATCTCCTAAATAAACTTGCTTAAAATCAGTATGATTCTCGTGTTGTATAAATTGAAAGATCGATTCAGACTTAGTTTTGGTATTAAATCCTTTTACATACATATTTTCAAAATCAATGTAAACTGAATCATCTGACCAAAAATTCGGTTCAAATCTCGTTTTAGTTTTTTCTCCTTCTAATTCAGTCAAACAAGTCAATTGACCTTCTGCGATATCATAACTCCATAAATCAAATTCGGATCGCAAAAGGAAGGTTTGTTCATTGTTAGTAAAACCAATCTCACCGATTGGGCCGGCCCTCATTGGCATTCCGTTTACGTCCTCTACCCAATTAATTGTTTTCTCTGCACAAGAAGCAATGCACTTATCAGTTTGCAACGCTAAATCAATTAAGTGGTGTTCCTTTAAATCTGGATTGAAATAAGTGAAATAACGCCCATTTGGAGAAAGAGACCCCGGATAATAGACACCATTTTTAATTGGATCAATTTTACCATTCAAATTTATTCTGAAATAATCTGCACGGGAGGGGTATGTCCATTGTGATTCAATTTTGTATTTTTCATTTGATCGAGCTATTAGATAATTACTCTTTAAATTACTTTCTGGTGAAACATCTAGTGTGTCATTTGATAATTGAACAAATTCTTCTGTTGTAAGATTCAAAACGCATAAATAATTTTTCTTTTCATCGCGTTTTAGATTAACCAATTGTTGAGGTTGTATAGTTTTATCTTGGTAATGCCAAATATCAAGTTTAGGTTTTTCAGAATCCAATAAGGTGTCTTTTTTTTCAGGTTCAACTCTTTTGTATTTTCCAAAAAACAGGAAATTTTCATCCTTCGTGAAAATGGGATTTCGATGCTCTGAAATTCCTTGTTCTTTACCAAAAAATAGGTGATTTGTGTCTCCATATAGTAAAGTTGTCATCGCGTTTAAGTCAACTATAGCTAATTCAAATTGCTTAGTCTTTGAGGTGTCTGATGAAAAAAGTAGAGCCATTTTGGTTTCAGACTGATTCCAAACAGGCAATTTTATCGCAGTTTTTGCCGCAATAATTGTTTTCTTAGTTTGATTTTGTACATCGAATAAAATTAACTTACACGAATCAACCTTATCTTTTTGATGTTCAATGTATGAAACATAATTACCTTTCTTAGAGATGGCAAATTCAGTGATGTTTTTTTCTTTTATTACTTCGCCTTTTTCGGGAGTATAAATACAAAATGGAAAGCCATCCGATGCTAATTCTTTTTCTGACTTCTTCTTTTTTTGATACCACTTTTTCTTTTTAGTCTCAGTTTTTTTATCATTTTTTTCAGTGAGATATCCCAGGATATTTGACTCCTCACCAAGAGTGAATGACTTTACTTTAGGAATTTTAATTAAGGAATCCTTTTTTAATAATCTAATGCATAAAGTATCTTTTGGCCACTTCTTTTTATCGATTTTTTTGAGTTCACAATTTCTCAAAGTATCAAAGCCAGCGACAAGTTTATAAGCGATAAAATCTTCTTTAAAAGAAATTAAGGCCTCTTTTCCTCGCTTAATGGAATCAAGTTTCTCAAGTCTTTGATCGTAAATATACAAGTAACCATCTCCTTTTAATGGGTTGATTTCATATGAGGTGAAGAAGCCCGTTCTACTGGTTTGCTGTTTCTCAAGTTTCTTCCACGAATCATAAGCTCGATGATCGATTTGTTTCTTTTGGGAAAACCCAATTACGGAAAAAAAAGTGAGCATCCCGAAAGATGCCCAAATTGAAATTACATTCATGAAAGTCGCCTTATTCATTTTTTATTTAAAACCATTTAAAAAAATTGAGTCAACTTTAGATAGTTATTCTTTTTTTGGCGCCAATTCATATTTTTCTTTTTTTAAAATAGGTCTTATTTTTCTTGACACGTTCTTTTTGGATAACGACTGACCTTGGGTCTGATTTACTCTATTAGTGACAGTACCTATTGAATCTTCTTTTGATTTTTCAGTAGCATTTACCGTCCTTGTTTGTGAAAAAGAGGTCGATACAATTCCACCAAAGAAAAACCCTAAAATTAGTGCTCTCATCTCAATTAATATTTTAGTAAACTTTTCGTGAAGGAATATGAATCAGTGCTCACCTTGATTAAATAATTTCCACTACATAGGATTTCAAGATTCATTTCGCAAATCGAACTGTTATTATAAGAACTATGTAAAATTCTACCCGAATAATCCATGATTTCAACTGAGTATATACCTGCTTTATTAGGAATAATTTGAATAACTCCGTTTGACGGATTAGGATAAATTAAAGCAGAATAAATACTTTCTTCGTTAAGAAAAGATGAAGAACAAACCTCATCTACTGGTGTCCCATCACAATAGTTAATTGGATAAAGATACACGGACTGCGAAGGAGAATTTTCTGCCTGAAGTATTGGATCCGTACAACCGAGCTGTTTTATTAAAAAATCTCTAAAGAAATTTACCGTTG
>VGFL01000117.1 GCA_016868915.1 Bacteroidota bacterium | reverse complement strand
TGATTTACGAAGTGATACTGTAACAAAACCGACCAAAGAAATGCTTGACTTTATGCTTCAAGCACCCGTTGGAGACGATGTTTTTGGTGAAGATCCGACAGTAATTCAATTACAAGATTTTGCAGCTAATTATTTTGGAAAGGAAGCTGTCTTATTTTGTTCCTCTGGAACTCAAACCAATCAAATTGCAATCAATGTTCATGTCTCTCCTGGTGGAGAAGTGATATGCCATGAAGAAAGTCACATATACAAATACGAGGGTGGAGGAATAGCGAAAAATAGCGGTGCATCTGTTCGTTTGCTTCAAGGAAATCGAGGCAGAATTACCAAAGAACAAATAGAAAAATGGATCAATCCGGAGCTCGATGTTCATTTTCCGCTTACTCAACTTATTTCCATTGAAGATACAGCAAACAGAGGAGGAGGTGCTATATACGATCTTGAAGAAATAAAGAAAATAAGTGCTTTTTCAAAATCTAAGAACATTCCTCTTCATCTAGATGGAGCACGATTAATGAACGCTTTGGTGGAAACAAATATCAATCCGAAAGAGTATGCTTCTCAATTTGATTCCATTTCGTTATGTCTTTCAAAGGGCTTGGGTGCTCCCGTTGGTTCGCTACTAATCGGCTCAAAAGAATTTATCAATAAGGCACATCGTGTTCGGAAAGTGTTAGGTGGAGGAATGCGTCAAGCGGGAATTATAGCGGCTGGAGGACTTTACGCATTAAAAAACAATGTTGAAAGACTAAAAATTGATCATGCAAATGCTATTGCGCTTGAGAGTGAATTACAAAAATGTACTTGGGTGAAGGAGGTTGTTCCTGTTGAAACAAATATTGTCGTAGCTATTCTGAACCAACCAACAAAAAGAGATAGTATAATTGAAAAATTAAAATCAGAAGGAATTAAAACAATCGCTTTCGGGGAAGGAATGATTCGGTTTGTAACCCATCTTGATGTTGATCAACAGAAAATTGAGTACACTATTGATAAACTAAGAAAACTTAAAATTAGCTAAGTATCTTTTTTTGAATTTCCTTCAATTGATCTTGAGAAACCTTTAACTTCTCTCTACAAAAATTAATATCGTCAATTGAATTAATTGGAATAAGATGTATATGAGCATGAGGTACTTCAAGACCTACTACTGAGACACCAATTTTTTTGCAAGGAAATTTAACTTTTAATTTTTCAGCCACTTCCTTGGAGAAAAGAATCATTTGTTGTAACCATTCATCGTCCAAATCAAAGAAATAATCTACTTCTATTTTTGGAATTACTAGAGTATGTCCAATGACTAAAGGATTAACATCTAAAAAAGCCAAGAATTTATCATTTTCATGTATAGAAAAACATGGGATTTCTTTAGCTACAATCTTAGAAAAAATGGAAGACATTAACGAGAAATTTCTATAATTTCAAACTTTACAATTCCTCCGGGAGTTTGTACATCAGCTATATCACCTACTTTTTTACCTAATAGACCTTTACCTATCGGAGAGTCTATTGAAATTTTTCGTTGTTTGATATCAGCTTCATTTTCTGCAACTAAGGTATATTGCATTTCCATTCCGTTAGCAACATTTTTTATTTTCACGTTTGAAAGAATAAATACTTTTGAATTATCGATATGAGTTTCATCAATTACTCGTGCATTGGCTATAATTCCCTCTAGTTTTGCGATTTTCATTTCTAATAATCCTTGAGCCTCTTTGGCAGCATCATATTCAGCATTTTCAGATAAATCCCCTTTATCTCTCGCTTCAGCAATTTGTTCGGAAATTGCAGGACGTTGAACTGTTTTCATATCATACAATTCATCTTTCAATTTTTGAAGTCCTTCCTCTGTATAATAATTTATTTGAGACATAATAGTGTAATTCGTTAAATAAATAAGAGAGCCTTTTCAGGCTCTCTTAACAAAATTATAGAAATTTTTAGATTATTTCAATGAAATAGTCGCTCCTATTGTATGTATAATACCAAATACTCCCGCAAATCGAGCACAGTATTCTAAACCTAAGGCACTTTTACTTTTTCCAACCAAGGCATCTATCGAAAAACCCGCTGTAGGCCCTAAAAGAGCATTTGATCGATTTTCAGCATCGAAAATACCGTTTTCATAAACGAAACCACCTCTCAAATTGAAAGCCATTTTTTCGGCTGTCATTGCGTAGTCAAAACCTAAACGGAGCTGATCTTTGGAAAATGAATTAGCAGTAAAACCAAAAGCAACATTTAATTTGTTCTTATCAGTAAAAATGAAGTCATAAGAACCACCGATAGAAAGTAGCGACGGCATTTCATAGGTTGCTGAACGATTTTCAAGCGTTCCGATAAAACCCGTTGAAATATATGACACCTGCTGTGCCAATCCATCTCCCTTATATTTCATTACAGGACCGATATTCTTTAGTGCTATTCCAAATTTTATTTGGTCTTGCTCGCCCGTTACATATCGAATACCAGCATCGATAGCAAAACCTGTAGACTTCATATTCGAAATATTTTCAGATATCACTTTAAAGTTAATACCACCGGATATTGATGAAGAAAACTCTTTCGCATAAGCAACATTAAAAATATTTGCTCTTGGCGAGAAAAAACCAATATTTCCTTCAGGATTTGCAACTGTTGTAATTGGAATATCACCGTAATTCAAAGACTGTACACTTACAGAAAATACACTTGATTCGTTTATACGTTGTGCAAAACCTGCTGAATTCAGAGCTATTCCAGCATTTCCCATCCAATTTGAATAATTGAACTTAATCTGAGTTTTATCGGTAGACGCCAATCCTGCTACATTAGTGAAGGTAGCTTCAATTCCCGTCATATTTGCTATCCCTGCATCTCCAAATGCTGAGCCTCGAGCCCATGGGTTAATCAATAAGTGAGATGCGCCCGCTGAGCCCACACGATCCTCATTTCCTCCAAACAAAACAGGAGAAAAAAGAAAACTGCAAATCAATAATGTAAAAAAGTTTTTATTTAAATTATTTTTCATATTTCTACTATATTCAAATTACTAAATACCCTGTAAATCAACTTGTCTCATTCCACCAACAAACTTTAATACCACCTCACCAATACCTGGAACCTCAACGTGGATTAAATAAACCCCACTTGCAATAGGAATACTTTTATTGTTCGTTAAATCCCAATCTTGAGAGGTAATTGGACTATCTTTCTTGAAAGTTTTGACCAATTTACCATTGACAGTGTAAATATTTATCGTACATCTCTCAGGTAGGTTCGTGATTTTCACACGTGTATCCAATCTTCCACGTTCATATTCTGAGAATGCATAGTATGGATTTGGTACAACATTAATGAGTTTGAGCGTTTCTTTCAATTGATCAGAATTTGCTGTTATGGTTGCAATATCGTCCATCGTCCATGAATACATCGGCTTACCTCCGTTTTCACCTGAACCTACAA
>VGFL01000116.1 GCA_016868915.1 Bacteroidota bacterium | reverse complement strand
CATTAGGTATTATTGATAATAACGATGTAATCGACCGTGCAGATGCGCAAGATAGATTAGATGTTGAGTTGACATGGGATGCAACGGCAATGCCGAACCCTTACAACCAATATGTAACTGTAAGCCTCAGTACGGAGAGTAACTCAGCAATCAGCATCACTATGGTAGATGCTATGGGCAAAGAGGTGTCAAGAACTCATACAACAGTTGAAGGTTTAGAAAGCGTTCAGCTAGGAGAGCTATTGACTCCGGGAGTCTATATGATTGCAGTTCGTCAAGACGATAACGTTAAAATGATACGTGTGGTTAAACAATAAAAAGTGAAGGGAAACCTTCCCACGGAAAAGTCGCCTCGAAAGGGGCGACTTTTTTATTTGTTTTTATTTTATTACATCTACTTATTTCTCCCTAAGAGAGAAATATTTTATCCGCACAAAATTTGATTTAACCATTATCAAAATAAAAGGGAAATTCTTATTTTAGAAGGATTATATATTTTCACATTACATTATTTCTTTTTGGTTCTTGTTAATAAATTATCAATTTATTACACGGTGAACCAATTGAAAGATGATATTTTTGACCCATTGAATTGTATAAAATAAATATTCAATAATTTGTTATCAATGAACTAAAAAAAGTACGCATTAATTTCTAAGGTACTTTATAATAAATTGATTGATTGTTGAGGTAATAATTGGTCAGAAAATGATGTTATTACGGACAAGATAGATGTAGTAAATCAATTTGGAGGGGCACTTTTGCTTGAGGGTATTCTTGAGTTATCCGCGTACCCCTTTCTCATCGATGATGTTTATAAAGTGAAATCCTTTTGGAGCAAAACCTTCATTGTAGAACATTTTATGGGCTTTGTAATTAGTTGTATAGGAATCTAACGCCATCATGGTGCACTCCATTTCCTTCGCTTTAGCTCGTAAGTAACTAAACATTAATTTTCCCACTCCTTTTGACCTATGTTTTGAAGAAACAACTATATTATCCAATTCTAAATATTTACTACACCAAAGTTTTTTTCCTACCCAATAACCACATAACCCAACGCATTCTTCATTATCAAAAACAGCTACTTGTCCATAATTATGGGGTATCATTTCTTGTAAGTCAGATTTGTAGGCTTCTATGGTTAGATTGGGATATAATTCGTTAAGTACATCAAGATGTTTGAGCATTTCTTCTATGTCGTTAAGTTCTCGAATAATCATTTTTTTAGATATTTTTCAAATAATTCAAAAATTCTTCGGTATTCATCATACCAGGAATACGCTTCCTTAAATCCGTGATTTTCAACCGGAAAAACAGCTAACTCCCAGTTTTTCTTTCCAAGTTCAATAAATCGTTGACTTAACCGAACTACGTCCTGAAACTGAACATTATCATCCACCATACCATGTAGCATCAATAAAGGATCTTGTAGGTTTTCTGCAAAATAAATAGGAGAACTCTTACGATAAGCTTCACGATCTGTTTCAGGATAATTTAGAATGTTACTTGTGTATTCATGATTGTAATGTGCCCAATCCGTCACAGAACGAAGAGCCGCTCCACATGCGAATTCTCCTGGTTTGGTGAGTAAGCCCATTAAGGTTATGAATCCGCCGTACGACCCACCATAAATCCCTATTCGATTGGTATCGATTTGTTTTTCAGTAACTAACCACTTTTTGGCATCGATAAAATCTTCCAAATCTCGTCCACCCATATGACGGTAAATAGCGGCTCGATAATTACGTCCATATCCTTCACTTGCCCGATAATCTACATCAATAACTGTGTATCCTAAATCCACCAAAAGGTTATGAAACATGTATTCTCGGAAATAATTACTCCAATAATAATGTGCGTTTTGCAAATATCCAGCGCCATGGACGAACATCACTGCCGCACCGTTTTTTAGTTCTTTTTTGGGTTCGTAATAACGGGCATAGAACAAGTTATTATCTGATCCCTTTATCGAAATAACCTCAGGATTTTTCCATTTGTATTGTTTGAATTTTTCGGTTGTTGAATTTGTTAATTGAGTTTTAATTGAAATATTTTCCAAAGTTGGGGCAAGATACAATTCCCATGGACTTGTGGAAGATGAATAACGAATTGCCATCTGTTTTTCATCAGGTGAAAGAGCAATATCATGAAATCCAAAATCGGTCAATAACGGGATCCATGATTTTCTTGCAATTTCAAACTTGTAATAGTCACGGTTGCCTGGGTTAGTTTTGTTTGCTGATAGATAAAAGTGCCTCATGTCTTTCGATAATTGAACACCATGAATCTCAAAATTACCTGTAGTTAATGCTTCTTTTTTCTTTGTTTCGAAGTTGTATGTGTAGAGATGAGAAAATCCCGATGCCTCTGATTGAAAGTAGCATGATTTGCCTTCTTCTAACCAATCTAAAATTCCTTCCTCCATGTTCCAAGAAGAAATCCCTGGTCCTCCGATCCAAGCGGAATCATGTTGATGATCAATTAATGATATAGTTAGCGAATTTAACTCGATTGAACCGATCCAGCGATCCTTATTGTCTGCACTTCGAACATCAATTAAAGCCAAATTTGTAGTTTCAGCAAAACGCAATGAATGAATGAAAATTTCTCGTAGCTTTCCTTCTTTTTTAATTGTCGGGAGTGTTTCAAAATTAACCCATTGAACTGAATCTTTGTCACGATTGGCTATTGCTAATTTCATCGTTGGTTCCTCATCAGAAACTTTTGCACGGGCCTTAATGGATTTTGAATAACCACTAGCCGTCACATAATCCTCAACTTGAGTGCCTTTTGCTTCAGGTTCAATAGACGTGCGAATAGCCATAAATTTATTGGTTGGATCTATCTGAAGATCAACCAAATTACCTTCTCCGTAATGCCATTTTTTTGGAAAAGAGAATAGTGGTTGATTTTTCTTTTCTCGCCATGTTTTTCGATTTTTTTGATCTCTAACGTATTGAAAAAGTTCTTCTTGTTGTTTAAATAAATAGGATGAATCAATTGATTTTTGCTTCTCCTTTTCAGACTCAATATTTGTTATTTGCTTTATTGAACCTTCGTTGGAATTAAAGAGGAAAAGGTTATTTTCAATACGAAATGACACCAAATCAGGATCAACAAGTCTCTGAATATTTGAAATAATTTGGCTAGTTTGATAAACTATTTTAATGGTTTTAGTTTTGGTATTGTATGAATACAATGTACCGCCCTTTGAATGATAAACGGTAACAAATAATCGCTGTTTTTCATCAAATGGAATTTGAAGGGGAATATTTTTAACGTCAACCTTTTCTACTTTTTTATCTTTCAATGAATATGCATACAATGAATTACCAAGTTCGGCTTGAGGATTCCAATCAAATAAGATGTGCGTTCCGTCAACATTCCAGTAATGATTTTCAGGCAAATATCCCACGAAATCGTGACCCTTCATTATTTCTTTCAAATCCAATTGGGCTTGAAGATTAAATAAGCCTAAAAGAAAAAATAAGAGAAAATAATATTTCATTTATTCGTATTTAATAAATATATTTTTCGCTTCTGTAAAAAAGCGTAATGCCTCCCAACCCCCTTCGCGACCAACTCCTGAAGCTTTTACTCCTCCAAATGGTGTTCTTAAATCTCTTACCAACCATGAATTTATCCAAACGATACCAGATTGTAATTTATCTGCTACCCGATGAGCTCGTTTCAAATCACTAGTCCAAATTGTTCCAGCCAGACCATATTTTGTTGAATTTGCCATCATCAAAGCTTCTTCTTCAGTGTCAAAAGGAGTAATTGTAACTACTGGGCCAAAAATCT
>VGFL01000115.1 GCA_016868915.1 Bacteroidota bacterium | reverse complement strand
GTAGCGAGACCGAGAGTTGAATGCTGACGTCCAAGTCAGCATTCTGATAACTTTTGAACAAGCAAAAGTTCGTCAGAGCTCGGGACACCTTCATCGTATTTTAAGATAAATTCAATGGTTCTTTTGACAGACAAATTCTTCAATTTGCGTTCTAGTAATTTCGCTTCGGATTTAGTCGCTTTCTCACCTTTCCAGACAAGTATCCATGGAACTCCCGTCTGGGTTGCTTTTTCATAACCACTATTGTGACGATTTAGTCGATCGGTAATATTACCAGTCTCTCCTTTGTAAAAAGAATTTAGTTTCTTGGAATATAAAATATAGGTATAAAACATCTCTAAAAAACAAAACCCCAACAGTTATGCCAGGGTTTCTTTGTAGCGAGACCGAGAGTTGAACTCGGGACCTTAGGGTTATGAATCCTACGCTCTAACCAACTGAGCTATCTCGCCTTTTTTTCTCCTAAATTTTGAAACATTTTTCAAAATTGGAGTGCAAATATAGAAAATTTATCCAATTTGAATATCAAAAATTCAATTTTCTACAGTTCTAAAAGAAATTGTCGATTTGATGTAGGCAACTCCAATTTTTCGGGTTTATTTTCAAAAATTCCAAAAATTGAAGAACCACTTCCCGACATGGCAGCAAACTGAGCGCCACGAGTCAGCATTTTGTTTTTGATCATAGACAAAATAGGATATTTACTGAAAATCGTTTTTTCAAAACTGTTCTCCAATTGACCTTGCCATTCAGTTAATGATAAACCAAGTATTTCCACCACAGATTTAGATCCTTTGTAAAAATCAACGCTGGCATAAGCTTCAGCCGTTCCCACATGGATATCCGGATAAATCAAAAGCAAATGTTTTCCTTTCAAGTCAACAGATATTTCACTTAACTTCTCCCCTCTTCCGGTAGCCAATTTTGGTGAACTTTGAATAAAAAATGCACAATCACTTCCAAGCTGTGCAGCCAAATTTTCTTTTTGAGATTGAGGAATGTCTAGAGAGAATAATTCGTTTAAACCATTAATAACATTAGCTGCATCAGACGACCCACCTCCCAAGCCAGCTCCCATTGGGATTTGCTTTCTCAAATGCATGTAAACATTCGGGATTTTAAATTCATTTTGAATCAATCGAAATCCCTTTACGCATAGATTTGATTCGATATTTGCATCAATGTTCAATCCAGTTTGCTTAAAACTGAATTCATCTGCAGGTAAAATTTCCAAAATATCAAAAAGTGGAATTGAATACATGCACGTTTCTACCTCATGATAACAATCCTCGCGTTTTTTCAATACGTGCAATCCTAAGTTTATTTTAGCTTGTGGAAAGATTATCATAAAACAAAGGTACAACAACCGAGCATTATTACTAATTTTGCTAAACTAATTTCAATTTTATGAAGACCTATTTAGATTTTGAAGAGCCAATCAAAGATCTTGAACTAAAGATTGAACAAGCCATAGAATTGGGTGAAAATACCGGTGTTGAAATGACTGATAAAATCAGTGAGCTTACTCGAAAATTAGAGGATAAAACAAAAGAAATTTTAGAGAACCTAACTCCGTGGCAACGAGTTCAGCTTTCTAGACATCCCGATAGACCCTATACCCTCGCATACATTCAATCTTTAACAAAGGGAACTTTCCAAGAATTACATGGAGATAGAAGTGTGAAAGATGATCCAGCAATGGTTGGTGGTTTTGGATTAATGGATGATCGTTCCGTAATGTTTATCGGTCAACAAAAAGGAATCAATACTAAAATGCGTCAGTATCGAAATTTTGGAATGGCAAATCCAGAGGGTTATCGCAAAGCTTTACGACTGATGAAGTTAGCAGAAAAATTTAACAAGCCCATTGTCACATTTATCGATACACCGGGAGCATTTCCAGGGCTGGAAGCAGAAGAACGTGGACAGGGTGAGGCTATCGCACGAAATATCTATGAAATGATGCGTTTGAAAGTCCCTGTAATATGTGTTATAATTGGAGAAGGGGCCTCAGGGGGTGCACTGGGAATTGGCGTTGGTGATAAGGTAGTAATGCTTGAAAATACCTGGTATTCAGTTATCTCTCCGGAATCCTGTTCGTCTATTCTTTGGCGCTCATGGGAATTTAAAGAAAGAGCCGCCGAGGCTCTCAAACTGACCTCATCAGATATGAAAAAGCTAAAATTAGTAGATGATGTTATAAAGGAACCGCACGGCGGTGCTCACCGAAAACAAGATGAAATGTTTGAAATAGTAAAAAAATCGATAAAAAAATATCTTAAAGAGCTCGATGAGATTTCACCCGAGCAAAGAATCGATAATCGCATAGAAAAGTTTTGCCAAATGGGTGTTTGGAAATAGAATCTGAATTTCAAATTCATCAATCAAATACGCGTTATTTTTTGAAAGTCTTGTTGAAAATTTTATCGTCAATCTGTGGCTTGTAAAACGTTTAGTTTGTAAAAATTTGTTAATATTGAATTATCAAATTTTACATATGTTTAAACAATTACTAGTAATCGTTCTCTGTACTTTGTCTCATTCTTTATTTTGTCAGGTAACAGGAATAATAATTGATGCGAAAACGAAAGAACCAATTCCCGGTGTAAAACTCTCTTTATCAGACGGAACAGTTTACAAGTCAAATTTGGATGGGGAATTTTCATTTACTCCGAAAAAATACCCCGTTGAAATTGTGAGTTCAGCTATTCAATTCACTAATGATACAACAGTTGTTAAAGGACCGGGAGCAATAACAATCGTGATGAGTGAAACAGTTACCAATTTTCAGACAGTTGTTATTTCCGCAGGAAAGAGAAAACAGGCCGTCGAAGAGGTTCCCGTATCAATGGAAATAATTAAACCGCAACTTATCGATAATAAGGGGGTAACTGACTTAGAACAGGCGGTTGACCAAAGTCCAGGTATCTTTACGATGGATGGTCAAGTAAGTATTCGTGGAGGTTCTGGCTTTGCGTATGGGACAGGTAGTAGAGTTTTATTACTGTGGAATGGAATGCCTCTTCTTTCAGGATATGCAGGTGATACACAATGGAATGCCATCCCAATGGAACAGGCAGACCAAATTGAAGTTATGAAAGGTGCATCATCCGTTTTGTACGGCAGTGGAGCGCTTAATGGTGTAATTTCACTTCTTGAAAAGGAACCAAAATCAGATCCAGAAATGAAAATAAAAATTCAAACTGGAATCTACGATAATCCACAAAGAGAATCTCTCAAATGGTGGGGAAGTAATCACCCCACACAAAAATTCAATCCGATGTACCAACAAATTGAATTTTACAGAAGCCAGATGTATCGAAAAGCAGGATATACACTATCAACAACATTATTTAGAAACGATGGCTACCGCGATGGGGAGGGCGAAATGAGAGGGCGTGTTAGTGGTACAGTTTATATAAGACCTGAAAGTTGGAAACGAACAAAAATGGGAATAGGGTATAATTACCAAATTCAGAAAACAGGATCGTTCATAATCTGGCAGAGCGATACCTTGGGCTACACTCCGAGCGGAGGGACAGACACCTCAAATGCGTCATCTACCTTAACTTACAACTTAGGACATCGACTATTCATCGATCCCTACATAAAATATACTGATAAAAACGATAATAAGCACAGCTTAAAAACACGGATGTATTACGCTCAAAATACAAATCTGAATAATGTAAGTCAAAGTAATGGAGCAATAATTTACTTTACTGATTATCAATTTCAAAAGCAGTGGGACAATGGCATTACCCTAACTTCGGGACTCTCAAATATTTACAATGTAGTTTTCTCCAATCTATTTGGTGATCACAATTCGAATAATGCCGCTGCCTACACGCAATACGAACACAAATTGATGAAAAAACTTGATTTAAGTGCAGGTTTTAGAGTAGAACACTTTATTATGGATG
>VGFL01000114.1 GCA_016868915.1 Bacteroidota bacterium | reverse complement strand
GCGCGATTGAATAGTTTGATTCATTTGCAAGCGATGCAAAGTCGCTTAAAACAGGGAGCTTGAGGTAAAAATCTTGCATAGAAAATATCGTTTAGGTGTTAGCAGGGTCCTGAGAAGGAACAAAATAAGGACCGTTCTCCCAATTCAATTTTTTTTGTCTGATGTCTTTTATCACGCGCTATTGCTATTTAGTTTAATTGGATTTTTTTACAATATGCTCCTATTTTTAGAAGGTAAACTCCGGGATTTAGGTTTAAATCAATGGCGGTTTTCTCATTAGTCAAAAAACCTGAAGAAATTGATTTTCCTACATGATCATAAATCGAGTAACGGTTTCCGAGGTTAGATTTATTTGATTGAATATAAATTAATCCATTCGATGGATTGGGAAAAATTTCAATGATTGGGCTAGGGTTGGTCTCGTTGAAAACAGAAAGGGAAGATACTGCGCCTGCGGTAATGGGTAAAGTCGAATATGCATATTCATATATAGTTATTTTGCAATGCGAAATTGCAACTTCAACATTGAGTTTAATCCAACCGTAGTACCATTGAGAATCGCCATAAAATTTTATGCCGAGGTACGCGGGGGTGCCATAATTTGACCAGTATCCATTGAACGATCCGTAATTTTTTCGAAAGATCCCCCAATCTTGTATAAATGACGAATTACTGCTTATTGTATCGTTGAAATTTAGCTCAAAGGGCCAATTTCCGGAGTTAAGCTCTCCAACCAATAAATTACTGTCTAACGCTGTAACACTTGCATTACTTTGGGCTCCAAAACTATTGGCAAAGGCCGAGACTGAAAAACGATAATCAGAAAAACCATCTGCATTTAAATCAAGGTCATAATTCACAGGTGGGTCGAATGAAACAACAATGCTCGAGTCAGGATTCACATCTGAATAAAAAATTGGTTGTGAATACACGATTTTGAAACTTAGTACAGAAAGCAAGAGGACAAGACATTTACCAATATTCAGGGTATTAAAATAATTGTTTCTTTGCATCATTCAGCGAATTGAGATTGCATTTTGTAAATTTTCAAATACCTATGAGTAAATATAATTAAATATTATTACAAACTGTCATTTTGCAGTTTTTATGTGTTGAAGAAATAGCTCTCTTTATTTCGTATAAATTGATTTATCAAATTATGAAACATTGTTATTGTCGACACTATTTTGAATTTTATAAGAACTTTTGAAGCCACGCAATTCAACAGTGATATTTTTATTTTTTGAGGTATGATTTGTGAAATTTTTTATCAATTCAATTATATCATAATCTATATAAATTGAGTTAGAGGCATCTATAATTACATGTGAGTTTTTGGGAAGATGCGCAAGCGTTTGTTTTATAGCAGCTTTGTTTAAAAAAGAAACTTCTTGTGCAAGATGAATATGTATATCCTCATTTGTTTTATGCTGTTCTTTTTTGAAAAAATAGGCAACTTTCATATTTCTGTAAAGGATAAAAAATATACTTACCACTAATCCCAATCCCACTCCTTTCAAAAGATCTAGACCAACAACGCCCCCAACAGTCACGATAAATGGAATAAACTGGAATTTTCCGCTGCGCCACATTCGTTTAAACACTTCAGGACTAGCCAATTTAAAACCAATCATTATCAAAATAGCAGCCAAACAAGCCATCGGTATTTTATTCAAAAGTGTTGGAATTAATATGACCGTTAGTAAGAGAAGGAAACCATGAATAATTGCAGACAACTTTGTTTTTGCACCGGCGGTTATATTGGCAGTAGTTCTAACTATAACACTTGTCATTGGCAACCCTCCCAACATACCTGCCAAAATATTTCCCACGCCTTGTGCTTTTAATTCCTTATTCGTACTTGTGTATCGCTTGTAAGGGTCTAATTTATCGCCTGCCTCTATGCACAACAGCGTTTCAATACTGGCTACAGCAGCAATAGTAGCAGCGCATATCCAAACCCTGGGGTCAGAAATAGCTGTGAAATCAGGCAAAGTAAATTGTCCTATAAACTCGTTAACTGAACCTGTAACAGGCAAAACTACCAGATGCTTACCCTCGATTGAAAAATTGGGTACGAACACATGAAATAATTCATTTACTATCATACCCATAATCACCACTACCAAAGCAGCAGGAATAGCCCTAATTTTTTTAAGAATTGAAACTTTATTGAAGGCAACAATTATAGCTATCGAAATGAGAGTAACGATTATAATACCTGTATGTGCAAAATTTAAGGAGTGTATCAATTCATTAAAAAATCCACCACCATCCGCATTATCGGTAAGGCTATAATTGAAAAAGTCTCCTTCATACTCATTATCATAGCCAATGGCGTGCGGTAATTCTTTTTTGATAATGATGATACCAATACCCGTCAGCATTCCTTCTATGACGCCAAAAGGGATATAATTTGAAAAACTACCTGCTTTTGCAAAACCAAGTAAGAGTTGAAATACACCTGCCAATACAACAGCTAAAATAAATGCTTCAAAACCTAAATCTGTTATGGCAACCAATACAATGGCAATTAATCCCGCAGCGGGTCCTGAAACACTTACATTGGAATTGCTCAGGTAGCCTACAACAATACCACCTATTACCCCTGTAATGATGCCTGAAAAGGGCGAAGCACCGGAGGCAACTGCAATTCCTAAACAAAGCGGTAGGGCGACTAAAAAGACTACCAAACCAGAAATTGCATCGGTTTTAATATCAGAAAACAAATTTTTCATCCTTTCTAAATATTTAATTTGAAAATGATCAACTTATTTATTAATAAGAAATTACAACAATAAAAAAAAACCTTTTCACTGTTTGAAAAGATATGTAGTTCTTGCATAACTATGAAATTGATAATTTCTAGTTTCAACTCAAACCGGGTTGTATGGGAGTGAAGAATGATGTAAACAAATTTTTACGTTTCCTTCGTTATCAATTCTGAAAACAAAACTTTTGTTTACAAAGATTTCTCTCTTGGCTGAAATAAAATGAATATTACATTGAACAATAGCTAGATTTCCATTCAAAATGAAATTTTCTTTAGTAAACCAAACTTTTGTCCAGGGCTCTAATAAAAATCCGTGATCGTTTGGATAAGAGCTGTTTTTCCCAACAAAATAAGCTAAGGCCCCTTCTTTCGTTGATCGAAATGTTTGCTCCCCTGATGTCAGGGTTGGTTTGAATAATACGCTACCATTATCATAGTCGTATGCTTCGGTTAATACTTGATTGGCATATGCTTCAACATCGCCCCCTTCAGTATGTACTTTTCCAGTTGCAACAGTAGCGTTGCACCAATTCTGTAAACTTGTTTTCACCAATTCTGCGGTGAATTGATTTCTTATATTTTCCATTTTTTTATAATCTTATTATTTTTTTAGTAATGTTTTTGCGAAATAAATTGTCTATTTGAAGACAGTCCAAATAAATACGTCAGTCGAAGTTTTTTACTATTCAAAAATTTCGTTATCGTAATAGGTCAGTAAAACTATGACAGTTCGGGAGGAGGGGATTTCTCGTCAATTTCTGGGCAATTGGGGAGACTTTTTGTAAAAGATAAACATTTCAAAAAATATGAATTTACCCAAGATATTTGACTATTTAAATAATTTGAGTCCTGATATTTATCGAATTTTTCGTTCTCTTCGTTTTCATTTTCCTCGGAATCACCGCCCGATTCGACTAGGTTGTAGTTCTCAATTGATTGATCGAACATTATTTTTTTCAAAGTACAATCAAGCTGAGTTGAATTTAAAGTGAAAAATACCAATAATGGAAAAAGCCAATATACCAGTTTCATAGCGCTTACAAAGGTATTGATAAAAATTTAATACTAGCGATAGAATAGATTTTTAATTCTTAATAAAAATTAAAATTTGATATCATAGTATATCTTCTTGCGTTTAGCTAAGTGTAATTTTTTGTTTTTATAATTTAATTAGGTGAAATTATTTCAAAGCGTTTAGTCTTTTTTATAAGAATAGAAATGGTTATGGCTTTTCTGAATTCGCCGCGTTTTTAGGGTGGGTTCTGG
>VGFL01000113.1 GCA_016868915.1 Bacteroidota bacterium | reverse complement strand
ATTTCACAAGGTGATACGTCTTAGAATTTATCCGAATTAAATACAATCCATTAGGTAAGGTTTCTGTATTAAGGGTAATTCCGTGCACAAAATTTGAGCTAAAAAGAACTTGTCCGAATTGATTCATTAAGGATACCTTACTTTCCTCATCGCTTGATACTTGAATTTGGATATTATTAGTAAACGGATTTGGGTGGATAATTTCATTCGTATTTTCATTTTCTTGGACTTGTACTAGCTGACCAAAGTTAACATTCCCATTTATTGCATCAAAAGGGCTCGGATGCGGTAATCCGGGGAAGATTTTAGCAAAATAGATGTTGCTGCCTCCGTTACTCGTTGTTATATTATCCCCCGTATTGCAGTTAAATCCAACGGCAACATAGCCGCCATCACTTGTTGGAAGAAGCTGATTACATTTGTCTAAATCCTCATTTGAAATCACACAATACGAACCAGGGCTTCCGTCAAAATAACCGTAATATGTATCGCAATAAGCCAAAATATTATCATAATTATCCTGGAATGACCACTCATCAATAAATCTTGCTGCGATAATTGTTCTGTCTATTCCCGGAAGAAAACCACCTTCGTCAATCATCGTATTTTTCGGTGTATTTAACGTGTATTGAAAAACTAAATCCCCATTAAAATCAAAAGAACCAAAATAATCATCATGGTTGGTTTCCGTGACTTTGCGTTTTCCAACAGCATAAAACTTGTTAACGCCTAAAAAAACATCATTTATTCCGTATTCTCCAGAAATATCGCCAACGGTATCCTGCCAAAGAATATCTCCAAATCGATTCATCCGCATAAGAAAACCTTTGACCAAATTAGAGTCTGATACATAAATTTCACCACCAATAATAAATGATGAATCCCCTAAATTAATAACTGTATTCGCGCGATCGTTTCCTGAAGATCCCCATGTTTTAGTCCACAGAGTGTCTCCTGAAAAGTTTGTTTTTACAATATATATTTCTGTTGATTGCCCGTTTAGTGGTTGCATTTCTCCAACCATAAGGACCGCAGAGTCCTCCGTTAGTACCGCGTCGTTTATCTTCTCCCAATTTTCATCACCGTACGTTTTTTCCCAAAGCGTATTACCGTTATTATCTGTACGTATTAGGTAAGCATCAAAATTGCCGTTTCCACTGAATGAATTTGAAAAACCTGCAATAAAATAACCCAATGAAGGATCAAACAATACGCGTCTACCAATATCAGATTCGTTCCCTCCATAGTTTCTACTCCATTTGTAATTTCCTAAACTATCTAAATGCAATAAAAAGGCGTCTGAATTTCCTGACCAACTGCTCGAACTTCCTGTAATCGTGTAGGAGGAATCTGCTAATTGGACGACCCCTTCACCGCGATCGTATCCTGTCCCGGAATATAATTTGTAGAAAGAGATTTGACTAAACCCGTTGAAAATAAAAAATGTAAATAACAAATTTATTAAAATGCGCATTGTGCCCTAAATATAATTGATTGTCCTGTTTTTCCAAAAATATTTTCACTCGCCACCCCTAAATTCCAATTTTTAATTCTGAAGCTTGAATAGGTCCCAAAGCGGAAATGAGAAAATCCTCCGTAACCGGCGTTGACTCCAATATTGAGGGTTCCTTTTTTACCTACTATGATTCGATAATCTGCCCCCGCAAAAACAAGTGGTGTAAAAGCAGACGCAAGAAAAAGACGAGCCCCATAGAACTCTTGTAATTTTCGCGTAGAATTGGCATCTACTAATTTAGAAAACTGTAAAAATCCCGGAAGAAAAACAACTGGATTTATTTGATTCTTTTGAATCCCCAATGAATCTAATACGGCATAATTCGAATCTAAGAATGAACTTCCATTCAAAACTTGGTTGAATGTCAATCCCGCGAATGTAATACTCGTATCTGCCTCATAAGTCGTTAGTGGATTATTAAATAAGGCTATACCAATATTTTTTGCCATAAACTGATAATAAATAGGCGCGTTATTTTTCGTAGGGACGGCAAATCGAATATCGGCATCAATGCCAACACCTAATCCTGAAAAAAAGTCGTTAGAAGAGGTGAATTGAGTACTCCCAAGATAAGAAATGACAAGCGTGTCTATTGCTGAAGATTGATATATCTCGGCCGATCTCACCTTGGCTGAAGTATAGCTGTTTACAGAATATATATTAAATGAAACCGAAGATTTACTTTTTTTATCCAGCCAACCAACACCAAGTTTTTGATAGGTCATACCAGAAAACTTTGTTCCAGATAAAGAAGCGGTTTCGCCTAAATAATTCTGGTTGCCATAAAATGTTAGTTCGTATAAGTCTTTTGAATATAGGGCGTTAATAAAGGAAAAATAACCAGTCTTTACTACAAATCCCCATCTGCTTTGTTTGAATAAACTTGCGGTGTAATTACGATATTCGATCTCTGTATTTAAATCTGAGCCAAATCGATTAATTCCTGTATGTAATTTCAAACTTTTTTCTTTAAGATGTTCCGTAATTTCCCCTCCATAAAATAGTTTCTGTGTCAGGGATTTATGAAGCGATGTGCTCGCATAGTCCGCTGTTCCTGAAAAAATAAATTCATGTTTTTTATCAAGTAAGGTGTCGTGCTGTACGGGAAGCCAGGATTGAGAATAACCAAGAGAAACTGTAAAAAAGAAAAAAATATAAATACTTTTCATCATCAATATACAATTGTTCCATTCAATTTAACATTCAATTTAACCGCAAGAAAAGCTCCGAAAGGTATTGTCTGAATTTCATTTATTCCGGTTGAAGGAGTTGGGGTATCAAAACGCCCCTCCACCACTACATACTTTATTTTATTCAGATCATTCACCAAATCGGTTGGCAATATAAATTCTACTTGTGATTTCTTTTCTTTAAGTCCGCTTGCAGGATTCAACGTTCCTAGATTGCTCGAGCTTATTTGTGTTGAAGCTATAACCGTATGTAAAACAAAATTATTCTCGTCCATAAAATACAATACCGGCTCACAAGAGACTGGAAAGGCATTTGTCGCATGAAGGGTAACAACGCCAGAATTAGCATGAATTTTTGTCGGGTCTTGAGACAAATCAAAATTAAAGGTGTCTCTTAACGTTAGTCCATCGGCACCAACTTGCAATGGCATTTGGAAATTTACTTTTGCTTTAATTCTACTGTTTGGAAAAATCTCATCAGCTCCGCCAGAAACATTTCCCCATGGATTTAATTGAAGTTGATATCCTATTTTATGTTCCGCACCCAAATTTTCAAGATACTGTTCAATATTACTGTTCAATGCATTAAATTCAATTTGATTGAGTGCAGGCTGCAAATTTTCCCAGTTTCCAATAGCTTGTGAAATATAAAAATCAGATCCAATGTTTGAAGAGTTCAAGCCAATTGTATTGTTCGAGGCGCTTGTATTTTGAGCTGAAGTAAGTTTTGCTTTAAGCGCAACTTTCATCCCGTTCTCTATAGTAAAGGTTAAATTTGAGTTTGGAATGTCGAGCAAGCCACCTGTTATAGAATTTAACTGTGGAATGATAAGATTTGATGTATCTGAAAAAACTTGGCTACCGAAATATCCTTTGGCGTAGTCAATTTTTATCCCCGATATTTCTCCTTCAAATTTAAAATCGTGCTGGGTTGTTACAGAAATCGCTGGCCCATTTTCATCCGTTTTAATAATGACTTTAGACTGTAGTCGGTTATAATTCATCCCCGTCTCACCCGTTAAATCAATATTGTAACCCGCTAAATTTAACTCCTCTTGAGAGGTAGTGGGCTGAACGATTGATCCTCCATCGACAAAGTACGTCTGCTCAAATATACTGCCATTTTTAGACACACCAGGAAGCTGAACTGTGTAATAAACTTTAGTAGTCAATGGATTATACACCGTAACTTTAATCGTTCCCTCCGATACCCTAATCTTTTTTAATTGGACATCATTTAAGTCCAGGACGTGCTCTTCGATGGTGTTTGCAAAATTAGTGCCCGGAGGAATATTAGCGAAAGAAAAAGCGGGGCTGTAAATTTGTGATATAGTCGTATCCGGTATCTTCAATAAATTACTCAGTCCAATATCTAAAATGGTTCTGCTTAAATCAACATC
>VGFL01000112.1 GCA_016868915.1 Bacteroidota bacterium | reverse complement strand
TATCATATGCAGCCGCATATGTAACATAATTCCCTGTTAACTGTGGCCACTCATTTCTGTAGTTTGATGCTATTCTCGCGCAACCGTGTGATCCAGCAAAAGCGGGGTTTAAATAAATAGGATTAGCATAAAATTGTGTAAATGTTGGGTCTTGAGCAACAGATTCAAAACTTACAAGAAAAATAATTACTGGTATTAAAATGTTTTTCATAATTATTGTTTAAATTGAATATAACGACGTGGAGATCGACTGATTTTTGTATTGAACATTAGGCATAATTGATGAGAACTTGCTTTATCACCTAATAGAGTTGAATGCGTTTGATCAAACTGATACGTAACAGCGAAAGTTGAAAATCTCAGGCCTGTGGATAATGCAAAATTGGATTTATTGGATACTGCTCCCCCGAAGGACCATTTTCTATATTGAAAATTGAACCCTCCCCAGACCTCTTCTCTTTTTTCGAATTTTTCATAATAGCTGTATGGCGAAAAAGACAATTCATTTGTTTTTGAAATATATTCAGTTCCAATATTTACAGCGTAATAAATGCCTGCTCTCCTTGGACTTGAAATCGAATTTGAATAAATATTGTCTTGATGACGAAGTAAATTATCCACTTGTGCACCGATATAGAACCATTTAGCATGCAATAAAAGAGAAGTTCCGATATCCCTAAACCATTGATTTGTACCAATTGGCATAGACTCATCTGCATAGAAGTCTTTTGTATTACCCCTTTCTAATTCAACACTATTTATATTATTAATCAAATCATCAATTAGTATTTTACTACCCATTTTGTAGCGAATTCCGGGTTGAATCAATAATGATTTTGATAGTAAAATCTTAGGTGAATATATAAATGACACATTCCAGTTTTGTATAACGCCATTTCCATAAAATTGATAGTTCCCTTGAAATCCAAAGCCTGTTTTCAGTGATTTCGAGAACCAATCAATTAAAATTTGATTCGTGAAAGATTGATTTTCTTTTCCAAACCATTGCATACGAGATAGATTTCTGAATCTGGTGGAAGAGATATCCCCTGCACTTGAAAAATTAGCATCTAATGGAGAAAGCCCAGGAACATGAATTTGATAATCTCGGGTATTCTTCAATCCAATTTCATCTCCCATAAATTTATCAATATCCCTCACTATTTTTCTAAATTGTAGATTCAAATTGAGGGATTTATCTACACTTCGTATTTTACTATTTTCTCTTTTTGATTGCCCATCACCAGAAACTAAAAAATAAGCTGACTCTCCAATAGTTTCAGTTGATACAGCGGTATCTACTTTTGTTAAATTTATTTTATCTGTATTGATTTCGACTTTTGTACTTTCTGATAAATCTCCACTAGAAAGAAAATTATCATTTCTAACAGATGAGGTATCCCCCTCTGAATTTGCAAAAGAATTACTTCGTTCAGTCGGGTCTTCGATTTGAAATTTCTTATTCGAAGCTGAGATTGATTCTAAAGGAAGTGAAATAATACTTTGATCACGTAAATCATTTGCTCTTAATACTTTAGTAATAAATTTTGGAGAATTTTTCTTGTTTATATTCTTTGACTTTAGATCTTCTTTGTCGTTTTTGGCCAAATTCTGTTTTTGGATCTTAATTACTTTTGGCACTTTCTTTCTCAAATTTGCATTAATCGGATCGAATAAGAAAAACATTGAAAAAACTCCAACAGAAATGATTGCAAAACCTAAAATCAGATAAGGTAGAACTTTTGGTGACTTTTTATCTTTCCGATAGAGTAATTCTTGATTAGGGAATTCATAAACCTCAGGGTCCACTCTGGCCATTTGCCATGAATCTAAGTCTAAATCAAATTCGGGATGCTGGAGCAGAAAAACCTCTAATTGTTTTTCTTGCTCATGACTTAAATTCCCCTCAACATACTCAAAAAGCCAACGATCTATGTTTTCGAATGAAGGTCCACTCATTGTATAATGTTCAAATATTGTAACTGTTTCTTCACTTTATTTCTTGCTCGAAATAAGTAAACTTTCACTTGCGAAGGAGACAGATCTAGAATCTCACCAATTTCTTCATACGTATACCCCTCAAGATCTCTTAAGAGAATAATACTTTTTTGAAGAGGAGGTAAGATACCAACGACTCTATCTACGATTTGCCTTGATTCGAACGGTGAATGTGTTTGTTCCCACTTCTCAGGAAGTTTTGACGTTTCAGACAAAACAATTCTTTTGCTTCGTAGTGTGAAATTTACCATAGCATTGTATGTGCAGGTAAATAACCACGACTTTACTTTAGAATATTCTACTTTTTCACAGTTCAACCAAAGCTTCTCGAAAGAATCCTGAACAATATCTTTGGCATCTTCCTTATTTCTTAAGAAATGAACAGCAAAGCTGAATAATGCATTGCTATGTTCTTTAATCGCCATGTTGTAATCCAGCTTCTTCAATTTCTTCGCTACACAGTTAAAACAATTTGAACAAAATGAAAGTTACACACATTGTAACATTCTTTTTGTTAAATGTATAGCAAAAAAAAATAAGAACATCTTTACATGAACGAAAACTTGGTTTTAATGAATATAATTGGTTAAACGATTAATACTTCATTAACTTTGAAAATAACTTTGCTCCGCTGAAATTGATTTCTACGATGTAAGTTCCAGATGGTAAAATGGAAGAAGCGATTTTTATCTCTTTATCATCAAAAGACTGTCTAATAACTATTTTACCAGTTAAATCTCTTACCGATATTTCTCCAGTTAGAATCGAAGAAAAATTCAATGTTGAATTTCCATTGGTTGGATTTGGATAAATTGTTGAAATACCGAAATGACCGTCCATTAAACCCAAAATTCCGTCAACACCATCGCAATTTTCATCAATTCCATTATCCAAAATATCTGTCGCGTTTGGATTTATCTGCCCATTGCTGTCATCGCAATCTTCGTTGTTCGTGCTAAAACCAAGTCCAGGATTTTCACACAAACTTGAACCTGTTGAACCAGTACCAAATCCGTCATTATCCGAATCTGTGTAATAAATTATAAAGGTCAATCCTTCGTCGATATTTCCATCACAATTATTATCTACTGCATCACAAAGCTCACTTGCTCCCGGATAAATTTGGTCGTTCATGTCGTCGCAATCACCGCCAATTGTGATCGTATTTGGAGGTTGAGAACAAGATTCCAAACCAGTGGCATCATCACCAAAACCATCACCGTCTGAGTCGGTATAATAAATACTTGGGAGTGCAATTTGCGAATTAAAATCGTCGCAGTCATCACCGTTTAATGTTGTTCCAGGTGGAGCTAAACAGGACGTCGTAAAATTATTTGGATCGCCATACCCGTCTTGATCCGCATCGACAAACCAAACGGTCTCCGGGTTAATCTGGTTATTATTATCATCGCAATCCGTGTTGTCTGTTACATAACCAAAAGGAGCAGAACAAGATTGAATTGAATTATTTGGATTACCAAAAGAATCTCCGTCAATGTCCGCAAAATAGGTAATAGAACCTGTGCACGCCGGGGTAACGGCCTCCCAAGTTGTACCAACCCTTATCTCATCTATTTCTAAAAAGGGGGCAGCGGAATTACTTCCTGGTTGTCTGAGTAGAATCCTTCCAACACCGCTTGCAAGAAAATCTACTCCTCCGGATGCTGTCACCGGATTGGCCGGTTCGGGACCTGCAAATTGATTCGAATTTATCCAAATCGATGAAATATCATTTGCATCTCCTGGGACTATGGTGTAGGCTAATACAATAAATTGAGTTGAATTGATATCAAAATTAATTGATGAATATGTCGGTAATGAATTGCTTCTGTTTGATATTCCGATATTGTATGTGCCAGGTATCGCACCCATTTTCAACCACACACAAGCGCCAAAAGCTGAAGTACTCGTTGTTGATACTAAATTTAAAACATATGTTCCGGAGCTATTAAGTGTTCCAAGAGAAGTAATATTCAAAACAAAGGAGGCATAAATACTTCCAGAAGTCTGAGGAGTGAATAACCGGTAATTATCCGTTCCACTTCCATCAAAAGTTATTTTGTTTCCTGATGATTGGAGCAATCCAGGAAAGGTAAGAGAGCCCCCTGAAACGAGAATGGAGTCGCCTGTATTCACATTCGACCATATTCCACCTGATTGCGTAAAAAGACCATTTGAATTACTTGGTGTATAGTCAAACGGCTCGTACATTAGTAATTGTGCGTTGACACTTAC
>VGFL01000111.1 GCA_016868915.1 Bacteroidota bacterium | reverse complement strand
AATAAGTAGCACATGCACAAATACCAGAAAGCGTTATACTGTATGAAACAGGAGAGGAAACATTGGTTTGACCTGAATTCGTACAAGTAGACACCAATCTGAAACTTGTGTTCACTGCCACACCACCGGAAAGAGTATAACTTGCTGTTGTAGCTCCAGAAATGTCGCTCCAAGTAGCACCGCCATCCGTTGAAGACTGCCATTGGAAAGTAAGACCCGTACCTGAGGATAAACCAGTAGCACCCAATGAAAGTGATGCATTCGCACAACCACCCGAAGATGAAATTGTCGATGTTCCTGCGTTTGGTGTGCCCGTGCAACCTGTTAAAGCTGCTTGTGAAATGTTAACATTGTCAAAATACATCCAATAATCACCGGAACCATAAGTACAATTAAATCGTACATACAGGTTCCCTGCTGGAGGAGTAAAGGATAAGTTTCTCGTGGCACAAGCGGTGGATGGAGTATGGTTTGTACTATTGATAGTAAAGGCTGTAGTCCAAGGGCCAGTTGCGGTTGAACCATATTGAACTTGAATAGTCCCAAAAGTTGCTGGTGTCGCTGTTGTTCCTGCAGACCAGTTAGTAACTTTATACTCAAAACTCATGTTCACCAAAGCACCGTTCGAAGTTCCCAAAAGAGGGGAAACGAATGCTCCTGCTGTACTAGTAGTATAGATATTTTTTCGAACTGCTCGAGTACCTTGACAAGGTAAAGATGTAGTGTTTAACCAGTTAGTCGACCAACCACCTGAAGTGGTAACAGCATCCCAGTTTTGGATGTAGTTTACTTGCCCCCATGAAGCACCTATCTCGATTATCAGCATAACCAAGGCAAATGCCCAAGTTTTAAAAAACGAAGATAAACTTCTCAAAGAGTTGGTAATAGTGGAAGTTGAAAAACTGTACGCACTAATCGCCTGTCCAGAGACATTCAATTGAAACGCACGAACAAATGAAACGAGCATTGCCATGATTAGCCCTGCGCGCTTCCACCGCGTTCGTCCGGAAGACGAAATCGTGGAGGCCTCGGATACCATTAAATTCCCAGAATTCAGCGGATTTTTAAAACGTAAAAAACGATTCATAGTTTAGATTTAGTTAATAATTTTTTTCGCGAAATAAAAAGGTCGCAATTTCAAACTTACGATATCAGATTTCATTAACCAAAAAATGTTAATATTTTTTTTTTGTATGTTAATATCTTTGATTAACCATCGAAAATTTTGCGTGATTGGTTGAATATTTCATAAATAATTTTTGTCTACATTCATTTAAATTTGAAAAAATCTTTGTGCGAATATCTCAAAATTCGTTATGCTTAATTGAATGTAGCTTCTCTCACGTTAAATTGGAAATAAAAAATAATTTTTACTTGAGAAGGGAAGGTTATAATCGATAGTTAGACCCACAAACCTTTAAAAAAATTTCTATGGCCCTTAAAATAATTAAATTTTAATGTAACGAAAAAATTTGTTTCATTATTCATTGCTTTTATTTGTTTCCAACGTTATATAGCTGTCAAATCGAGCTTATTTGACTATCAACCATTTGATTTAGTCATTTTTGACGGGTCAACAAGTAAGTCATATTCTTCAGTGGAAACATAACCCAGATTCACTGCTGCCTCTTTCAATGTAGTTTGGTTCTTGTGGGCATATTTTGCAATCTCAGCTGCCTTGAAGTACCCGATTTTTGGATTGAGGGCAGTCACGAGCATCAATGAATTTTCAAGGTGTTTTTTTATTACCGGAAGATTTGCTTTTATTCCAGAAGTACAATTTTCTGAAAATGACGAACAAGCGTCACCAATTAGCCGTGCTGACTGCAAAACATTGTATGCAATAACAGGTTTAAAAACATTTAATTCAAAATGTCCATTTGCACCAGCAATAGACACAGTGGTATCATTCCCTATGACCTGAGCACATACCATAGACAGTGCCTCGGGTTGGGTTGGATTGACCTTACCCGGCATAATTGAAGATCCTGGTTCGTTGTCTGGTATAATTATTTCTCCTATCCCACATCGAGGGCCAGAGGACAACATTCGGATATCGTTCGCAATCTTCATAAGCGCTACTGCACTTCGTTTCAAAGCACCAGATAATTCAACCATGGCATCATGTGCAGCTAAAGCTTCAAATTTATTTTGTGCTGTTTTAAATGGCAATTTTGTAAATTCTGCTATTTTCTTAGCCACCAAGACATCGTATCCTTTGGGAGTATTTAGGCCTGTTCCCACAGCCGTTCCACCGAGAGCTAATTCTGCAACCATCTCCAAAGCGTTGTTAATTGCTCGTATAGAATTATCAATTTGGGTAACGTATCCACTGAATTCTTGCCCGAGTGTCAATGGGGTGGCATCCATAAAATGGGTTCTCCCGGTTTTTACAATATCTATAAACTCTTCAACTTTTAGCTGCAGGTCATCCCTAAGTTTTTTCAGCCCCGGCAAAGTAACGGTAACAGTTAATTTATATGCTGCAATATGCATTGCTGTGGGATAGGTGTCATTTGATGACTGAGATTTATTCACATCATCATTTGGATTTAAAACTTTTTCTATGTCTGAAAGAGAGCCCCCTTTTAAAACGTGCCCTCTGTTGGCGATAACTTCATTGACATTCATATTGGATTGAGTTCCGGATCCGGTTTGCCAAATAACCAATGGAAACTCATCATCGAGTTTTTCAGCGAGGATTTCGTCGCAAACGCGGGAAATTAAATCTCTTTTTTCTTCTGAAAGGACTCCCAATTCGTAATTTGCGTGTGCTGCGGCTTTTTTCAAATAACCAAAAGAGTGTATTATTTCAATCGGCATGGAACCCTCTGGTCCTATTTTAAAATTGTTCCGAGATCTTTCCGTTTGAGCACCCCAATATCTATCAGATGGCACTTTTACCTCTCCCATTGTATCTTTTTCAATTCTGTAATTCATATGATTTGTTTGTTCGTTTTATTTAGTAACTTTACAACATTAAAAAACAAATGTAATAATAAGATGAATGTTTTTGGAATAGTTTTATTTTTATTAATCTTCGGAATGGCCTTCTGGATGTTACTTTTTTTATTAGGTTTTATTGTTCCATATTGGATCACTTTGGGAGTTATTGAAAAATTGAGGCCCAAAAGAATTCTTGATGACCCGAAGGATTAACTTTTAAAAGTTTTGATTATTGTACATCAAAAATCAATAAAAATCTCTAAATCATTTTTAATTTCATAAAAATTACTACTTTTGCCGTCCGTTCTTTGAGTCTGGTGGGATGGGTGAGTGGCTGAAACCAACAGTTTGCTAAACTGTCGTACGGGTAACCGTACCGCGGGTTCGAATCCCGCTCCCACCGCAATTAAATGTAGGTGAGTGGATGAGAAGCCGCAGGGTTCGACCTGAAGCGAAGCGGAAAGCACGAAGTAATCCCGTTCCCACCGCAATGAAATGTAGGTTTTTGAACCAAGAACGGTATTTTTAAAAACCAACATACTTACTGGTTTTAAAAACGTTTAAAACTATTTTAAAATAAAAAAAGATGATTTGTTCGGGGCGTAGCGTAGTCCGGTCATCGCGCCTGGTTTGGGACCAGGAGGTCGCAGGTTCGAATCCTGCCGCCCCGACAAGGGGGATGAGCGATCATCCCTTTTTTTAATTTATGAGGTCCCGTAGCTCAGCTGCCTGTCTACCGACAGGTAGAGATAGAGCAACTGCCAATAAAAATTGTGACAATGAGACATTTTGTATACGTGTTGAAAAGTCAGAATCATTGGAGGTTTTACGTTGGAATGACCACCAACATAGAAAAGAGAGTAGGAGAACATAATCGTGGATATACCAAGTCCACAAAAGCATATGTCCCTTGGGAGTTATTCTTTTTTGAAGAATATGCCTCAAGAGAAGAAGCAAGAAAACGAGAAGTCTATTTCAAAAGTGGAATAGGAAAAGAAAAAATAAAAGAATTATGGTCCCGTAGCTCAGCTGCCTGTCTACCGACAGGTAGAGATAGAGCAACTGCCAATAAAAATTGTGACAATGAGACATTTTGTATACGTGTTGAAAAGTCAGAATCATTGGAGGTTTTACGTTGGAATGACCACCAACATAGAAAAGAGAGTAGGAGAACATAATCGTGGATATACCAAGTCCACAAAAGCATATGTCCCTTGGGAGTTATTCTTTTTTGAAGAATATGCCTCAAGAGAAGAAGCAAGAAAACGAGAAGTCTATTTCAAAAGTGGAATAGGAAAAGAAAAAATAAAAGAATTATGGTCCCGTAGCTCAGCTG
>VGFL01000110.1 GCA_016868915.1 Bacteroidota bacterium | reverse complement strand
GTCGAAATTATAGAAATCCAAAATCATCCTTGGTTTGTGGGAACACAATTTCATCCTGAATATAAAAGTACGGTTGATAATCCTCATCCTCTATTTGTGTCTTTTATTCAGGCAACTTTAATCAATAAAAAGATAATTTAATGGAAAGAAATACTGTAATAGGAATTATTTTATTGGGTTTGTTATTAACGATTTTTACGATTGTCAATCAACCTTCGGAAGAAGAGATTAAAGAAAAGCAGAGACAGGAACTTGCATTGAAGCAAAAACAAAAACCGAAAGTAAAAAAGGTCGAAAATAAGAAAAAGACTGAATCAAAGTCGACTCAAATCCTTGTCAAAAAAGATTCTTTAGATACTACCAAGCAAGTTGTTCAGACTGAGGAAATCCTCACTATTGAAAATGAGAAATTGCGATTTAATATTTCAACAAAAGGAGGATTAGTAGAATCCGTTTATTTAAAAGAATTTAAAAGTTATGATGAATTTGCCTCGTCGACAAAAAAGACAGAGACAGATAAAGGAATGTGTTTGTTCCAAAAAGGAGACAACTCGAATGCCATTCAAGTAAGCGACGTAAAAAAGACAATAAATTCAACTGACTTATTCTTTGAAAAAACTTCAGTCGCTAAAAATAAAATAGTTTTAACTAGTAAAAATCTTGAGGGTAAATCAATCATTCAAACTTATGCTGTACGCCCAAACTCATATGAACTTGATTACAATATTTCTCTTCAAGGATTTGAGGGTTCAAATGGATCTAACGTTGCACTCAATTGGAAAACGGATTTCCTAAAAACAGAGCGTTTAATGGATGAGCAGCGGCGTGTTACTACTATTTGTTATGAGCAGAAAATGGAAGGGTTTGATTATTTAAGTGAAACAAGTGACGACGAAATCTTAGCAGAAGATGATATTAATTGGGTTTCCTACAAACAAAGTTATTTTACTTCAATTCTAAGACCTGAAAAACCAATATTAAAGAACGGTTCTAAAATGGTTGTTCGAAATTTTGGAGAAACCGAACAAAAATATGGCACACATATTAAAAGTTTTAATTCAACATTTATTCTTGGAACAGTTCAAGGAGCTGAAACGAACTTCAAGATGAATTGGTATTTCGGGCCGAATGATTACAAAATATTAAGTTCCTCTGGTCATAATTACGATGAGATCCTGAATTTTGGGTGGGGACTTTTCCGTTGGATTAACGTCTATGCCGTTCAACCCATTTTTTCATTTCTTTTGAACAATGGAATTGCTATTGGAATTGCCATTTTACTTCTAACCCTGATTTTGAAACTCATTTTAATGCCGATTCAATGGAAAATGTTCGCTTCCTCTGTGAAGATGCGCATACTGAAACCAGAAATTGACGAACTAAATGCCAAATATCCGGAAAAGGAAGATGCGATGAAAAAGCAAATGGAAATGATGAGCTTGTACAAGGAATCAGGAGCTAGTCCTTTGGCAGGTTGTGTTCCTATGCTGATACAGATGCCAATACTCCTTGCAGTTTTTCGTTTCTTCCCAGCCGCCTTTGAGCTTCGTCAGCAATCATTTTTATGGGCAGAGGATTTATCTTCTTTCGATTCAGTCTACAATTTTGGATTCTACATTCCGTTGTATGGCGATCACATCAGTTTGTTTACCCTACTAATGTCGGCCGTGACACTACTCTACACTTTTATGAATAGTGGTAACATGCAACAACCTTCTCAACCGGGAATGCCAAATATGAAAGTATTGATGTATATATTTCCCGTTTTAATGATTTTCTTCTTTAATAATTTTTCAGCTGGTTTGAGTTATTACTACTTTATTTCCACATTATTTTCAATCTTCATCATGCTTGCCATTAAGTATTTTTTCATCGACGAGGAAAAGTTGAAACTAAAAATGGCGGAAAAGAAAGCCAAAAGTGCAAGCTCCGGCGGAAAAGAGAAGAAAAAATCTCGTTTTCAAGAGAAATTAGAGGAAATGCAACGCAAGCAACAAGAGATGTTAAAAAACAAGAAAAAATAAATTATGAAATTCTTTATCGACACAGCGAACCTGAATGAAATAAAAGAGGCCAATGATATGGGGATTTTGGATGGTGTGACAACGAATCCATCCCTTATGGCGAAAGAAGGAATTACAGGAGCTCAAAATATTTTGAATCACTACGTTGCGATTTGCAATATCGTTGATGGACCAGTAAGCGCCGAGGTTATTGCAACTGACTTTGAAGGAATGGTGAAGGAAGGCGAGCAATTGGCTGCTTTACACAAAAATATCGTCGTAAAAATCCCAATGATCCCTGAAGGAATTAAAGCCATTAAATATTTTTCTGGAAAAGGAATTAAAACAAATTGTACCTTGATTTTCTCTGCCGGGCAAGCGCTTTTAGCTGCAAAAGCAGGAGCAACCTATATTTCTCCTTTCTTGGGTCGTTTGGATGATGTTTCCACAGATGGTTTGGCTTTAATTGAACAAATCAGAACGATTTACGATAATTACGTTTTTCAGACTGAAATTTTAGCGGCATCTGTTCGTCATCCGATGCATATTATCCATTGTGCTGAGATTGGCGCTGATGTAATGACAGGTCCGTTGAACGCAATTAAAGCATTGGCGAAACATCCACTAACGGATTTGGGACTTCAACAATTTTTAGCGGACTACGCGAAGGGAAATCAATAAACGATGTTATCCAAAGAAGAACGAAAAGAACGCAACGAAAAGTTCTGGTCGACCTTCAAAGAGGTAATGCGCAAAACTCAATCTTCCTCTGGTAGACGCGTAAATTGGGCCACCTACCCTACTCAAATCAAAGACTTATACCTTCGTTTAATTTGCGATGGAAAGTTAACTGCCATGTGCTTGGACGTTCAATTCAAAGACGAAGGCGTACGTACTATTGTATGGGAGCAGCTGGGTGAATTAAAAACAGTGATGGAATCCACAATGACTCAAAAAGGTGAATGGCTTGAAGGTTTTCATACGGTTGAAGGATTGACAATCAATCGAATCAGATGGGAACAATCTGATACAAACTTTTACAGAGAAGAAGATTGGCCAAAGATTCATGCTTTTTTCAAGCAGAACTTAATCGAATTTGATGCTTTTTACCAGGAATTTAAAGATATTTTAATTCTTTTGGTCGAATAAACGTATTTTTGCTTTTATGAACAGAATTTTATTAGGAATCGTTTTACTTTTCGTTTGTTTTCAATCCGTTGGACAAATCGCGCTACTTTCAACAGATTTTCAGTCGGGTATCCCAGCGAATTATACGATTTTAAACAACGACGGAAATACGCCTTTTTCTACCATGACGCCTTTCATTGGTCAAGAGGCATGGATTTCATTTCAAGATCCGGACAGTTCCTTAAACCAAGTTGCTGCAGCTACTTCGTATTTTGAAACAGCCGATTCAGCAGATCGTTGGTTGATTACTCCTCAAATTACTTTGTCTTCTTTTGGAAATTACATTTCATGGAATGCAAAATCACACGACCCTTCCTTTCCCGATGACTATGTAGTTTTACTTTCAACTACCGATAGCTTACCTTCAAGTTTTACAGATACCATCGGTAGCGTGCAACAAGAAAATTTTGAATGGACGAACCGTGAAGTTGATTTAAGCAGTTTAGGTTTTAACGATTCTTCAATTTATGTTGCTTTCGTTCTCAGAACCTACGACGGTTTCAAATTGTATTTAGACGATATTCTCGTTCGTGGAGAGGATGCCAGTAGCATTGACGAACAAGTCGAAATTTCCGTAATGGTTTACCCTAATCCTACGAATGGAATTCTTTATGTTAAAACAGATTCGGAAGTACAAAAACTAGAAATTTTCTCCCTTCGCGGTGAACTTTTACTGACGACAATTGAATCTGAAATTAATATAGCTGGACTCAATACTGGAGGTTATTTCCTGCGAGCCACCACCTTGAAAGGAGTTTGCAGTAAGTTGGTGCAAAAGGTTGATTAATTTTTTCTTAAGACCATTTTCAAGTTTAACACTTACGCTTAATTCAAAGTCTTAACATTCTTTGAATGAATACCATTTATACGTTTCCTTAATTAAATTGTAAAAATATTTCTATCTTCGTTACATCCTACTTTATGAGGCCAAGCAAACAAATGTATGTTATGCTTCAGAGAGATTGTGGGGGTTATAAGTAAGTTAGCTGTCATTTTATGACGACCACCTAAAAAGAAAAATTTGAACATTTAAACAAAAAGAAATGAACAAGAATCTAAAATTTGCATTGACAACAATTTGGATACTTTTTTCAAGAAGCTATGACGCTTATTGC
>VGFL01000109.1 GCA_016868915.1 Bacteroidota bacterium | reverse complement strand
CACAAGGCACGAAAAGGTGGATCGCTTACATCCTCCATTGGAGCAAGCAACAAAGGAAATTCACCTAACTCAATATTTCTGATTTTGATCACAATACAAAAGTAAGATTAAAAAGCATTTCTTATATTAAATGAGTAATATCACTCACTTTTCCGGGATTTAATTAATGATATCAAAATACCTGCTGATAAAGAAGATAATATGATAACTAATGATAGAATTGCATTAAAGTGGAAGAAATCATAAAGCAACATTTTTAACGAAACAAATATGAGTATAATGATCAACGAGTATTTCATGTAATAAAATTTATCCAGCATATTTGACAATAAGAAAAACAAATTTCTTAATCCCAGTATAGCGAAAATATTTGAGCTAAAAATGATGAATGGATCAGAGGTAATACTAAAAATGGCTGGTATGGAATCAAATGCAAATAGAATATCAGAAAATTCAATTACAATTAATGCGGCCATTAAGGATGTAGCCATTAACCTTCCATCTTTTCGGATAAAATATCTACCATTACAATCGGTCCAATCAATAGGATAAATGGAGGATAAAATTCTGATACCAAAAGACTTTTTAAAATCTTCATCACCAACATTTCCTTGTTTCATCATTTTAAAGGCAGAAAACAATAGAATTGCACCAAACACATAGAATGCACCTTTAAAATTTTCAATAAAAGCGGTTCCTAAAAAAATTAAAGTCAATCTAAAAACTACCGCTCCCAAAATTCCCCAAAACAATACACGATGTTGATATCGTGACTCTATTTTGAAAAATTGAAATATGATAGCCATAACAAAAATATTATCCAGACTTAGTGATTCTTCAACAATATATCCTGTGTAATATTCTAGAACAACTTTGGTTGGAGATTTTCCCAAAGGATTCATATTCCATATATTCGCGTCGTAGATCCAATATATTACGAAACCAAAAATGAGCGCAACAAATATCCAAATGGATGTCCAAATCAATGACTGTCTGGTTGAGATTGTTTCATTTTTTTTATGAAATATACCAAGATCCAGAGCTAGGAGAAAGAATAACAAAGTTAAAAACAGAAACCAAATCATATGCTATTTACAAAGATAATCAATACTAGGAACACCGGCTTTAATGAAGTGTTCAAATTATTGCAAAACTACCTTTAAAAAAACCATCATAATGCAAGTTGGAAAAGAAAACTTTAGATTCTCTACAAGGACTAAAATACTAGTAACCGCATAAAAAAGAGAAGGTTACTTCGGTAGAATATTCATCTTCTGTGCAAAGTGAAAACAGTAATCTCTTAAATCCTCTGAAATAAGATGTTCCCCTGTCGATTTTTCAAAGGAATCTGCAAGAGTTAATAAGGTTTGATGAAAAAATTGCTTCATTTCTTCGATAGTCATCTCCTCAGTCCATAAATCAATTTTCATTGTGTTCTTTTCGTTTGGATCCCATAGAGATAGTAAAACAGCGGATGCCTGATTATTTTCAATTTGACCATCTTGTGCCGACCATTTCATAGCAATGGGTAAATTGTTTTCGTTCAATTCCACTTCAATTTTTATTTCAGACTTTTTAGGCATAATTGGTATTTAATCAATTTTATAAGCTTGCATAATTTTTGCAAAAGGTACATCAACTAATTTTTCTAAAGGTAGTTCCGAATTCTTGTTCATATAATTCTTAACCATTTTCCATCCAATATATTGCCCCAATCGGTCAGGGCTCTCCTTCGGCAATCCTCTCGTATTGGGGGCTTCGTTAAAATACCCTAATTTAATTAGTTCATCACTTTTAAAGAGTAACTTTTGTTCCACAAAATATTTCCAAATTCTTTTTTCATTTTCTTCAGCCCATTTGAATTTTTCAGGGGAATACCTTAAAATAAGAGCCTTGTCCTTTTCAGGTAGAGCCGCTTCGATAAAATAAAGTAATTTTCCCCAGCTAACCATATCTTCTGCAAATTTAGAATCAGTAGGGGCTTGTATTTGGGAGTAGACCCATTGGTAAATAACATCCCTAACTAAATATTTACGGTCCATTCCGTTTTTCAAATATTCGTATAAACCTGGAATAGATGTCTTTTTAATAAGGTTATTGTCAATTCCCAGATACCACTCCAAACCGATTCCGATATCTGTATCGGTAGCCTTAGAATTGTATGAAAATAATGAATTAAAAAAAATGATGTTGTTCGGTATGTTCATTTTAGTAAAATGAAACTTTAAATGTTTCATAGCCTCAGTAATCTCCTGTTTTTCGATAGAAAGCAACTTAAAATTTACTTGAATTTCTCTTTCCAGTTTATTTACGTATGGATCTTTATAGAAAGTGGTTAACTGATTGGAAAAGATGGAATCAACAGAGGTATTTATTTTCAACCCTTTTGAAAAAGTATACAGATATAAATCCGGGAATGATTGTTTAAAATTTCTATTTAAAACAAGTCTTCTTGATATCGTGGAATTGTAAAACATTGAATCGGCATTAATAAAGTTCAGTTTTACATTTACCTCAGAAACATTAATTTTCAATCTGTCGTTCTCACAACTTGAACAAAGGATGGTTAAAAGAATCGCCAAAAATAACAACCTCAAATCAATCATTTTTATAACTTTGTTCAAAGTTAACATTTCATTTGTTTACATTTATTTTAAAAAGTATGAAATCAAAATTTTTAATCTTTGGCCTCTCGTTAAGCTTATTTAACACCCTAGTAGCGCAAGAAAATTGTAAAAAGACCATTGATAGTTTGAATGGTAAAATAACTTATTTAGAAAATAACTTAAAAAAATATACTTCTGAAAAGTCAGTTCAAGCGGGTTTAATAACAAATCTTGGGATGAACTTTTTGATTCCCGGTCAATCGAAATACATTGATAAAAATGGTATTGGCTCGTGTTTTAGTATTGGTGTAATTGTAAATAAAATGGCAAAGAATTCCACCACAGTTGGATTTTCTACTGGTATTGAATTTGATTTTGAAACAAACCAATACGAGGCCGTTGATAGTGTTAGATATGATTATTTAGGTAGTAAAGTTTTAGTTAAAAAAGATTCTATTGACAAAGAGGGTAGTTTTTTACTTCAAGAACGTAATCAAAAGTCGTTATATGCAACTATTCCGCTTATGATGTTATTTAGAACTTCTATGATAGGCGATTTTCGCTACTTTGGGAAATTTGGTGTTCGAAACTCATTCCTCCTTAAAAACTCAGTAAACGACTATGGCGTAGACATAACGAGTACTCCATACGTAGCAAATAGCGAAAATAAGAATTTTACGTCTCCGGGTGATATGTTTATCTATAAAGGGTCTATTGGATTATCAGCAGGTGCTGAATGGAATTTCAATAAAACAACTTCATTAGTAACCGAAATAGGATATTTTTATGGTATTACGCCACTTCATTTGGATAGAAAGGAGGAATTAAAAACTTTATATACAATTGAAAATGGAACCAGAAAATATTTTTCAAACAAGGCAAACCAAAACCAGCTTCTTTTCAAAATTTCAATTTTATTCTAACAGAAAACCTCTTGGATTATTCTCGTTTATCAAATCATATTTCTCAATGGCTTCTTGACTATTGTGAAAAATTTCAAGTTTCGGGGTTTGTAATTGGTATTTCAGGTGGAATAGATTCTGCTGTTGCTTCAACACTCTGCGCTCAAACTGGGAAGAAAACTATTTTAGTTAATTTACCAATTAGACAAAGTGTAAATGAGTACAACCGAGCAAGCGAACATATAGCTAATTTAAAATCAAGATTCATAAATATTGAAAGCGTAGAAGTAAATCTCACAGAAACATTTGAAGTGATGAGTAAATATCTTCCTATTGAGGCCAGTTCTAATGCACTTGCGATGGCTAATACACGTTCACGCTTAAGAATGACTACCCTGTATTCGATTGCGCAAAGTCATAATTGCCTAGTTGCTGGTACCGGCAATAAAATTGAAGATTTTGGAATTGGCTTTTATACGAAATATGGTGATGGTGGTGTCGATATCAGTCCAATTGCTGACTTACTAAAATCTGAAGTTTTTCAATTAGGAAAAGAATTAAATGTTATCGAATCTATTCAAAATGCAGCACCTACAGATGGTTTATGGGGAGATAAGCGTACAGATGAAGATCAAATTGGTGCATCATACCCTGAACTCGAATGGGCAATGCTTTATTCTGGGGATGAAAATGAATTATCACCAAGACAAAAGGAAGTTTTAGCAATTTACCGAAGATTTAATAGTGCAAACCGACATAAAATGATTCCAATTCCTGTTTGTATTATTCCTGAGGATTTAAGAAACTAATCTTTAATCAATTCGCATTCGAATCCTCCATTCTTTTGTGTATAAATTGTTAAATCTATTACCAAGATGATTTATCCATCCTAATCCTTGCCCTTTATA
>VGFL01000108.1 GCA_016868915.1 Bacteroidota bacterium | reverse complement strand
TAACTAGCGTATAAGCGCAACTAATATACGCATATACAACATACGTTGGTTGTATATGCGCTAAAAACCCCCGCTTATCCTTCTTATTGCTTGGTAAGTATCAATGGAAAGAAAGCATCCTCCGTGTAAACGTTTGCGAGGTAGCAGCCATTTGCGTATGCAGAAACGCCACCAAGGCTTCTATTAATTCACGGATTTCGCTTCTACCACGGCAGACAGGCACGGGTTAAAGATAGGGTTTTTGTAAAAAATAAAAGCAATTATTATAACAGTTTTAGATTTCCATCCCCTTCATAAACCGCTGAATAGGCTTCAAATCGTTTACCTGAATTTTCAGTTCATACAGGTCTTTTTTGGGGTTGTATTTCACGTAGGGAATGGTCAATGGATATTCGTCTTTGAGGAGCAAATAAGCTTTGAGGGAAAGGTCTAATTCTACCTGGTGTTGTTCGCCTTGAAAACTGAATCCAAACGCATTGGGAATTTGTTGTTCGTGTTTTTCACTTTTGGTCAAATAAGATTTATTTCAGGTTAAGGATTTTTTCTGTTATTTTTCCTATATTTGGTAACTTATGCTACGTAATTTTACATATATTAGCATTTTTTTACTTCTAATTTTTGCTTTTTCAATAAGTGTTTATTCTCAGTGCTTTACTCCTACAATGAGTAATGGGATGTATTTGGAAAGTACTACAGGTGATCGCAAATTAGACGAGATTTTATTTAAACAAAAAGAGGATCTGGAATCTTTTTTTGGAGTTGAAATACAGCTCCTATTCGGCACTGAAATTTCAAGAAGTGGAAACGCATTTTTTTCACCTGCATGCCCAAGTTTATATTGCGATGGTAAAGTTGTCCTCGGAAAATACCTTATGTTAGAATTATCGCGTTTGAGTAACAGCTACACACGGTTGTTAGGTGTATTTGCTCATGAATTTGGACATGCCATGCAACATAAATATGGATGGTCAGGAAATTCAAAGTGGCGCGAATTACATGCGGATTACCTTGCGGGCTTTTATTTAGGAAAGACTAAGGTCATGTCCCAATCGGATGTAGTTTCTTCTTTTCGCGAATTTAGTTCCCGTGGGGACTTTAATTTTTACAATCCGGATCATCATGGGACTCCCGAAGAAAGAGGATGTTCATTTTATGAAGGATATAAGTTTGCATATGTTATGAATTCGAATGTATTTCATGCATACAATTCAGGGAAAAATTATATTTTGGCAAATAATCCTTGCAATAAGTATGCACCTCAACGTGCCAGTGCCCTTGACGTTTTGTATTTGTTTGGAGCAGCTCCTGAAGCAGCTATTATTGCGGCTGCAGTTTTTGCAGTTGGCGCCGTAATCGTCTATAGTAATGATTTTTATATACACCCTACTTTTGGACATTATTTAAATTTATCCGAAGGAAATCAAAACAATGGATATGGATATGGTTGGAGTTACGGTCTAAGAAAACAATTTACCCATTCAGCCCTGGAATATGGTGTTACAAGAATGGGTTATCTACCCAAAACTAATTCGTCATTTACCGGTGGTGGTACATCTTCATTTTTCTTCAATTTAAATTACGTTAGAAGTATCAATTTAAGATTTATGCCATCGAGACTAATTCCTTATTTAGGAGCGGGATTAAATTTGGGACAAGGATATGGAGTTTCCGCAATGACTGGAGTATATTTACCTCTCATTGATAGATTTACATTGGATGCCCGCTATGAACTAGGCACGAGAACCAATCAATTTCATTTAGGATTAATTTTTAAGTTTCAAAAAGAATATATTTGGAATCGAATGAAACAGAAAAGAAAATAGAAATTAACTAATTAATGAAGTCAATCTCTTACCTACTTTTTATCCTGGCCCCACTTTCTAGCTGTTTACCCAAAAAACCAACTCCCTGTGTTGAATCTGATGTTTATTCCATAATACGCGAAAAGAAAATGACCGACCTTTTAATAGTGAATAGGGATGAACTTCGTTTCAAGCATTCCTCTTCAAAGAAATTCCCAACCCACGAAGACGATTATTGTGCATGTCGCTGGTCAAGTGAGCTTTCCGCCTTGGAAGATAGTCTAAAAACGCATGGAATAAGTAATTACCGAAATGTCAGAGAAACAGATAATTTTGGCTATGCGCTGGGCTTTGTTCTTCCTGGCTTGATTTTACTTTTTTTACTTTTAATTCCTATTGGTACCGTGCTTTTATTTCGTGAAAAAGGAATTACCGATACCCAACGACTTACGTATCTAATTCTGATTTTGTTTGTTCCTGTAGTTGGGTTTGTGCTTTATGTGATGCAGAGAAGGAGACGGTGGTTTATACGTAAAAATCAAAGGGGGACTTTTTGGGAGAAATAGGGATGAGTTTGAGAGGAAATGTCACCCCACCCTGTCTCCTCAGACGGAGTTTGACACTCATCTGAGTCGTCAGACTCGATCTCCCCACATAAACCGCTGAATAGGCTTTAAATCGTTTACCTGAATTTTTAGTTCATAAAGGTCTTTTTTTGGGGTTATATTTTACGTAAGGAATGGATTGTAGTGAGCTTTTATTAAATGTGTAACTTTAGAAGTCAAAAAAAAAATATACTTTTGAAATAGAGAATAAAATTGTCAGTTCAGGGGATTATAGTCTTGATGGCGATGAATGGATTGTTAGATGGTTACCCTTTAATGAAAATGCCAATGATGAAGGCGGAAATGGCAGGATAGGTGAATGGATTTTTACAGTGAAAATGGCAATGTAGAGAAAAAACGTTCTTACAGGCAAGATTCCGATATAGTAGATGCCTACAACCTTCTATAAAAATGGAAAAATTCATTTGAAAGGAACTTTTAGTAAAATTTCTCTGGAAAAAATATGGGTAGAATATAGTGAGAACGGATAGATAATTAATAAAAATCCAAAATAACAGTTAAATAAACTTAAATATTATAAAAACAAAACTCGTAATGCTAATGTGTTCAATAGTATCCATCTGGTTATTTATCATTGGATACTTTGTAGATATTCAAATTCATGGTGAATACTACAGAAACATGGCTTTAGATAAAGCAGTATGTCAAGACTTATTATCATCTAAAGATTACACTGATGTTGGCGGTAACATGGACATTGAATACTGCCTTGATGAATCTGAAGACTTTATGTGGGTAGAGAATGTGACATCACACCGAGTAAGTAGCAGTACGTATTCGGATTTGGAAATGATTCGTAAAAAATAAATGATAGATGACTGAACTTACCCTTACCACTCCCGCGCTTCTCTTTTCGTCAATTTCTTTAATCATGTTGGCCTACACTAATCGCTTTTTGTCTTACGCCAATGTCATTCGAAACTTGCATAGCGCTTATCAAAAAGATCCAAGTGCTGTACTCATGGCGCAAATCGCCAACTTGCGAAAAAGACTTTACCTAACCAGATCTATGCAAATTTTTGGTATTTCGAGTCTTTTACTTTGTGTCTTAGCCATGTTTTTGATTTATATTGAACAAGAAATATTAGCTGTCTGGACATTTGGAATGGCGCTCGTATTGTTAATTGTGTCGTTGGCACTTTTAATTTGGGAAATACAAATCTCTGTCAAGGCATTAGAGTTACATCTCAAAGACATCGAAAAATAGCTGGCAATCTCTCGCATCCCGAAACGCCACCGAGGCTTTTATTAGTTCATGGATTTCGCTTCTACCAAGGCAGACAGGCATGAAATAAAGAATGGGATTTTGGGAGAAATAGGGATGAGTTTGAGAGGAAATGTCACCCCACTCTGGAGGAGTCTGATACTCATCAGAGTCGTCAGACTCAATCTCCCACTTTGACTGGGCAGAGGGGTACGGAAAGGGAATGTAAATGGAATAATTTTGTTGGATAATGGTTGAAATTAAAAAAATGGTTCTATCCAAACTTAACGGTTATTTAGCCAGGGCTTTCCAACATTTATAGCTTTGTTTGCCAATCAATTATCACTTGGATTTACAGAACCTAGAACTTCGTTCTGAGCACGATCGGCGTCAAGACCACCAAATGAAATCTTTAATACAATCGGTAAATAACGTTCCAATTGATTTAATGATTCGTAGAAATTATCATTGATGACGCGTGGCTCCATTGTATTTTCTGATGCTAAAAAGTATGTTTTACACCGCAAAATACCGTCCATGTGATTTAATTGAAGATTGCCAATATAGGAAAGGGCGTCGACAAAGTCCAAAAATTTAGCGACTTCCTCCCTCCTGTTTTCAGGAACTTTTATTGGTGCTACAGCGAAAAATTGAACTAAATTTAATTTTTTCATATATACTGCAAAAACGTCAGCATTTCCACTCTTCAATTCAACGCCTGTTTGAATTACGAGACGCTCGTCATCGTCTTGATTTATTCGATATTTATAATTAATGTCGTCCAAGAATGAAATTAATTGATCCTTTATTGGAATCTTTTCGGTATTACGTTGACTTTTCATATCTGTTTGATTTATGTATTAAAAATCAAGTCAATCTACATGCCAAAATCTAATTAAGAAATATAAAGTAGACGATATGGCATATTTCAAATGGATAAACTGCCATTTAGGTACTTTTTCTCATTGGCGCCATTTCCATGATGAACCCA
>VGFL01000107.1 GCA_016868915.1 Bacteroidota bacterium | reverse complement strand
GCTTGTGCCAAGCCCGCCCATAGCAGTCCTGCTGCGAGGAGCAAAATGGGTCTTGATTTCGTGCCTTTCCTACCTGGCTGGTAGGCAGGCGGCAGACAAGTGTTTTTTGTCATATTATTTGTTTTAGGTTGCTCTTCTATTATAAAAAGGTAAGCAGATTTATTCGGTAAATTTACGAAATTATTAAAAATACATTCTAGACAACAGAACTTTTTCATCAGAGCTTCTTTGTATTTTGATTGTATTAATTTTGAAGCTCAAAGGTAAGGTATTTGCTTACAATCTGCTTGCTTAAATTTTAGAAACTTGTTTTTAAAATCTCACGAATTACATGGAATTTAATGCCTCCTTGTATCTGGCTAAAACTCTATCTCTGGCAAACTTATGCTCAATAATCGGTTTGGGGTATTTGTCAGTTCCGAATTCTGGAATCCACTTTTTAATATAGTCGAAATTTTTATCAAATTTTTCTTGCTGAGACGTTGGATTGAATACTCTAAAATAAGGGGCTGCATCGCAACCACATCCTGCAGCCCACTGCCAACCCCCGGTATTACTTGACAGCTCAAAATCCAATAATTTTTCGGCGAAATAGGCTTCACCCAACCTCCAGTCAAGCAGTAAGTGTTTTGTTAAAAAGCTCGCAACAATCATTCTAACACGATTGTGCATGAAGCCTGTAGAATTTAATTCTCTCATTCCTGCATCAACAATAGGATAACCTGTTCTTCCCGTGCACCAGGCATTAAAATGCTCTTCATTATTTTCCCACTGAATACGATCGTATTGGGTTTTAAATGAATTTTTAGCAGAATGTGGAAACCAATAAATAATCATTTGATAAAAATCACGCCATATTAATTCATTCAGAAATGTATCATTCAACTCTAAAGCTTCACGCCCTAATTCTCGAATAGAAATAGTTCCGAAACGTAAATGAAGACCTAGCTTTGAAGTTCCATTCAATGAGGGAAAATTTCTTGTTATCGCGTATTTCTTTATCGAGTCTTTTTTCACATCCTTTGAAGGAAATTCAACTAATTGATCAGACTCAAAACCCATTGATTTTAATGAAATTAATTCGCTCTTACTGGAATTTTGGACTAGATTTTCGCTGTACTTTTCGGATGAATAAGAATTAAAACAACCATCATTCATTGCAGCTTTCCATTTTTTCGAATAAGGAGTAAATACAGTGTATGGTTTACCATCATCTTTTGTGATTTCTGATTTCTCAAAAATAACGTGATCTTTACTTCCAATGAATTTGATACACTTAGACTCTAATTCATTGAACAAATAACTATCTCTTTCTGTAGCATAGGGCTCGTAATCTCGGTTAGTAAATACGGCACTGGCATTCAGGGTGCTGGCTATTTCCGGGATTAATTCAATTGGGTTTCCGAAATAAACTTTTAAATCACATCCAAGTTTAAAATACTCTGTTTTAAGTTTTTCAATTTCTCTGTAAATAAATAGTATTCGTTGATCATTCGTTGGTAAAAACTGAAGGATTTGCCTGTCAAATATAAATATTGGTTGAACCTCATTACTTGACTTGAGGGCTTTGTATAGGCCTGCGTTATCGTGAATACGCAAATCGCGACGATGCCAAAAAATCGATCTAGGATACATACAACACAAACAATTTTGAGATGCTTTTTGTTGAAATTTTTGAATAATTCGCCGATATTATTGCCGTTTATTTAGAGGATTACGTATCAGTATAATCCTCGTAATCTTCAGTTATTTCTTGTTCAATAATTGTTGTAACAGAAATTGGCACATATTCGACAACTACATTGGTTTTATCGAGTCCAAAATCTTCAGCTGGTTTCAATCCGGTTGATTTTATGAAACGATATGCCTTCACGTACAAGTTTTGAAACCATGATAGATCATTATCTGATGAAATTCTTGAATTTAAAACAATAAACTTAAAGTCAGGCTCTGTAAACCGTCCTTTCATACTTTTAAAAACAGTATCACCAGTGAGTTCTCCTTTTTCAACCATTTTATTGTGTATCTTCCGAATCAAAAATTCTGTCCTGTGTTCTTCTTTAAAACCAAACTGAAGTAAAATGTAATATGCCGACTTATCAATAATCTCATTGGCTGAATAGTGAACTCCCCACGGTTCATTCAATATTTCAACGTGAACAAACCAATATATTCCGGCCTTTCTCGGTTTTTTTCGAAACATCGCATAGAATACAGTTGAATCCAACTGATCCTTACTCGTACTGCGTGTTGGGAAGACAATATTTGATGCCTCGAAGGACATATTTGTATCTTTTTGTATTGCTTTAATTAATGGCTTGACCTGCTCCATCGGAATATATTCAGTTATTGAAGAACGAAGCTGTCTTGCTTTAAAGAATAAATAAAGAAAAACAAAAAACGAAGAAGCTAAAATTAATGTGAATTCTGCCCCTGGAGCAATTGACCCATTCTCAAATTTATGGCCATGTCCTATTTTTGCCAAATTGGAAAATAGGAAGATTCCTTCAATAGTTAAAAAGATAACGAAAAGAGATATATAAAGTGGTTGTCTTCGAGGATACTTGTAAAGTAACCACAAACAAAGTAGGATTGATGTCATAACCATATCAATTGTTATGGCTAGTCCGTATATTTCCTCCATTGCAGCAGCCTCTTTAAAAACCAAAATAATAAAAATACAACCCAACATTAAAAACCAATTAACATGAGGAATATAAATTTGACCTTTGTGATTGGTCGGATATTTAACTTTTAAATTTGTCCACAATTTTAACTTAATTGCTTCATTCATTAACGTAAATACACCAGTAATCAATGCTTGTGAAGCAATTATCGTGGCCGCAGTGGCAATAATAATGGCAAATGGAATAAGCTCTGGGGAAACCATAGCATAAAAAACAGTTTGTTTTGGTTGAAGCGAGAATCCTTCTGACATACATAAAGCAGATTGCCCCAAATAGTTGAGCACAAGCATGGAAGAAACAAATACCCAACTTAAACGAATATTTCCTTTACCACAGTGACCTAAATCGGAATATAAAGCCTCTGCTCCAGTTGTACAAAGAAACACAGCACCAAGCACCCAGAATCCACCGGGTACATTGATAATCATATTTAAGGCATACCAAGGATTAAAAGCCTCAAGAACAATTGGATTTTTTACAATATTTATTATTCCCAAATAAGCCAAAAAAATAAACCACAGTAACATTACTGGGCCGAAAGCTTTACCAATCAGATCAGTTCCAAATTGTTGGACAGAAAAAAGGATAATAATAATCCCGATGACGATGGGTATTATTGGTAAATCTGGATTGACATTTCCCAAACCTTCAACCGCTGATGAAATCGAGATAGCAGGCGTAATAAAACCATCAGCAAGAAGTGTAGAACAACCTATGAGAGCCGGGATGATTACCCATTTCTTTTTGTCTTTTAAGAGGGCAAAGAGCGCAAAAATACCTCCTTCGCCTTTGTTATCAGCATTTAAAGCAAATAAAATATATTTAACAGTTGCAAGAAGAATCAAGGTCCAGATAACAGAGGATAAACCTCCCATTATCAAATCATGATTGAAATTTTTTCCTTGTCCAGTTATAGCTTGAAAAACATAAAGTGGCGAAGTACCAATATCTCCGAAAACAATGCCGATGGTTATGAGTACCCCCGCCAATGATTTTTTATGAATCGATTCAGACATATTGGATGTAAATATATTTAAAATCTAAAATCAGAATATCAAATTTTTATTTTTTTATCTCAGACAAAAGTTCAAAACTGCATCAATAAATTCTTCGGGCTTTTCAGCGTGAACCCAATGACCTGAATTTTGAATTGTAATAAACTGACTATCAACAAAATAATTTTCGATATCGGAAAAATCCTCCTCCAGAATATAATTTGAAAGCTCACCTCTTATGAATACTGTTGGTAAAAAAACTTCTTTTTTTGGGACAGCCGATAAAATTTCACCCATTGAATTTTCTAACACGCTCACGTTCATTCGCCATGCAAGTTGCCCTTTTTCTTTCCAATAGAGATTTTTTAATAAAAATTGTTTCACTCCCTCCGTATCAATATAGTTACTTAACTGTTTGTCTGCCTCTGAACGAGATGTGACGCCTTTTAATTTAACCGAATGTATCCCTTGTAATATATGTTGATGATGGGGTGGATATTCTTTCATTCCCATATCGACAACAATTAATTTGTCTAAAAATAGTGGATGGTTTTGTGCAACGTGCATGGCAACTTTCCCTCCCATGGAATGTCCGAGAAGAATTGTTTTTTCCAAGTGCAAATCTTGCAATAACTCGATTACATCATTGGCCATTGCCAAGTAGCTGGAATCGTCATTCCAATCAGAATGACCATGATTTCGTAAATCAACTAAAATTACGCGAAAATATTCAGCAAAACGCTTGGCTTGTGTTTGCCAATTATCAGAAGATCCGAATAATCCGTGAAGAATCACAAGTGGTTGGCCTAACCCGATTTCTCGGTAGTGTAATTTCATTACTTGGCTTTTATTTCGCTTATTTTTTCGGTCTTAGCTCCGTAAGTCGTAAATTGACCATCATTCATATTTTCAATCAAGGTAAGGATTTCTTTATCTGAAATTTTGGTATCGTCGTAGGATATTTTCGTAGATTGCCTTTCTGCCTCTTCAACCCAAA
>VGFL01000106.1 GCA_016868915.1 Bacteroidota bacterium | reverse complement strand
AACTTTTATCATTGAATTGATTGCATCCAATGGAATATGCGAAGACTCTTGGTTTGATACAATTACGGCAGTACCTTTTTTACCCTTGGAATACTCTGTACCGAATGTTTTTACTCCGAATGGAGACCAAGTTAATTCTGGCTATTTTATTGAAACAAAAAACGCTGTATCAATTGAAGCTATAATTTTAAACCGGTGGGGTAATAAAATGGCTGAAATTAACGATTTAAATTATCAATGGGATGGCAAAACTTCAAATGGTATTGATGCAAGTTCTGGAATTTACTTTATAAAGTATAAATTGACGGGTACAGATGGTACAGAGATTACTGGGCATACGTTCTTCCATCTTATACGTTAATGTTACATAATTAATATTATGTTAAATAGAAATATTTATAAGTAATATTATTTTATTAAAACAAATTAGATAGCTTTTTGCCTACTACAGATCCAAGAGCTACACCCATTCCTCCCATGCGCACTCCAAATGCAACGTTATCAGATTTCTTAAAAATCAAGGGAGTTTTAGACGGTCCCATTCCCATTATTCCTGCCCAGGAATATTCGATATTAAATTTTGTATTAGGAAGAATTGTTTTTTCTAATAACTCTTTCAATACCTTTTGAATATCTTCTGTAGTTGCTATTTCAGTTGTTGTTTCGCTTTCAAAATTTGTATTCCTTGCACCACCCAATAAAATTCGATTTTCAATATTTCTAAAATAATAAAAACCCTTGTCTAAATGAAAAGTGCCTTTTATTGTTAAGTTTGGAATTTCGGAAGTAACTAATACCTGAGCCCGTGCAGGTATGACTTCATTGCCTAAAAATTTTCCTGCAAACCCATTTGTACACACAATTAATTTACAAGAATTGATATCTCCAATTGAGGTTTCAATTCTTACATCTTTCTCAGATTCTTGAAAATCTAAAATTTCAATTCCATACAAAGATAAAATTCCTTCTCGTAAGGCTATTTGATGAAGGGCTATGTTCAATTTACCGGTATCTAACTGCCCTTCTTCTTTGTTGAAGTAACTGGTCTTAATTTTATTAAAACCAGATAGTTGTATTATGTTTTTATCCTCTGAATAAACTGATTTAATTCCGAAATAATGATAACATTTTTCATTTAAATAATCTAAAAAGGTAGGTGAAATATCAACTTTCGAAAAATCTTCGTGAATTAAGTCCCATGATCCATTTTTCTGATAATCAATAGTGGTATGTCCAACCATATTTTTTAACTCTTCTAGTCCCTCAAATCTCATTGAAATTGTATTCCAAACTTCTGTTTCAGGGGAATTTGTGAGATCATCATAAATTTCTGTCGGGCTACCAAAACAGGCAAAACCCGCATTCTTTGAACTTGCCCCAGACGGTAAATATCCTCTTTCGATGATTAAAATTTTTGCGGTTGGATATTTTCTTTTTAATTGAATCGCTGTTGAATACCCTACTATTCCCGCCCCAACAATTAAAAAATCAATGCCCTCAAAGTAGGATTTTCTTTCCCAGAAACTAAGTTGGTGAATTTGAAGCATTATTTGTTTAATTTAACTTTTTTCAGGAAATTTGTATAGAGGTTTTTCATTCATGAGTATACAAATATCACAATTATGAAACACATTTACCTTTATTTGACTCTAATTATTTCTGTATCTATTTCATCCAGCGTCAAAGGACAAACTGATTTTAATACTTCGATTGAAAGTGTAGAACAAGCAATTAAGAATAAAGACATTGTAAATGCCAAAAATATTCTAAGCGCTGAACCACTTCAAAGTAATCAAGGAAATAAGAAAGTCCAGGCTTTGAATTTAAAGCTAAATTGTCTTGAGAAACTACTTGATGGAATTGATTTTTTCAAAGTTCAAAAATGGGATGATGCCATTTTATCTGCTGAACAAGGGTTAACTATTGTTAAATCTAATCAAGCTATATTTCGAGGTAACGAAAAGAAGGATTTAGAAAAATTAATAGCAGATGCGAATTCTGAGAAAAAAAAAGTTAATTCAAATTCTCAAAACCAATCACCCAATTCTTCAATATCTCAGAATCAACCAAACAAACTCGAAGATTTAGGCGATCCCACTGATTACAAGACTGCGATTACTCAAATTAATTTAACCCATCAAAATGATATAAATGCCCCAAATAGAGATTTTGAAGCCAGAAAAGATACTATGAATCGAGAATCTTCAAAAAGAAAAGAATTAATTGCCAATGATTTGAATTTAAATTTAAAAATAATTGACTCCGCACAAGTCAAAATGGATAATGAAAAAGAACGTATTATTAAGTTGATCGATAGTAATAGGAGAGAATATGAGAATGAGCGGGATATTTTTTTAGACTCAAAAAAAGATCAAACAAAGGAAATAGCCCAATATATCCGAATCTCGAACGAAAAAATGGATAGTTCAATTGTCTTAATGGATCAAACAAATGCCGAAAGAATTAAGAAGATTAATCAAAATATTGACACAGTCTTAGAACAAAATTCTTCGGCAAAATATGAAATACAACAGGAAAATGAAAAAAGAATTGAAACAATTGGAAAAAATCAAACGAATGACGATTCACTGCGGAATGTCGTTCGTATTTCCATGAACGAAATGACCGATGAAAATGCCAAGTACGTTGCAGAGAATATAAAAAAAAATGATGAGTATAGGCAAGCACCTCCCCCTGTTACTAAAGGAACTGGTATTGCGAATTCAAAAGGTGTCCCCTACCCTGTTGGGATTACACAAGGTGTTTTTAGTAAAGGAGAGGTCGGCAAGCCACTTGTCTTGATTACAAGGCGCGTGAAAGTAGATGAAAACAACAATTACGATATTTACGTAAAGCAAGAATCACCAAATTCTTTAACGTCATATACCAAAAATGGAACTATTGTTACAGAATATCAGTGGAATGTAGAATCTGGAAATGTGACTAATTTTGAATAAAAATAGTTGATAAAAGATGATTTTTTGTGAATAAAGACGAAATAAAGAATTAGGTTATATTTTCTCAGAAACTTAATTTTATTCAAAATTATTGGAATGTTTGACGATGAGGAAGATTTATCAGAAAAAGAGTTAAAATCGGACATAGCTCTTTTTGAAAGTTATGTAAACGGAGATTCTATTGGATTTATTGACGGTGACAGAATTGAATCAATAATTGATTATTATCTTTTAAATTCAAACTATCCAATGGCAAAAAGTGCAGCCGAATTGGGAATTACTCAACTTCCTTTTAACCTGATATTTTTTTTAAGGAAAGCCCAATCTCTCGCAGGTCTGGGTATGATTTCCGAATCAATCGAGCTTCTTGGCCAAGTAGACAGAATTGAAAATTATCAATCAGAATTACTTTTAACCAAAGCTGCCTTGTTCAGTCAGATTCGCGATTCAAAAAACGCAGTAAAATTTTATCTCCAAGCTTTGGAATACTGTCAAAATCAAGAGAAAGATGAAATTTATGTTGATTTAGCGATAGAATATGAAAATTCAAGAGACTATGATAGCGCAATAAAGACCTTAATGGTAGCCCTTAAACACAATTTTAAAAATGAAATTGCCTTTTCTGAATTATGCTATTGCTTTGAAAAAACACATCGTTTTGATGAAATGCATCAACAAATTCTTAAGTTTATTGATGATAATCCATATTCATATTTTGGTTGGTATCAATTAGGGAGTTATTATTTGCGGAAAGATAATTATGATAAGGCTATCTGGGCTTTTGATTACTGTTTAATAATTAATGAAAATTCAGGAGCGGCTTATTTTAATCTCGGAAATGCCTATTTGTCGTCTGAAAAATTTCATCAAGCGATTGAAAGTTTCAATAAATGTATAGAAATTGATGGTGAAGACCCTCTTGCTTTGTGTTATTTAGGAGAATCTTATGAAAATATACATGAATATGAATTAAGTAAAAGTAATTACCAAAAAAGTATTGAACTTTCTCCTGAATTCTCTGAACCTTGGTTAGGTTTAGGAATAATTGCTGATTTACAAGAAAATACCGGGGAAGCAATCGTTCTTATGAATAAGGCACTCGAATTAGACCCGGAAAATCCTGTTACACTTCACTTGATCGGATCTTTATATCTAAAGAATAACGACCACGAAATTGGATTTAATTACATCAAAAAGTCTTTGGAAATCGATCCCTCCGACATGGACTGTTTAAAATCATTCATGGAAAATTTAATCAAAATTGATCTTTTAGAATGCCATGATTTTATTCATAGTTTTAATATTAAAAATGGACAAGAAATTGAATCATGGTTGTGGGAAGTAAATTTGCTCTGGTTGCTCGGTCACAAAATTGACTCGATCGCTTTATTTAATTTTTGTGTTGTTAATGACCCGGTCAAATCTAAGGAGCTTTTCAAAATAAATGCAGAATTACTTGGTTGCAATGAATTAACAGATTTAGTTGATTTATCAGAGTAATGTTTCAAAAAAAAATTGAATTTTCCAATCATCAAGGACCGGTATATTGCTTATCTAAAAATACGAATTCATTTTTTTCGAGTAGTGCCGATAAATTTATCGTTCGTTGGGATTTGTCTAAATTCATTCAAGATAAATTTGTTGTAAAAGTTAATTCTTCTGCTTTTTCAATTTATCACCTAATCAACCTCCCCTATTTAATTATTGGTTGTTCAAATGGAAATATTCATATTATTGATATTGAATCAAAAAAGGAAATTAAATTTCTTGAATACCATAAATCAGCTATTTTCTTGATTAATGAAATTTTAGAAAAAAATTATTTCTTTACCGGTGACGCAGAGGGGAATTTATGTTTTTGGA
>VGFL01000105.1 GCA_016868915.1 Bacteroidota bacterium | reverse complement strand
GTGGAAGGAGTAAAATCTAAAGATCGATTTCCATTGCCGTATCCATCCAATCGAGTGATTTGCGGAGAAGACCCATATTCAATCATTTGCATTGTACCATCGGCCTCAGGAATTGGATTGTGAGGAATGGCTTCAATAACTTTCACTTCCCCCACTGCAGCTTTTCTGCTTGCTAAATAGGGTTTTTTTTGACCATCAATTCCGGTTGGGTCTTCCGGAATATAGGTTTTATAATTGTTGTGAGCGTATGCAATTGCCATGTAATAATAGCGTTTGAAATTTACCAATTTTGGCTGACCTTGAGCAAATAAATCTTTGTCGATTTGAAAACTGTGTCGTATTCCCTTATTTTCTGCATCTACCGCTTCAATTGGGACACTAAAACCTAATTCATCATCAAATTCAAAATTGATTATACTTTTAATATCATCTTTGATGTCGCATTGAGTGACTAATCTTGCTTTTTCAGGATTTCTAAGGTCGGATACAGATACTTGATTTGTCTTTAATTGATAAATTTGGTAACCTTGAAAGCGAAATTTTTTATCTGCATTGGGATTAGCACTAATAATAAACGGGTCTAATTCTTCGTATTTTTCTTGATAATTATTTGAATTAGGGGCGTTTGATAGTGTCAAAATAAGTTCTTGATCCAATTCCTGAATTTCCATGTCTGGGGCATGAGGTGCATCCATTACTTTAAAGCAATTTTCAAAAAGAGCTTGTGCTTTGTCATCAGCTCTTCTTAGTGTTTCGACCGATTCAAAGGGATCACCGCCACCTGAACGTGCCCAGACCACTCCAACCGTTATGTTATTAACGGCACCAGGTTTTAAAACAAAGGGTCCGGCGGATTCAACGAATCTTCGGTCATTTGGGGTATTATTGGCAGTTTGTTCAGTCCAATTTGGTTGTGGTACACCACCGGTTCCCCATCCCAATGGATCCGTGGTTCCTGGGAACATAAAATCACATGGCATTAATGGATTTGCATCAGGGTCGGAAATATGTCCACTTCCACCATAGACAAACTTTGTCCCATCTTTCCAAAATCCACGTAAATAATTGTAATAGTCTGAGGCGTTTATAGGGTCAGTTTGATTGGGATTAGCACCATTTGTGGTATTCGAGTAGTATAAGAATCTTCGCATTCCAAATCGTTCATTATCAACTATTCCATCTCCATAGCCTATTCCATTTAATGCCTCGTTCACTCCGATTCCAAAAGCGTTATCAATACCATCATCGTCTTGATAAGGTCCTTCAAAGAAATCGACTCCGACTGCCGGAGGTGAACTTCCATATCCTTTGAAGCCAGAATTATCTCCATCGTAGTTGTCTCCATTGTAGTAATAACCAAGGCCCCGACTCACATCACAGCCGACATAATCGTCATAAGGATCACCAAGCGCGCCATCTGTGAAAAATCCAAAATATGTATTGTAAAGGGTTTGCGTTCCGCGGTTAATTAGTTCATAATTGTAGAACGTCATATTGTTTACTTCGTCGTTTGAGGCAAAGGCAAATGCCTGTGCTCGAATCTCCATTCCTATTGGGTCTGCACCGGTTTCAGTGTGAATATTCCCCTTATCATTCATCACCCACCAATAATTCATATCACCATACAATGAGACTGTACGATCCACGCTGCAGATTTTATCTTTTTTAATATCGTACCACGGGAAATCGCCATCTTCATAATTATAGTGTCCATCGCCATTGAAATCATAAAATGGTGCTAAATAATAATCTTGGCCTTGAGTAACATCTCCGTGAGCTGGCCATTCCTTAATTATTTCCGGAACTGTGTAGTTAGGAAAAAGCTGACTTTGTGTATTTGTACCATTTTGTTGATCCGATATACCTGCTTCGTACCATGCATTAAATTCCCTAACCATATCTTGGGTGGTTACAAAATGCTTATCGAATTTGCTACAATTTTCATAATTAGTTTCTGCTGTAATTTTGGCAAGGGGGCCTGTCCAATAGTCTTGCCCATTTCGATAACGAAGTGCGGCTAATTTTAATTGGTTATTAACATCCGTTCCTCCAAGCCATAATGCTGCGGTGAATAAGGCCATGATTCCAGAATTTTTTGGGACCTCATATTGTGAAAAGTTTTGATTCGGAACTTGCCAGAGGTTACCAGCTGTATGAATCATTGCTCGCACATTATTTAATTCTAAATAGGTTGTCGTGCTCGGTGGTGCGCATCCAGCAGCTTTTGAAGGAGATGATTTTGGAGTTGCATTGCTTTGTAAAGACTGCCCAAGTGCCGCTGTAGAGAATATCTGTAAGACAATCCATCCGAAAACAAATCTCATTTTGTGAATTTGGGTTGAAGTTACGAAAATAATTTTTGCTTAGAAACCTAAATTTTTCTAAAACGTGCGTTGAAACGTTTTAGTTGATTTTTTCTCAATTCCTCAATATTATCAGGAACTTTATGTTTCCACCTTTTGTGCGACCACAACCAAAACTCAGGTTGGCTATTTATGGTTTTTTCTAATAAGCGAGTATGCCACTCAGTAGTATCACCGTATTTTGTTTGAAGCAAATTCCCTTCAAATGGAATCAATTCAATCGAATAATAACCACGCTTTATTTTAGTTGTTTTAAAAAATACAGGAATAAATTTTTGGTCGTTCATCATGAATTCTGCCCCGAACAAAACTGCCGTTTGTTGATTTAAAAATTCCATCCAATATGCATTATCAGTATTTGATGGTGATTGATCAGAAAGTACTAAAATTAGGTTAGCCTCATCTTGTTTTATAACTTCTCTATAATTTCCTGAATGCACGACTTCAAGTCCAAATCGCGACCGACGCTTGTTTAGTGCTTTATCCCAAAATGAATTTGATAATGGCATTCCTATACCAATGGTTCTACAAGTAAACCAGTTAGCTAGGCTTGTAATCATCCATTCCCAGTTTCCATAGTGGCCTGAAATTAACATCAATGATTCGTTTTTCATTATACTTGTTCTGATAAGGTCAGGATTTTTTAGAATGAATCGTTTTGCCAATTGATCTTTTGAAACGGAAAGATTTTTAACTCCTTCCAATACTAAATCAGCAAAATGACGGTAAAATTTATTTCTCAACTTTTTTATTTCAACCTCCGGTAATTCAGGATAGGAGTTTCGTAAATTAGTTTCAATAACTTTTTTGCGGTATGGGTAAATTAAAATTAAGACGACGTAGAAAAGGTCACTAATTCGGTATAAAATCCAAAACGGCAATCGTGAAATAAGTATTAAAAATCCAAAACCTAATCGATTCATGGCTTTTTATATTTATTTGCCCATTTATTATCAATGAATTGTTCTATTTCTTTTTCTTTCGAGTTGCTTCCAGCCGAGAAAAAAGAAGTATTTTTCAGTTCATCAGGCATAAATTCAAGTTGCACAAAATTTTCTGGATAATCGTGTGGATACAAATAATTCGTCCCATAGCCCAGTTCATTCATTAGCCTTGTAGGTGCATTACGAAGGTGCAAAGGAACTGATACATTTCCTGTTTGTCTGACTATTTCTTGAGCGTGATTGATTGCTTTATACGCGGCATTTCCTTTTGGTGAACTTGCCAAGTAAATGGTACATTGTGAGAGAATAATTCGAGACTCGGGCCAGCCAATCATTTCAACCGCTTGAAAACAACTAGTAGCGAGTAGAAGGGCATTCGGGTTTGCTAAGCCAATATCCTCAGATGCTAAAATTATAAGTCTTCGTGCAATAAATTTGGGATCTTCCCCTCCCTCCACCATTCGAGCTAGCCAGTATACGGCCGCGTTTGGGTCACTTCCACGTATGGATTTAATGAATGCTGAAATAATATCGAAATGTTGTTCGCCGTCCTTGTCGTAACGTGCTAGAGATTCTGAGGCTATTGATTTTGTGAGTTCATCAGTGATTTCAACTTGTTCATTTTGATTGGCCGTGCTTACTACTAATTCTAGTAAATTCAATAATTTTCGTGCATCACCTCCTGATATTGCTAAAAGCGCATTCGTCTGATTAAGAACTATTTTCTTTGTATTTAGAATTGAATCGGTCGCTAAAGCATGGTATATTATTTTTAATAAATCTTCTTTTGTGTGTTCTCTGAGGGTATAAACTTGACAGCGAGAAAGTAGGGCTGAAATAACTTCAAACGAAGGATTTTCAGTTGTTGCCCCGATTAATGTAATAATTCCTTTTTCAACAGCACCAAGAACTGAATCTTGCTGAGATTTAGAAAAGCGATGAATTTCATCAATAAATACGACCGGTTGTTTGGATTGAAATAATCCCTGATTTTGTGATGCTTTGGCAATAATTTCTCGAACATCTTTCACGCCCGAGGAAATTGCGGATAAACTGTAAAAAGGGCTTTTCAGTTGATCTGCCAATAAATAAGCTAAGGTTGTTTTACCAACTCCGGGCGGTCCCCACAAAATAATCGAAGGAAGAATTCCTGCATCAAGTGCTCTTCGAATTGGTCCCTTTGGACCAATTAGATGTTCTTGACCGATATAATCATCCAATAATTTTGGACGCATGCGTTCGGCAAGTGGAACAGATTCAAAAGACATAATTCAAAGGTACGTTCTTTTTTCAGAAAATTTAGGATTGGCTTATTCGATAGTGGACTTGCGAAAAACTTAACGAATTAAGTTAATTTGGCCAGACAAAACTATTTTTTCATCAGTCTCTTTTGGCTTGTAATTTATTTTCCAAGTATAAACTCCGATTGGACAATCTGCGCCCCCTCCGCCATAGTTTCCGTCCCAGCGATCTTGGGGATCATGACTCTCCCAAATCACTTCTCCCCATCGATTGAAGACATATAAGTCAAAATTGTGCGGGTCAAATCCTTGGGTAAAAA
>VGFL01000104.1 GCA_016868915.1 Bacteroidota bacterium | reverse complement strand
TTAATCAGAGGGTCGCTGGTTCAAGTCCAGCAGGGGGAGCAAAAGCCATCATTTCTGATGGCTTTTTTTATGGATGACTTATTTTATTTATATAATTTATTCTTCTTGCATTGACCGTTATTACGTTGGGTACTCTTCCAATCCTTGGAATCGTCTTAATCAACATAATTCAAACTCAAAAGACAAGTATACTGGAAGGGCCTCAGATTGGATATTAAAATCAATCTTCGAAGCCCAAAATGAAACCGTTGCAATTCAGTTCGAACGCTTCATTAAAAAACAAAAATCTAGAAAATTAATAGAGCAATTGTGTGATTCACAATTCACTCCAAATGGTTATTTAGCTCAGTTGGTTAGAGTCCCGCACATGCGGGATTAATCAGAGGGTCGCTGGTTCAAGTCCAGCAGGGGGAGCAAAAGCCATCATTTCTGATGGCTTTTTTTATGGATGACTTATTTTATTTATATAATTTATTCTTCTTGCATTGACCGTTATTACGTTGGGTACTCTTCCAATCCTTGGAATCGTCTTAATCAACATAATTCAAACTCAAAAGACAAGTATACTGGAAGGGCCTCAGATTGGATATTAAAATCAATCTTCGAAGCCCAAAATGAAACCGTTGCAATTCAGTTCGAACGCTTCATTAAAAAACAAAAATCTAGAAAATTAATAGAGCAATTGTGTGATTCACAATTCACTCCAAATGGTTATTTAGCTCAGTTGGTTAGAGTCCCGCACATGCGGGATTAATCAGAGGGTCGCTGGTTCAAGTCCAGCAGGGGGAGCAAAAGCCATCAGAAATGATGGCTTTTTTTATGGATGAGTTATTTTATTTATATAATTTATTCTTCTTGCATTGACCGTTATTACGTTGGGTACTCCTCCAATCCTTGGAATCGTCTTAATCAACATAATTCAAACTCAAAAGACAATGTACATTTAAGGCCATCGATTGGTTTAAATAACTTAAGTTAAGTAAGAGCTTCCAACTTCATTCCTGTCTAATACCTGTCCAGCTATAATGTAGGATAAATCAGGTCAGTTAAGCTCAGGAATTCGTCCGAGTGTGAAATTCTAAATCTTTAAACGCTAAGTTTATTAAATTTGCTTTAATATTCGAGGAGATTAGAACCTATTACAAATTTGAAGTATTTTGTAACTTAAATAGAGTCAAAAAAAAGTAAAATGAAGTGGAAAAAAAAAGATAATTTTTTAGAGAAAAACTTCAAGTTTAATACCTTTTCTGAAGCATTAAACTTCGTGAATATGGTCGCGGAAATTGCTGAGAAATTAAATCATCATCCTGAAATTTTTCTTCACGATTACAACCAAGTCAAAATATTAATAACAACGCATAGTGAGGGGAAAATCTCAATGAAAGACCACAACTTAGCAGATTTAATAGACCAGCTATAATGTAGTTCTAACCAACATAAATTTTAGTGTCGTGGAGCATTACCCAAATCATTCTAGTTTACTTCTTTTTTTTAGAAGTTTTTGGCTTAAAAACGTAGGAAAGATTCAGAATATGACGCGTGGATGGTGCCGGTAAATTCATCGATGTATCGTAAATATAACCAAATTCAATGCCGTGTGGCCCATCTAATTCAAGTTCAGTACCTATGAATGCTCTCATTTTAGTAAATCGTTGACCAAGCGCTCCTCGAGAGGGATTGTAAAAGAATTCAATAGATGCACTTGGTGTTAAAATGCTATTTTTAACGTCATAACTTACATTTGACTTTATCCGGTAGGCCTTATCAAATTCTGCTTGATAATTTGCCCCAGTTAATTGATTGAATGAATATTGATAACGCAATCTTAAGCCAACAGAGAACCGTTCGAATAATTTATTAAAATTGAGGTTGAAATTAATGCGGTTCGAAACATCATAGTTTGAGCTCAACTCTTTTTTGAAAATTATTCGGTAATCCATCGATGGTTTGAACCAATCGGTTACCTTATAATTCAGTGTGGCTTGAGGAAAAAATGTTTCAAGCCCCAAATTACCGAATCTACTCGTAAGGTCAATACCATAATTGATTCGCTTTACGACTCGTCCTTTTATTCCTGTCTCTGTCCACGTTTGAAACTCCGAATCTTGGGAATAGGAACTAAAAAGAATAAAAGAAAAAAGAAAGGGAACTATTTTATTCAAATCACAACTTTTTAGTGTCTATCGTATCTAAATCTACGATTTGATTATTTTTTGTGATTTCTACAGGAATTAATACTTCTTTCACACCACTTGGACAAGTATTGCAATCTTCGTAAACAAAAACTTTATAATTTCCTTTTCGTAAGTAGCGAAATTCAAAAGAGCCGTCGTAGCTTGTTTTTATATCATCATCGTAAAATGTGTTTTCGTTTCCGTAAATAATATATACATCTTTGTCTGCGATTGGATATTCAGAAATCAGGTTTCCCAAGCTGTTGTATTTTTGCTCTCTTATAACACCTCTGATGGTAGAAGAGCCCCCCTCTCCTTCGTATTTGGAACACGAACATATAAGTAGGAAGATTGTTAGCAAATTAATTATTTTTGTCATATTAAAAATTTTTTACTCAAAAATACAACTTTATATCCCCAAGACACGTCTAATGAATATAATTTTTATTTTATTAACTTAGTTTAAACTAAACTATGAAACGCTACTTTCTCCTTCTTTTTATAATTTCTTTATTCAACCTTCCTGTTCATTCCCAATTATTTATTAATGAATACTCCTGTTCCAACGTAAACGGTATCACAGACGCCTATGGAGAAAGAGAGGATTGGATAGAGTTATTTAATCCTACAGGTTCCGCGGTCAACTTGACAGGATGGTATCTTTCTGATAAATCAACCAACTTAACCAAATGGATGATCCCAAGTGGCTCCATCAATGCGAATGGTTATAAAATGGTTTTTTGTTCCAACCGAAACACCGTGAATGGAAATCAGTACCACCCCAATTTTAACCTTAAACAAACCGAAGGAGACTGGATCATATTATCCAATCCACTCGGTAACGTAGTGGATTCTTTTAAAATTGTGCACATGACAAAATCCGACCACTCCGTTGGTCGATCCACAAATGGTGCTCCGGATTTTAAACTTTTCACCACCCCAACCCCAAACGCCGCCAATACTGGTGCAGTAGATTTTTACACGCCAAAACCTGTTTTTAGCCTTCAGCCAGGATTCTATCCCACTGCCCAAAACGTAACAATTACATGTCCAGACCCAACCGCTACCATTCGATATACGCTTGATGGCACTGCTCCTACTGCTACATCAACGCTCTATACAGGTCCCGTTAATATTTCTACCACCCGGGTTCTTCGGGCTGCAGCATTCAGCACAAACCTCCAGTCATTTAATGAATCGAGTACCTACTTCATTAACGTAACACACACTATTCCTGTTGTTTCCGTATGCGGAGCACAACTTAATACACTTCTAGTTAATGGAAATCAAATTACTGCCCTGGGTAATTTTGAGCTTTTTGAAGACAATGGATTGTTTATTGATGAAGGCCAAGGTGAGTTTAATGAACACGGAAATGACTCGTGGGCGTACTCTCAACGAGGCTTTGATTTTATTCTGCGCGATCAATTTGGATACAACAGTGACCTAGAACATCAGATATTTCCTGACAAAGACAGAAATAACTTTCAGCGATTAATACTAAAACCAGCTGCAAGTGATAACTATTCGTTTGAGCAAGGAGCCCATATAAGAGATGCATTTATACATACATTAAGTATTCGTGCAGAAATGAAATTAGATGAAAGGACATCTCGTCCTTGTGTTGTTTATCTCAACGGAAATTATTGGGGAGTATACGAAATTCGCGAGAAAGCTGATGACCACGACTATACGAATCATTACTATAATCAAGGAAAATACAATATTGAATATTTAAAAACATGGGGTGGTACATGGCAAGATTATGGTGCTCCAAATGCTCTTGCGAATTGGAATAATTTGAAAAATTTCATAGCGGCAAATAATATGGGGAACCCCACGAATTTTGCATATGTTGACAGTTTACTTAATTGGGAGTCTTTGGCTGATTACTTCATGATTAATTCATTCACTGTAAATCAAGATTGGTTAAATTGGAATACGGCTTGGTGGAGAGGGACTAATCCACTCGGTGATAAAAAGAAATGGCGTTACACCTTGTGGGATATGGATGCAACTTTTGGCCACTACGTAAATTACACCGGAATTCCCGATGAAAGTCCAAATGCGGACCCTTGCAATGCTGAGAATCTACCAAATCCCGGCGGCCAAGGACATACAGAAATTTTAGAAAAATTGATTAATGAAAATCCAATTGTAGAGCAATATTATATTGCAAGGTATGCAGATTTGGCCAATACGTATTTCTCATGTAGCTATTTAATCCCACTGCTCGATAGTATGGTGAATGAAATAGCACCTGAAATGGCCGGCCAATGTCAAAAATGGGGTGGAACCTATGCCGGATGGCAGAATAGAGTCACTCAACTAAGAAATTTTATTATTTCCAGATGTACGGCAATCACTGCAGGAATGGTTGATTGTTATCAACTTACAGGGCCATTTAATGTCACATTCAATGTTTCTCCCCCTCTATCAGGTGAAATTAAAGTCAATTCTCAGTGGGCACCGACGTATCCATGGGTAACATCCTATTTTGGTGGTATTCAGACAAATTTAGTAGCACAAGCATTGCCAGGATTTGTATTTGATCATTGGGAATACACAATAGGTCCGATGGGGCTTCCTATCACTCAGGATACAAACTTCCTAAATATTACCGGAGTTGAGAATATCGTGGCCGTTTTCGTATCCGACATTCCCGATGTGGATGGAGACGGATGTCTGAATGCTGACGAGATTACCGCAGGAAC
>VGFL01000103.1 GCA_016868915.1 Bacteroidota bacterium | reverse complement strand
GTTTTCTCCAATCTATTTGGTGATCACAATTCGAATAATGCCGCTGCCTACACGCAATACGAACACAAATTGATGAAAAAACTTGATTTAAGTGCAGGTTTTAGAGTAGAACACTTTATTATGGATGGGAGAATCGGAGATTCGGATTTTAAATTTGGGAAAGATTCTAGTGCCTTTACTATTCCGGTTTATCCTATTCTTCGCGCAGGATTACACTATGAAATCGCAAAGTATACTCATTTTAGAATAAGTGCTGGGCAAGGAATTAGATACCCTGCAGTAGCCGAACGCTACACGCAAACGTCAGTTGGAGCATTGAATATTTTTCCTAATGCCACTTTAACACCTGAAAAAGGATGGGCAGGAGAAATTGGGATAAAGCAAGGAGTTAAAATTGGCGAATGGAAGGGAATGTTTGATGCTGCTTGGTTTATCAATCGGTACCAAAATATGATCGAATTTACATTTGGGTTTTATAACCCCCCATCCATCCAACTTTCAACTGATCCAAATGATCCTGGATACATTAACAAATGGGTAGGCTTTAGGGCCAATAATGCCGAGGCCGCACAGATTAGTGGGTTCGATCTTTCGTTTAATAGCATGGGGAAAATTGGAAATGTAGAAATTATATCCTTAATCGGTTATACTTACATGAATCCAATTAGTTTAAATAATGACCCGCAATACTTATCTACGTTCAGTGATACAGTATCAGGGATGTTAAAATATCGGTTTAGACATTTGGCAAAAGCGGATATTGAGGTTAATTATGAAAAGTACAGCGTCGGTATTTCATGCAGGTACAATAGCAATATGGCCAACGTTGATAAAGTTTTTGAAGAACCTATTGCGGGTGACACCTATATTTTACCTGGTTGTAAAGAATACCGAAAAAAATACAATAAAGGAAACCTCGTTTTTGACGCTCGATTTGCTTTTAAGTTGAATGAAAAGGTACGCTTAAGCTTGATTGGTAATAATATTTTGAATGCTGAATATACATCGCGTCCGGGTGATATCCAACCTCCTCGAAACTTTGCTCTTCAAGCACAAATTAAATTTTAATTGAAAGTACTCGGAATCATACCCGCTCGTTATTCTTCAAGTCGATTTCCTGGAAAACCTCTAATCGATTTGAAAGGTAAATCGATGATTCAACGTGTATATGAAGGTGCTTTAAAATCGAAAAAAATTAACAGACTCATCGTTGCCACAGATGATGAACGAATTTTGAATGAGGTGAAACGATTTGGCGGTGAGGCGATGATGACATCAATTGATCACCCCAATGGAACATCACGCTGCAATGAGGTTCTTGCAAATTATCCAGATTTTGATATTGTTATAAACATACAAGGAGATGAGCCCTTGGTTAATTTTAAACAATTAGATTCTTTAATCGAGGTCTTCAATGATGAAAGTATTGAAATAGCCACACTTGGGATACGAACGAATGAAATTGAAGAGCTTGAAAATCCAAACCGAATTAAAATCGTTACCGATTGCCAGGACAATGCCTTGTATTTTAGCAGAAGTAAAATACCTTACGAGCAAAATAAGTCAAATACATATTCATTTCTTCGACATATTGGTCTCTATGCTTTTAAATCACAGGTTCTTACTGAAGTATGTAACTTTCCAAAAACTGAACTAGAGGAATTAGAGTCGCTCGAGCAATTGAGATGGCTGTATAATGACAAAAGGATAAGAGTTGTTTTAACTGACTTTGAGAGCCCCAATATAGATTCTCCTGAAGACCTTGAAAAAGTATTGAAACACCTTTGATTAATCGATTGAATTATTTACTTTTGATTTGTGGAAACCTTTGCTGAAAATATTTCAAAATTGTTACTGCGGTACAACTGTGTTATCCTTCCAAACTTTGGGGGTTTTGTTGCTCGCGTCAAACCTTCGGAGATTGATGAGATTCGAGGTGTAATTTACCCCCCAAAAAAATCCATACTTTTTAATCAACAACTAACAATCAGTGATGGTCTTTTGATAAGTGAATATGCACTTACGAATAACATGACTTTTACCGAGTCACAGCAAAAAATCACACAAATAATTTCTCTTTGGAAAGAAGAACTCAAAGCAGGAAAAACTATTTGCATTGAAAAAGTGGGCACCCTCAAATTAGGAGAAAACGATAGCTTGCAATTTGTACAAGATCGATTTTTCAATCTTTTACTTTCTTCTTTTGGCCTTGGTTCGGTGAAATTCTTACCTGTAGTTTTAGAGGAAGAAGAATCGATCAATGAGGATATTAAAGAAAAGGTTGAAGAAAAGACAACGGTGTTGGAAAAAGATCAAGAGGATGAGGATATTTTAATCATCGATCATCCAGCCTCAAAGCAAAAATCTTCTCGCTGGAAGATTGCCCTTACCGCTGCTTGTATCCTTCCAATTGCATTCTACTCTTACTGGCTACCCGTAAAAACTACTGCTTTTGAATCAGGTGTATTTGCGATTCAAGATTTTAATCCTTTTTCAGAAACTCACCAATCCAAATACAAGTCAAAAGTTATTTCAAATCCAGAACGACTCTATGAGGATAATGAACTTGAACAACAAATCAAACAATTAGATTCATCAGCAGAATCCTTTTCATACAAGTGGGATGATTCAACATTTTACACAATACCATTAAAAAAACAAAGTATTCAACCAGCAATACCCCCTGTTCTTGTAAGTCCGGTTATTATCCAAAACCCCGTTATTTCGATACCAAATACAAACATACAGACACTGCCACAAGCTACAGCAGACATCTCATTCACGGGGATTAAAACAGGTAAAAAATATGCCATCATTGGATGTTTTGCAGATATAAATAATGCTAAAAACTACGTTCAAGAATTGGGTGCAAAAGGTATAAATGCGAGTTTTCTTGACTACAGTAATGGTCTGTACCGCCTTAGTATTGAAGAATCATCAAGTATTGATTCCTTACAACCAACTATTCTAAAAGCTTCGAGTTTGGGTTATAATACCTGGATTCTCAAATAATTCATTATGTACAAAAATCTCATTATTGGATTTAGTCTTTTCCTTACATGGGCTACTTCGGCTCAAGAAGTTACTAATGTTGAAGGAAGTAAATATCAATTTTCTAAAATAGTTTCTTATGACGCAACACCGGTACAAAGTCAAGGGATGACGGGTACCTGCTGGAGTTTCTCAGCGCTCTCATTTTTGGAGTCAGAACTGATTAGAAAAGGACAAAAAAATATAGAACCCCTTTCCGAAATGTATATCGTTCGTAAAGCCTACGAGATGAAAGCTGAAAAATACCTGAGAATGGACGGAAAAGTAAATTTCTCGGAGGGCGGAGCATTTCATGATATTCCGCTGGTTGTAGATAAATACGGAATTGTTCCCTACTCTGCATACGATGGCTTGAACGGAGCAAAATCTTACAACCACAGCGAAATGTTTAAGGATCTTGACCGTGAGATGAAGCTTGTTTTGTCCAAAATTGGTACAGAAGAGGGTGTGAATTCAGATTATAAAAATAAAATAGCAGCTATTTTAGACAAATATCTTGGTCCTGAGCCAAGCGCGTTCACAGTAAATAATCAAAAATATGATCCAAAAATATACGCAAACATGCTCGGATTAAAAATGGATGATTATGTATCAATAACTTCTTTTTCAAACCATGAATTTAATAAGCCGTGTATGCTGGAAATCCCAGATAATTGGGCCTGGGGGAAAAGTTACAATGTTCCACTTCAAGATTTGGTGACTATCACTATCGAGGCCCTAAATAAAGGGTATACCTTAGCTTGGGGGGCGGATGTTTCTGAAAAAGGATTTAGTTTTAAGAATGGAATTGCCATTGTTCCGGAAAATTCAGCAACGATTGAAGTTTCTGGAAAAGACAACCGTAATTTCAACGATGCAGGAGCAAATAGAATGGGAAATGCTTTTTTATCCCCCGTAAAGGAGATGAAAATCACACAGGAGGTTCGACAATACGGGTACGATAATAAAACAACTACCGACGATCATGGAATGCACATTGTTGGTCTTTACACGGACCAAAACGGCACTCGTTATTTTTTAGTAAAAAACTCGTGGGGAACCTCGAATTATCCAAAAGGTTATTTGTATGTTTCAGAAGCTTATTTCAAATACAAAACGATAAATATTTTCGTCCACAAGGATGCCATACCCGGCGAAGTGAAAGCAAATTTTAGCCCCGGAACATTTAACTAAAGTAGTGGACCTCAAATCATACGAAAAGAAACAATATGTATTTATTTTCGTTAACCAAAATATAAAAATTCTAATTACAACCGTGAAAACAAAAATTTTAATCCTCAGCACATTACTTACGTTGGTATTCTCCTCCTGTAGAAAACGGTTCGATAACGATCAATCTGCTTTAATGAATTACAAAATTGAAACGGCGTTTGATGAAATGACTAACATATCGGATCAAGCCATCACTGGCAACATGGTTTACTATAAATCAGGTGAAGTTGTAACAACGCAACCTGGAGATAAGCCATTAACGCTTAAAGCCCCTTGTAATGTAATTATAACAATTGACACTCTAAATGCCTTTAAAATAGTAACGGTCGATTATGGATCAACCAATTGTGAATGTAATGACGGTAAAACAAGAAGAGGAAAAATTGTAACAACTTTCACGGGGCAATACATTGCTCTAGGAACTGTAATTACACATACTCCCGTTGATTACTACGTGAACGATATCAAATACGAAGGTACTAAAACGGTAACTAATATGGGATTAAATGGAAGCGGTCAGCCGTATTTCAATGTCCAAATTAATGGTTCAGCAACCAACACCGATGGGGAAGTCATTACCTATACTTCCACTCGAGTTCGTACGTGGGTTCAAGGGTTTAATACTCTATTGAATCGATTTGATGATGAATATTCAATTTCAGGAAATGCGAATGCTACTTTTTCAAACGGTGGTGGATATACTGCTGAAATAACTAACCCTTTGTTGGTAAAAGTTGGCTGCCCCTTTCCTGTTAGTGGAA
>VGFL01000102.1 GCA_016868915.1 Bacteroidota bacterium | reverse complement strand
GATGGAAGCGATGACGCAAAAAGAAACTTACGTATGATGTTGCATTGGGATGTTAATAATGGAATTGCACGGAGAAACTGGGCGAGAAATGAAAATGCTATTTTTGCGATTCAACGCGCAATGGAAGCTGAACCACTGTTAAAGGTAACCTTACCTAACATCGTCGATGAAGAACAATTTGAATCATTTTTCAAAGGAAATAATTAACAAATTTTAGTGCTGAAGAACATTTTTCGTCTTTCATGGTTTGTACATTTGTATTATTAAAATCTAAATTAAATGAAAAAAGTATTTGTTATCGTCGGAATGGCACTTTCAGTTGTTTTAACCTCTTGTGGAGGAGATAAAGCAAGTTCTAACGCAACAGCTAGCGCAGAATCTACACCATCTGCTAAATTTGGAATAGACACTTCAACATCTGTTTTGAAATGGAAAGGTTCAAAATCTGAAGAAGATTTTCACGTAGGATCTTTGAAATTTAAGTCAGGATCGTTGACTGCTCAAGGAACTGAAAATATCACAGGAGAATTTGTTGTTGACATGTCTTCAATGAAAGTAGAAGATGAGAAAATGAAACAAGAAGAGCGCGATATGTTGAAAGGTCACTTAGGCGAAGTAGAATTCTTCAATACCGGTAAATTCAACGAGGTTAAAGTTAAAGTAAATGGATACAAAGACGGTAAATTATCATCAGTTCTTACAGTTCTTGGAAAAGAAATGAAGCAAGATATTCCTGTAAAAGTTTCTAACGATGGTTCTAAATTCACAATCACTGGAACGTTTGACGTTGATTTCAAAGAATTAGGGTTAGAAGGTTTAGCGGTTAATGAGAAAAAACCAGAGGAAACTATCAAGTCAGTTGTTAATTTTGATTTAAACTTGGTACTAAACAAGCAATAATCGAATACTGAAAATAATTGAAGTCGTCCCGGAAGTGGGGCGACTTTTTTGTTTTTTTGCTTACCGTCAAATATTGAATTTTACTTGGAAACTTTGCGAACATTTACTTGTTTGATAAAAAGAATTTGATTTAATGTACAAAAAACCCTTTTTAATTGCCGGACCGTGCAGCGCTGAAACTGAAAATCAAGTGTTGGAAACAGCCAAAAGTTTGAAGCACATCCAACCTGATTATTTCCGAGCTGGTATTTGGAAACCAAGAACGCGACCAGGAGAATTTGAAGGAGTTGGTGCAAGTGGATTGGAATGGCTGAATAAAGTTCAATCAGAGATTGGATTAAAAGTAGCCACTGAAGTTGCAAAACCCGAACATGTTGAAGCAGCACTTAACGCGAAGATTGATTTGGTATGGATTGGTGCACGAACAACCACAAATCCGTTTTCTGTTCAAGAATTGGCAGAAGCTCTTTCTGGTGTGGACATTCCAGTTATGGTTAAAAATCCTGTTAATCCAGATTTAAAACTTTGGATAGGGGCAATTGAACGTTTGTCCAAAAGTGGAATACATTCAATTTCTGCTATTCATCGTGGTTTTTCAGTCTATGAAAAAACGTTGTACAGAAATAATCCCAATTGGCAAATCCCGATTGACTTTATGCACGAAATGCCTCAGATTCCTATCATTTGTGACCCGTCACACATTGGTGGAAGACGTGAACTTTTGTACGATATAGCCCAAAAGGCAATGGATCTAAAGTATGCAGGGTTGATGATTGAAACCCATTTTCAACCTGTTCATGCCTGGACAGATACGAAGCAACAAGTGGATGCGAACTTGCTTTCCGAACTGCTGAATAAATTAAAAATCAGAAATCACAATGAAATAGAAGATTCAGAAATACTAGAATTTAGAGCTCAACTTCAAACATTAGATGAGGACATTATTCACCTGCTTCGAGAACGCAAAAAAGTTTCTGAATTAATTGGTGTGTTTAAAAAAGAGCATAACCTTGCAGTTCTCCAATCAAGTCAATATGAAGAAACGCTTAAAAATAATGTTTTAAAGGCAGTTGAATCAAATTTGGCTAAAGATTTTTCAATTGCTCTTTTTAAACTCATCCATGAAGAATCCATTCATATTCAGTCTGAAATTCTAAAAACTGATAAGAAACGTGAAACGAATTGATTCCTTTATTTTCAATCACACTATAGAAGTAAACTCCTCCAAAAGTCACTTACAACGAGCGTTAGCGTTGAGTTTATTGGCTGAAAATAAAACAACATTAATTGGTTGTGATCAAAGCCGAGATGTGAAAGCTTGTAAGCAAATTTTACGCGATTTGGGTTGTGAAGTTGGTGGTTCAAACACACTGCATATTAAATCTCGCCAACAGAAAAAGTTGGAACAAGTTGAAATTTTTGTAGGTGAATCCGGATTAGCATTGCGTATGTTTTCACCTATCGCGAAACTATTTTCCAAGACAGTTATTATTCATGCTGAAGGGTCTCTAATTTTTCGACCCATAGATTCACTCGTTGATTCACTTCATAAATCGGGGATTCAAGTTGAACAATCAACTTCAATTTTTCCGTTGATTTTAACTGGCGAACTGAGCTCAAAAGAAATTTACTTAGATGGTAACTTTAGTTCTCAAATTCTCACGGGATTGTTAATTTCTACCCCACTTCTACCTCACGATACAACAATCTTCGTTGAAAATTTAACCAGTAAACCATATATCGATTTAACGTTGGAAATCATACGCGACTTTGGCATTGATATCTTACATGAAAACTACGAGCGATTTGAGGTTAAAGGAAATCAAGAATATGTAGGTCAGATCTATCAAATTGAAGGAGATTGGAGCGGTGCGGCAAATCATATTGTTGGTGCTGCTATCTCTGGGAATGTACACTTACTTGGTTTACAGGAAAAATCGAAGCAGCCCGATCGATATGTTTTAAATGTGATTCAAGATTTTGGTGCTCGGTACGAATGGAAAGACGGAAATCTTATTGTTAGTAAATCAGAGATAAAACAACCCTTTTCAATTGATTTAACTGACTATCCTGACTTATTCCCAATACTTTCAATTTTGGCATGTTCTGCCTCTGGAACCTCATCATTTACAGGAACGAATCGATTAATCTACAAAGAATCTAATCGATTAGAAACTGTTAAAGAAATGCTCACCGTTTTTGGAGTAAAATACACACTTTCTGAGAATAAAATTGACATACACGGAACGGGTAACATTTGCGGTGGAAAAATACACTGTCACAACGATCATAGGATCGCCATGGCGGCATCTATTGCCGCATGTTTCTCATCAAGTTTCATCGAACTTGATAATCCTTATTGTATTGATAAATCGTATCCAGGATTCCTCAATGATTTAAAAATTTGAATTATTTAAGTTGTGGGTTCTCATTCTTTTTTTGGTATGATGATAACCAATTCCAAAATAATCCAGCCAATATAAATGATGCTGGCAAAATAATCATTCCCAATCTGAGATTTGTGAAGTAATCTGATGTACGCCCTACTAATTCTGGAGACCACAAATCTCCAAAAGCATGAATTGCGAAAATGCAAATTGCCATTGAACTTGCGCGCATTTTGGATGGAACACTTTCCATCAAAACTGTGTTTATAGGACCGGTTATTTGAAATAAAAAGAAAAGAGAAATACCTACTGAAACCATAGATAAAATTAAATCGGTTGTTAAAAAAGCAATAAATGAAAATGGTACGGCAAAGAGCATCGATATTGATAAAAGTTTCGCATATCCATTTGCTGCATTTCGTTGCCAACGGTTTGCCAACCATCCGCCAAAAAGAGTTCCCAGAAGACCAGTGATGATTAATGTTGGGCCGAAAAATAAAGAGGCCTGATTCACATTTAAATTATGAACCCGACTTAAAAATGTAGGGCCCCAAAATGAATATGCACCCATTGAAAACGTATAAAAAATGTATCCTAATGTCGCCAAAACGTATGATTTATTTGTAAATAAACAAGTTAATTCTTTTAATTTTACTTTTTCAGTGACCTCCTCTTCATTCTCTGTTAAACCACGTTTGGGTTCCTTAACAAAAAATAATAAAGCGGCTAAAATAAATCCGGGTAAGCCTGTAACATAAAAAGCGTATCTCCAACCCCAACTGGATGCGACCAATCCTCCAATTGTAAAACCCAAGGCCGCACCTATTGGAACTGCAAGATAAAACACAGTCATTGCAGTATTTCGCCTACGTTTTGAAAAAGCGTCCGATAAGACCGCCGGTCCTATAGCTCCAAAACTTGCCTCACCAAGACCAACTAAAACGCGACAAAAAATCATGAATGAAAAAACTTGAGCAAAACCAGACAAACAAGTGCCCAAACTCCAACCTATCACTCCCACAGCCATCAATTTTTTTCTCGAAATACGATCTCCAAGGTAGCCAAAAATTGGGGAAGTTAGAAAATACCCCAACATAAAAGAAGTTGCTAATCTTCCAACATCTCCATCATTTTTTATATGAAGAGAATCTTTAATAGGTTCCAAAATAGCCGATAATACATAACGATCTATGTAATTAAAAAGATTAATAAATGTAAGCAAAACAAGTAGGGCTGTTGCCCCTTTCATGGTATTATCTTTCGAATGATTCATAGAATCCTTATCACTCATTTTACGATCTGATTTTGATATGAATTAGATTGGCTTCAAGTACGAGCAAAAATCCAAACAGAAACACAAATATTCATCCAAATCAAAAATAATTAACCGCTAATTATCAATGCCGCCTAAACTATTGCTTGATAAATCTTTTGTAACCGCTGTATTTTGCTGATTTCAATTGGACTGTATAGATTCCCGAACTAAACGTTGAAGTTTTTATTTTTAATTCATCTATATCTTTAATACGTTGATCAAAAACTAAATTACCATATGCATCGATAATATTCAACTCCATGGCCTCGTTAATTTTTGGTAGCGTAATAGTTATCAAATCTTTTACTGGATTGGGATAAACTTGAATCAAAAATGATTCTGTCTGTTCCATCAAATTTGAAGTGGATTCTATACATGTATTTGAAACCTGAATATTTACCGGTTCAAGTTGTTTATTCAAGACACGAATTACAGAATCTAAGCATATTTCGTTTGACATATCAGAGAGATAAACCCTCAAAAATGGGGTAAAGTCAGTA
>VGFL01000101.1 GCA_016868915.1 Bacteroidota bacterium | reverse complement strand
TACCAAAGTGTTATTTACACTCAATGATGAGTTAGGATTGATTTTAATTCCCACGGGACGATGGTCAGAAATATTTGAATCATATTCATACCAACCGTTTGGTAGAAATTCATCAACTTTAATTACACTAGTTGAAGACCCGACATTCTGCTGATCAGCAAATAACTCATTCGTAACAAGAATATGATCGAGATGCGACGGCCATGACGGGTAGGACCAATTCAAACTATTTCCAAGTGCAATGTCCATATCTGCAAACTGATAGTTTTGACTATCAGTTAAAATATTAATAAAAACATTATCATACTCATTGTCGGTTATTTCATCATTCAAATCTCCAACAACGATGACGCGTTTATTACTCAAATAAGTATCAATGTATTCCTTTAATAAATTGGAGGCAATATACCTTCTTGTTTCCTCGTCGCTCGTATTATTTAGATTGAGTGTGCCATCCCCGCAGCACTTTAAATGATTATTAATTACGATATAGTTTTTATCTGCATACGTTATATCAAGCACTTTAGGCGATCGTGGAAAAGGGCTCCAATAGGGTGAAGTTGTGTAAATTTCATAAATGTTATTTATTTGAATGATGTCCGTCTTATAGATGTAGGCCAGCCCGGCATAATAAGAACTTTCAAAATAATATTGATATTGAGGCAATTCACTCAACAACTGTTTGAACATGATGGTATCATCAATTTCTTGAAAAGCATAAATGTCTGCATCAATATTTTCTACGACTTGTTTTACGTAATTGATTGTGGTTTGGCCATTTTTTGGAAAATGCTCCACGTTCCACGTAATAACTTCTAGGGTTGTATCTGTGCCAAAACTGAGTTGGCCCTCGGATTGTGAAAATACGAAAAAGCAATTAAAGACAGTAAACGCAAGAAAATTTATACTTTTCATTTTAAAGTATTTCAATTGATTTGTATGAAGTCAATTATTGAAATTATTAGGGCATACTTAATACTGTAAAATTATACATTTTTTACTTCCCTTTCACCAACTTCATCTCATCCACCAAATGCTTTGCACCTGAATATTTATCTATAACCCAAAGCACATATCGAATATCCACTACCACATTCCGACATCGGCTAGCATCAAACATGTAATCACTCATGGTGCTTTCCCAGGTGCGGTCAAAATTCAAGCCCATTAAATAGCCATTTTTATCCAATACAGGTGACCCTGAATTTCCGCCCGTCGTGTGATTCGAGCCGGTAAAACATACCCATAATTCTCCATTCTGTCCATAAGGCCCATAGTCTTTCATCTTATGTAAATCTAACATACGTGGAAGCAACTCGAAATCAGGATTTCCTGAATTATATTTCGCTATTATTCCATCTAAGGTTGTATGTTCAGTGTATTTCATGCCGTCTGTCGGTGTAGATCCTTCCAATTTCCCATAAGAAATACGCAAGGTACTATTCGCATCTGGCCAATGTTTGACTTTTGGAAACATTACCTTTTTTCCTTCAACATAAATTTTTAACAGGGAGGTCATTTCTGCATTGAAGGTCTGAAAATTTGGGACTGTTGTAGATCTGAACTTTGAAATCAAGGCATTGTAATATTTGAACCCGGGATCATTTTCTAATTTCACCTTGCTCTCCTCGTCACAAGAATTTAAGAAATTGATGAAGCGCTCCTTATTTGTCAGAACTGATTGCGAATAGATTTCATTTTTCAATTCAATCACTTCTGTTTCACTGAGGTTATTATCTCCAATTTGTTTTAAATATTCAACCGTTAGTAATTCAAAGATTTTTTCATCTACATTTTCATCGTAATTTTTAAAAAATCCTTCCGCGCTCGTTTTTAACTTCGTAATCACACTTGTAAGTTCATTTTTTTCTTTGTACTTAGAATAGTTCATAAGTAGATCGTTCAAGCTACGTATTAATTTAAAATATTCAGGTCCATAAGAGAAATATTCCATCCCCATGGCATACTGAAACTCGATATCAATTTTTTTTGCGACTAACTCATTCATCTTTTGAATGACATTACCATATTTTAAAGCCCAATCTGGATTAGAGTTTGCTTTATCCAAATATTCTTTTTCTCGATTAATTTTTATAGTTACAGCATCCAATCTCTTCAAACCGTCAATTTGCCCTATCCATTTTTTCCATGCATTTGCAATACTTGCTTGTTTCGCTGAATACTGAATTCGCGTTTTGTCTGATTCTTTCATGGCCGCATCTATTATACTCAATGATAAATCACGCATTCTTATACGGGCTGGTCTTTCTTTTTCTATAATAAATTTTAAATAGGAAGAAACCACATGTTGTTCCGTTGAACCTGGAAATCCATAGACCATCGTAAAGTCTCCTTCTTTTCTGTTTTTAAATGAAATCGGTAGATAATATATCGGATTATACGGAACATTCTCGACTGAATAAGGAGCAGGCTTATTGTCTTTTCCAACGTAAATTCGAAAGACAGAGAAATCACCGGTATGTCGAGGCCACACCCAATTGTCTGTATCTCCGCCAAATTTTCCAATTGAATTGGGTGGAGAGCCTACAAAACGAACATCTAGAAAAACTTCTTTCACCATCATATAATAATCATTTCCGTAATTGAATGGTTTAATCTCCGCTTCGTAATGCGTACCAATAACTGCCTTAGCTGTTAGCTCTTTGATCAATGCTTGAATACTCGCGTCATCAGTTTTTCCCAATCCCAATATCGATTTAGTTACGTCTTCAATACGGACAATACGAACTGCCGTTAACCCCGGATTTTGCAATTCATCTCCATTTGTTTTTGCCCAATAACCATATTTCAAATAATCATTTTCCAACGACGAATGCGATTGAATTTGAGAATAACCACAATGGTGATTCGTCAATAACAATCCACGATCAGAGACAAGTTCCGCCGTACAACCACCCCCAAATTGAAGAATTGCATCTTTTAAACTCGCCTTATTCACATTATAAATATCTTTTGCAGTTAACTTCATTCCTTTAGCCTTCATATCTGATTCAAAAGCCGCTATAAGAGACGGTATAAGCATCCCTTCATCGGCTCGAACGGATTTGTTAAAAATGAAAACTAGTGAAACGATGAATAATAATTTGTTCATGTAAAAATAATTAGTTCACGAATTTACAATTTTCATTGCGAATGTTAAGAATTATCAATTTTTCATTTCGTTCTTATCGTTACTTTTGTTTTCAAATTTATTTTACAATGAAAGTTTTCAAATTTGGAGGAGCATCGGTAAAAGATTCAATGGCTGTTAAAAATGTGGCCTCTATTTTAAAAAGATACAGCAGTGATAAGTTGATTGTAGTTTTATCAGCAATGGGAAAATCAACAAATAAATTGGAAGAGATTGTCGCTGCTATGAAAACCAAAAATATTGAACAATTTACCCTTTTGGTTAATGAATTAAAAGATTTCCATTTAGATATATTGGATAGTTTGTTCATTGAACCACATTCAGATATTTACAACGAAATTGAAAATATTTTTAAAACGATTCGAAAACGATTCGATGAGCCTTTTTCAAACAATTACTCCTTTGAATATGATCAAATAGTTTCCCTTGGTGAGGTTATTTCCTCAAAAATTGTGTATGCCTACCTCTGCAATCAAAAGTTTTCTTGCGGATGGTCTGACTCAAGGGAATTGATCAGAACCAATGAAAAATACCAAGAAGGTAAAATAGAATGGCAGAAAACAGAAGAATTGATTAAAAATAAGTTATTACCAAAATTTAATAATGAAGATATTATCGTCACTCAGGGCTTCATAGGTCATACAAATGAAGGGCATACGACAACTTTAGGTAGAGAGGGATCAGATTTTACAGCTGGAATATACGCTTTCTGTTCAAATGCTGAGAGTGTGACGATTTGGAAGGATGTACCCGGAATGTTGAATGCCGATCCTAAATATTTTTCAAATACAATTAAATTAGATCAAATTTCATTCAAAGAAGCAATAGAGTTATCCTATTACGGTGCCTCTGTAATTCATCCAAAAACGATAAAACCATTACAGAACAAAGGGATTCCGCTTTTTGTCAAATCTTTTATACATCCTGACGACCCCGGAACAATCATTCATGATTCAACAAATTATGATGCACTTGTCCCTTCGTTTATAGTGAAAAAAAAGCAAATACTATTTTCGATAAGACCAATTGATTTCTCATTTATTGCTGAGGATCATTTAAGCGATATTTTTACTCGACTTGCTTCTTCAGGTATAAAAATTAACGTGATGCAAAATTCTGCCTTAAGTTTTTCAATAATTAGTGATGAAAAAGACGCTTGTCCCGAAAATTTAATCTCTATTCTTGGTGAAAATTTTAAGGTGCGTTACAATAATAATCTCGAATTAGTGACAATAAGACATTATGACCAGGAGACTATTGATTTGGTTTCTAAAGGAAAAATAGTTATCCTTGAACAGCGAACAAGAAAAACAATACGATTGGTTTTAAAATAATATGGAAGTTCTACTGTCTGAAATTTTTGAGCCCACTAAATTGATAATCACGCGTATTTTATCTAGTGATCTAGAGGCAAAGTTTACTGAAATGGGGTTAGTTTCCAACAAAGAAATTGAGTGGCTTTTTTGTGCTCCTCTGAAAGACCCAATTGCAATTGAAGTCGATGACTGTACTTTATCCTTGAGGCGAGATGAAGCCCAATTTATCGTAGTTCACAAAATATAAAGTTCTGTTTATCAAATAATTAAAAAAAATTATCTCTTATTTTGTAACTTCGGCACGATACATGTCGTAACTAGTCTATCATTAAAAAATCAAAATGAAAGACTCATTTCAAAATCTAAACCGCTTTTCTTTCGGTACAGCAAAATCTAAATTATCTCAACATCGTTCAATGGGGACACACTCTAATTTATCAATTTTTCAGGTTGCACAACTAATGGATATTGTGCGTCTTGGTTCAGATTCAAATAAAAGTCAAATGCCCTCATTATTCTTTAGTGTTGGTCTGAATTGAAAGGTTCTCAATTATAAAACTATTTCCGCCTTTCGTTCGATATACAATTAGTTTAAAATACCAAAATTAGTTTTTGTTTTGTTGTGCAACTTCTAAATTGAATCGAACGTCAAAAGGAAAATATTCGTTATGAAGAATACAATTTTTAAAACTCTTCTCTTTTGTTTTATTTGTTTTTCCTCACTTTCTCAAAGTATTTTAATAAACGAAACACAAACCCCAACGCAACTAATCAATAATTTACTCTTGGGTTTCGGTGTTACTGCATCGAACATAACAATTAATGGAAATCCATTGAACGCAAATAGCCCGATAGCGAATCTAACGTCTT
>VGFL01000100.1 GCA_016868915.1 Bacteroidota bacterium | reverse complement strand
TCAGCGATGTTCTTACAAGTATTCTATAATTATATCACAGCTAAAATCGATGACTTAGTAAATGAAATGGAAAACGCTTCTATTTCTTTAATAGATATTTTATTGAAAAATAAAGTTGTTAAAAAATAAAATTAATTAAACGCATTAATATGGATCCAAAAAAAACATCTCTTGTACTAAATATCGTGAAGTTTGTTCTTTCGGGTATTGGTGTTTTAGCGTGTATTTTAGTGATTAATGGGCCAAATACCAATGCTGGTATTCAGGTTGTTGAGGAGTTTAGAGACGGATTTGAGATGTCATTTGCAATGATGTTCACCATACTCGTGATCGCAGCTTGTGTTGCGTTGATATTAGTATTTTTTGTTATGCACTTTATTAGTCAGCCAAAGAAAACTGCTTTATCCATCATGGGTATTTTGGTTTCCCTCGCCGTTTATATTATTTTCTACATAGCAGGAACATCAGACACAAGTAAGTCATTACTATTGAAAAATGAGGTTTCTGACGGAGTTGTTGTTGCGACTACAGCCGGACTATATACAACTTTTGTGGCCTTAGCAGCAGCGGTTCTTGTTATTATTCTCTTACCAATTTACAATCGATTTAAAAAGTGATTCATGGCTAAAAGAGAAATTCCAGAGGTAAATGCAGGTTCGATGGCAGACATCGCGTTCTTGCTTTTGATATTTTTCTTGGTGACAACAACTATGGATAAGGACACGGCTTATCTTAGAACGATTCCACAAAAAATCAAAGTAGATAAACCTATTGAACTTGAAAAGAAAAACGTATTATTAATTAAGGCGAATCAAGATCAATTTTTTATTCGCGGCGAAATTTTTGCAAATCCAGATGAAATCTCTGACTATATAATTAAATTTTATAATTACAATCGAAATAGAGTAGGCGAAGTATACAATTCTGAATTCCCACTTTATTTTTACACGAATGTTGCTGATGCAGAACGTGATTTTAATGAGTCAATGGAAAAATTAAATAAGTTGAAAAATGCAGGTGTAACAAGTGGCCCCAAATATGACGTGTTAAATGATATTTTCACAAAAGCTGAAAAAGCATATTTTGGCCTTAAGCTTTATGGAGGACCAATTCCAACTATTTCTGGTGAGGCACATGTTCGGATAGAAGTGAAAGAGTTGACACCTTACAGTACTTTTGCAAAAATTCAAGCAGAAATTGAAGAAGCTTTATTTACTCTTCGTGACGTAGAATCAAAGAAATTATTTGATGAGGGCTATGGTTCTTTAAGTAGAAAAGCCGAAGCAGAAAAGGGGAATAAAGAATTAGCATACAAAGTTTTTTTATTGGAGTTTTTATATCCTCAACGAATTATTGAGGTGAGCCCGAAAAATTAAAATAGATGTCAAAGTTCAAAAAAGGCGGAAGAGGAGCGGCCCCAGCGGTAAATACATCATCATTACCTGATATTGTATTCATGCTTTTGTTTTTTTTCATGGTTGCTACCACGAGTAAAGAAACTGATCCAGCGGTAAAAGTTGATTACACTCCTGGTCAAAAATCAAGAGACTTAACTCCTTACAAGCAACGTTCAGAAGTAGATTTTATTTATTTAGGAAAACCGCGCAATAAAGCGCGTGAGTCTATGGGCTATGTCCTTTCTCTTGATAATGTTTTACAAGGGGCTAAAGAGGATGGGTTATATGGTGTAAATATCGTTGGGCGATGGAAATTAGATAAATATAATGCAAAGCCACCAAGAACAAAGGAGTCTGCTCCATTAGGATCAATTATAACTTGTGTAAAGGCAGATAAAAATTCTCCGTCTGGTATGATTTTCAAGATTCGAAAAGAATTACAAGATGTTCAAGCCTTCTCTATTGCATACGCCGTTAAAGCAAAAGATTAATTTTTCAAATTAGTGCTAATGGCGGATAAAAAATTTACCATAACCGCTGCCCTGCCTTATGCAAACGGACCTCTCCATCTAGGTCATGTTGCGGGAGTATATTTGCCTTCAGATATTTTTGCTCGTTTTGCACGATTAAACGGCGATGATGTGTTATTTGTCTGTGGAAGTGATGAACATGGAGCAGCAATTACACTGAGAGCAAAAAAGGAAGGGATTACCCCCCAGGAAATTGTGGATAAATACCATTCAATTATTTCTACTTCTTTTTCAAAGTTTAATATTTCCTTTGATATATATCATCGAACTAGTTCGGAGGTTCACCATCAAACTTCGCAGGATTTTTTTAAAAAATTACAGGAACGCGCTAAATTCATTGAAGAAACAACTGATCAATATTACGATTTAGAATTTAATCAATTTTTAGCAGACAGATACATAATCGGAACTTGCCCGAAATGTTCATACGAAAATGCATTTGGCGATCAATGCGAGAAGTGCGGTTCTGATTTAAGCCCACTCGATTTAATTAATCCAATTTCAACATTGAGTGGTAAGCAACCGGTATTAAAATCAACCTCTCATTGGTACTTGCCAATGGATAAACACGAAGATTGGCTTAAGGAATACATACAAAAGGGGATATTTGATGGGCAAACTCATCATAATCCAAAATTGTGGCGTAATCAAGTGGTTGGTCAATGCATGTCATGGATAAATGGAGGCCTTAAACCTCGCGCCATGACCCGTGATTTAGATTGGGGAGTAAAAGTCCCCTTACCAAATTCTGAAGGTAAAGTATTATACGTTTGGTTAGATGCCCCAATTGGATATATATCAGCAACAAAAGCTTGGGCTGAGAAAAACAAGAAAGATTGGAAAAAATATTGGGTCAAATCTGAGTCAGAGGAGAGAAAATTAGTCCATTTTATAGGAAAAGATAACATCGTTTTTCATGCAATTATTTTTCCCATTCTGTTAAAAGATCATGGAGATTTTATTTTGCCTGATAACGTCCCTGCCTCGGAATTTTTGAACTTAGAAGGGGATAAATTTTCAACGTCCCGAAATTGGGCGGTTTGGCTGCATGAGTATTTGGAGAATTACCCAGATAAGGAGGATGAATTGAAATATGTCTTGACTTCTATTGCACCTGAGTCAAAAGACTCTGAATTTACTTGGAAAGAATATCAAGCACGAATAAATAACGAATTGGCGGATATTTTAGGGAACTTTATCAATAGAACTTTGGTGCTCACACATAAATATTACGGAGGTAAAGTACCCGCGTGCGGGGCCCTAACAGAAACTGATAAGGAATTAATTAATGATATCCAACAAACCCCTTTTCGTATAGCCGAACTAATTTATGCCTATAAATTTCGTGAAGCACAAACAGAGGCAATGAGCCTCGCCCGCCTTGGAAATAAATACCTGGCAGATCAAGAGCCATGGAAGTTGATAAAAACTGATCCTGAACGCGTTAAAACAATTTTAAATTTATCTATACAAATAACGGCTAATTTAGCGCTAGTATTTCAACCATTTTTGCCAAAAACGGCAATTAGGCTTCAAACTATTTTAGGAGTTACATTTTCATCCTGGGGATACGCGGGCACAACATCATTAATCGCCGAAAATCATGAAATAAATAAACCTGAAATTCTATTTGCCAAGATAGATGATGAATTCGTTTATAATGAAGTGAATAAATTGAAAAATCAAAATGACGAAACCCACGAAATTTAACCATAAAAGCGAAAAATTCATGCAAATATTTCAGCAAATTTTTTTTGCAGATATCGAGATATTAATTATTTCAGAAAGCATAGGGGTCTATCAAAGAATGAATTGATTATCAAAATTTAGCAACATGTTTGATTTATACTCGGCTAGTAGGCTCTTTCGTTTTTATTTTCCATCCAATTCATAAATGCTCGACTGACAACTTTATTCCCTCCTGGAGTAGGATAGTTGCCTGTAAAATACCAATCTCCTAAATGATTTGGACATGCTTTATGTAGGTTTTCTACACTTTGAAAAATGATTTGAACCTCTGCTTGAATTGAAGGCGGAGTAAGTAATTCGGCAATTTTTTTAGAGATTTGGTCATCCGTAAAAGGAGCATATATTTCTTTTACGACATTTACCACTTCTTCCTTAGGAAGATCTATTTGTTTGATACATTTAGCGTAGACCTCATCAATAATTTGAGTTTGATTGGTCTCTTTAAGTAAAGCAATTGCGGCTTCAAAAGCGATAAAATCACCCATTTTTGCCATATCGATACCATAGCAATCGGGATATCTAATTTGTGGGGCAGATGAAACCACTACAATTTTTTTCGGTCCAAGACGGTCCAAAATTTTTAAGATAGATTGTTTTAAGGTTGTCCCCCTTACAATGCTATCATCAATTACGATGAGGTTATCTAACCCCTCTCTTATACTTCCGTAGGTTATGTCGTAAACGTGAGCAACAAGATCATCGCGTGAATCATCTTGGGTTATAAATGTTCGTAGCTTGACGTCCTTAATTGCGATTTTTTCAGTTCTAGCTCGTTGAAGAAGTATATTTTCAATTTCTTCCGATGAGGGATTAGCGCCAAGTGCTTTAATTTGATTGATTTTATCTAAATTCAAGTGATCCTCAAGACCCTTGATCATCCCATAGAATGAAATTTCGGCCGTATTTGGAATAAAAGAAAAAACGCTATTTTTCAGATCGTAATCAATAGATTTTAATACCTGAGGCACCACTAATTGTCCTAAATTTTTCCGCTCATGATAAATGTCTTTATCTGACCCCCTTGAAAAATAAATTCGCTCAAATGAACATGCTAATTTTGTTGTTGACTCGTTAATTTTTGATTCTGTTGTTAATCCCGACTTTTTAATAATTAATGCGTGTCCTGGTTTGAGCTCTTGGATATCGTTAGCTTTGAGATTGAATGCAGTTTGAATAACAGGTCTTTCTGAAGCAACCACCACAACTTCATCATTTTCAAACCAAAATGCAGGTCTAATTCCGTTGGGATCTCTGAGGACAAAAGCATCTCCATGTCCGAATAAACCAGCCATAGCATATCCCCCGTCCCAATCAGAGGATGCCTTTTTTAGAATTTTTTGAATATCTAAATTTTCAGCAATTTTTTTATATATGTCTTGGTTCTCAATACCTTTTTGCTTATAAATATTGAACAGGGAATCATTTTCTGAATCTAAAAAATGTCCTATTTTTTCCATGACTGTAACAGTATCAGACTTTTCTTTTGGGTGCTGGCCGATTTTAACTAATACTTCAAAAAGCTCATCAACGTTGGTAAGATTAAAATTACCAGCAACAACTAAATTTCGGGTAATCCAATTATTTTGACGAAGAAAAGGATGGCAACTTTCAATAGAGTTTCTACCAAAAGTACCATATCTCAAGTGCCCAAGAAATAGCTCTCCTGTAAAGCCAACATTTTTTTTAAGAAAATCTACATCTTTTAAAAAAGAAGGATAATCCTGGGCAATTGTTTTAAAACGGGTATTGATTTGATCAAATATATCCTGAATGGGGCCACTTTTGATTGATCGAGCCCGTGAAATGTATCGCTCTCCCGGGGCCATATCAAACTTTATATTTGCGATTCCAGCACCATCTTGACCTCTATTGTGCTGCTTTTCCATTAGCAAGTGGAGTTTATTAATTCCATAAAAAGGGGAACCGTATTTATCTATATAAAATTTAAGAGGTTGCTTTAGTCTTAAAAGGGCTATACCGCATTCATGCTTAATTGAGTCGCTCATTTATGAAATGAAAATTTTGATACGAATTTAGTGTTTTCAAATGAGATAAAGAGAAATAA
>VGFL01000099.1 GCA_016868915.1 Bacteroidota bacterium | reverse complement strand
CAGTGTAGCTCGAGGTTTCTCGAATATCCAAAAATGTTGCTACTAAATTTGAACAACCTTGGCTTGAGGAACAGTCCGCATTTTGATCGGGACCGGCATTTATATAAGGACAAGGAATTGATTGGGATAATCCAAAGTTTTGAGTAATTAGAAAGATACTTAGAATAAAGAAATGGCGATAATCAATCATATGCATAAACAAGGACGTTTTATTTTTATCTTATGTTGCTTTGTTCACAAGATATATTTAAAATCACTATCGCACCTAATGGTAAGTTCGCTTTTCATAGTTGGGTGCGTGAAGGTTAGTTGAAAAGCATGCAAATAAAGTCTTATTTCCTTTTTACCATATAAATCATCACCTAAAATAGGACAATTTAATCCCAAATGATGCGCCGAATGAATTCGTAATTGGTGCGTTCTCCCTGTGTGTGGACGAAATTCTACCAAACTTTTTCCGTTTTTTCTTTTGAGGACGGTGAATTTTGTAAGTGAATTTTTACCATTTTCAAAGCATACTTTTTGTTTTGGCCGATCGAAAATATCTAGATTTAAAGGTAAGTCAATAGTTCCTGAATCTTCTTTAATATTTCCGTCTAAAATAGCATGATAAATTTTGCAAATTTTTTGATTAATAAATTGCTTTTGTAAATATTTAAAAGTTTCTTGTGTTTTTGCAGCTAGAAGAATTCCTGAAGTTGACATATCGAGACGGTGCAGAAGTAAAGGGCCGGTTGCCTCAGGGTATTTTAACCTTAAACGGGTTAAAATTGAATCCTTCAATATTTTTCCAGGTACCGAAAGAAATTCAGCAGGTTTATTGACCGCAACTAGACACTCATCTTCATAGATTATATCCAATTCCTCTGGATTATTTTGATGAATTAAGGGGCTATCCTCTACCCTACTCCCACTTAACATGTGATTAAGTATTGGTTCACATTTTCCTTTACATGCGGGATAAAAATGCTTGTGCGCTTTAACCTCTGAATCAGGGGGTATTCCCCACCAAAATTCAGCCATACAAATTGGCTCAAAATCATTTAAAAAGGCGTACTGAAATAACTTTGGAGCAGCACATTCGCCTGCACCAGCTGGTGGTAATTTAAAAATACTTTCCTCAAAAATTGATAGTAAGCTTCGCTCTTCTTTATTCTTGTTTAAAAAATTATAGTTTTCAAATATTTTATTTTGCAAAAGGTTTGATTTTTGTTTTCTAATTTCTTTCAGCCCTGCTAATTGCGAATTGTACTTATTGATTTCTACATGTAGTTTCGTAAGATTCTCTGAAATTAATTTGGATAATTTTTTGTATTCCAACTGCTGATTAATACTCTCTATTTTCAATTTTTCGAGTAAAATATTATATTCATTTTCGGATATTTTTTTTTGTTCAACTTGTCTTTGAGTATCCCGATCTTTTTTTTTATCTTTTAAATAGGTTTTAAATTCTTGCAATTCTTTTTGTGAATCTAATTCAGTTTCTCGTAGTTTTTGTTTTAATAAAAGAACGTTTTCGTCAAATTCTATATTTTTAATTTCCTGATTTAACCGATTTAGAATTACCTCTTCTTTTTTGAAAAAACTATTTTTCTTCAAAATATCAAAAATAGGAGGAACAAACCCTTTGTGAAAATTACTTTCACCAAGTTTTCCTGAAAATGCTTTTAAATAACCGATTTTCCCATTTTTAGATCGGACAACCAAAACACCGAACATTTTTCCAATACTACCATTTCGTTTATTTTTACCTAGTCCAAAGTCGTGATTAAAATTTCTTATTTCAAGTTCCCGCTGCAATTCTGCAGCAGCAAACTTCGCTAAGGGGTGCGGAGTGTAAAAAAATGGATAATCTAACTTATCTGGTAGAGAAATAGTTTTCGAAAGATTTGTTATTTCAAAAAAACAATCGTCCATTTCCACTATTCTAACAAAATTTTAACTCTTTTATACCAAAAGACAAAACACCAAGATCTGTGGTAATTTCAATCTTTCCGCTTGAATCCACATCAGATATAAAACCACTGAAATTGCCATACAGATCGCTGTAAAAGTTTGAATTTACTCTAAGGTTATAGAGATTACGTAGATACATTTCATTTAGGTGCTTTTTGTTATTCGAAAGGTAAGATCTATTTTTATCTAAATAATCCAAAAGAATTCCTAAAATTTTCATTCTGTCTTGATCTTTACCTGTTTGTAATTTCAAACTAGTAACTTTTTCAATCTCAAATTTTTCTTGATTTACATTTAGTCCAATACCAATAATACTGCCTTTTATTTTATCATCCTCTATGTGATTTTCTATTAAAATTCCACAAATTTTTTTTCCGTCTACTACTATATCATTAGGCCATTTTATTTTGGCATCTAATCTAAATAAACTTAAGACTTCGCAAAGAGAGATTGAAGTAAATTTAGTCAATAGTGACTGGTCGCAAATTAACAAATTATCTGGTTCGATATAAATAGAAAATAAAATATTTTTCCCTTTTTCAGATTCCCAAATAGACCCCCTCTGTCCCCTGCCCCCACTCTGAAAATCAGCTATTATTACTTGGCCATCTGAAATTTTCTTTTCTTTAAGTAGTAAATTAGCATAGTTATTTGTTGAGTCAATAGAATCAAAATATGTGAGTAAACTTCCTAATTTTTTATTTTTTTTCATTTTAAGATAACGAAGAAACCTGAAAAAAAGCAAATAATTGCTTAGCTTTGCAGCATTCAAAGATACATGGTAAAAAGAAAAAAACAAAGCGACTCAGAAAAGTTATGTGATGCAATTATCGCAGGAATGCAGGATAATAAAGCAAAGGACATTGTCCTCCTGGACTTACGACTTATTGAAAGCGCCGTATGTGATTTTTTTGTTATTTGCAGCGGAGAGTCTTCAACTCAAGTTGATGGTATCGCTGAATCTGTTGCAAGAAATACAAGAAAAAAATTAAAACAACGCCCTTGGCATATCGAAGGCAAAACAAAAAGTGAGTGGGTTTTGTTAGATTATATAGATGTTGTGGCTCATATATTTTATAAAGAAACAAGAAGTTTTTTTGATTTAGAGGATTTGTGGTGTGACGGAGTCAGAACAGATTTACCAAACTTGAATTAAAATTAATGGCAGAAGGAAAAAATAAAAGTCCGTTTTCAATATACTGGATTTATGCTTTAATAGGCATAGCAATAATCGCGTTTCAATTATTTATGTCAGGAGCAGGAACAGCTACGATAAATACGAAACAAACATTTTTTATGCTCGTTGAGAAAAAAGGTGTTGAAAAAGTAAAAATTATCAATCGAGAAAGGGTTGAATTTCATGTTAATCAGGCTGGAAAACAAATCATAATGAATGGGACGAGTTCTGATTTTCAAATTATGAAAAAAGCACTCAACGCAACTTCACCGTCGAAAGATAAAAAAGTGACTTTTGAATTAGAGGAAATCGGTGATTTAGGGAATTTTGAAAATGAAATAAAAACGCGTGATCCCTCATTGTCATACGAAGCAGTTAAAGAAACTGATTGGCTTGGTCAAATCATTGGATTCCTACTTCCCATTATTATACTTATCGCAATTTGGATGTTTGTGATGCGTAGAATGAGTGGTGGCGGTGGTGGCGGTGGCGGTGGTAGCCAAATTTTTAATATTGGAAAATCACGAGCTCAAATTTACGATAAAGGAAAATCTACTAATACCACCTTTGAAGATGTTGCCGGACTGGAAGGAGCAAAAGAAGAAATTGTAGAAATTGTTGAATTTCTTAAAAACCCAAAAAAATATACTGAACTTGGTGCCAAAATCCCAAAAGGAGCCTTGCTCGTAGGCCCTCCCGGAACGGGTAAAACCTTATTAGCAAAAGCTGTGGCAGGAGAGGCAAAGGTCCCGTTTTTTTCACTCTCTGGATCTGATTTTGTTGAAATGTTTGTTGGTGTTGGCGCCTCTAGAGTTCGTGATTTGTTCAAACAAGCTAAAGAAAAAGCACCTGCGATAATTTTTATCGATGAGATTGATGCGATCGGAAGAGCTCGTGGAAAAAATAATGGGTTTAACTCCAACGATGAAAGAGAAAATACATTAAATCAATTACTTACTGAAATGGATGGTTTTGGCACCAATTCAGGTGTTATTATTTTGGCAGCAACCAACAGAGCTGATGTTCTTGATAGCGCTTTAATGCGTGCTGGTCGTTTTGATCGTCAAATATATGTTGATATGCCAGATTTAAATGAACGAAAAGAAATTTTTCAAGTACATTTAAAACCATTAAAACTTTCAAAAAAATTAGATATCGATTTCCTCTCAAAACAAACCCCTGGTTTTTCCGGGGCTGATATAGCCAATTTATGTAATGAGGCAGCGCTTATTGCCGCAAGAAAGGATAAGAAAGAAGTTGATAAACAAGATTTTCTTGATGCTGTTGACCGTATTGTTGGAGGGCTTGAAAAGAAAAATAAAATTATCACAGCCGAAGAAAAAGAAGTAATTGCATACCATGAGGCGGGTCATGCTACAATTTCATGGCTTTTGGAATATGCTCACCCACTGGTAAAAGTGACAATTGTTCCTCGTGGTCAATCACTTGGTGCAGCGTGGTATCTGCCTGAAGAACGAACAATAACTACGACAGAACAAATACTCGATCAAATGTGCTCTGCTTTAGGTGGAAGAGCAGCCGAAGAAGTAATCTTTAATAAAATTAGCACTGGAGCTCTTTCTGATCTCGAGAAAGTAACAAAGCAAGCATATGCAATGGTATCAATTTATGGACTAAATAAACGTATTGGGAATATCTCCTATTATGATTCCCAAGGCAGAGATATGTTTACAAAGCCTTATTCAGACGAGACCGCCAAAGTTATTGATGAAGAAGTAGGTAAAATGATCGAAAATGAATATAATCGAGCTGTTCAAATCCTAATAAAAAATAAGTCTAAATTAATTCAACTCGCCAATAAATTATTAACAGCTGAAGTCATTTTTAAGGAAGATTTAGAAGAAATTTTTGGAAAACGTAAGTGGGACCCGATTGTTTTGGATGATACAGAGCAAAAAAATGAAGAAAATACAGGGCTGGACTTACAAAAATCCAAAAAAGTACTTGATACAAAAGAAAAAGTAGTGACAGACTCCGCCAAAACAAAAGTTTCGAGGAAAAGTGTTAAAAAGACTATCAAAAAATAACTCGTGACACTCATATACCAAACCGTAGATTTATTTGAATTTGAGCAAATTAAAGCAATCTTGAATTCAAATGGCATTTCGTTTAAGTGTGAAAACACCGTCGTCTCGATGTATAATAATTTTGGTACTTATAAAGTATATGTATCTTCGCATCAATTAAGTAAGGCACAAGAATTAATTAAAAATGTCTTTAAGTAATATCGCTAAACGTTCTATTACAGGACTTTTCTTCGGGGCAATTATAGTCTTTGTCTGTTTTGCTCCTCTTTTTTTGCAAGTCATATTTTATGGGATTATAATGACTCTTTGTCTCAAGGAATTCTTATCTTTTTTTAGGGATAAACAATTGATTAAAATAGATGCATTGTCCGCATATACGCTTCAAATATTAATTTATGTGCTTATTTCCTGTAATCATTTGACAATTTTCGAGTCATCTTTTATGTGGATTATAGTTCCCATTATATTTATCATTATTTTAAAGGAGATCTGGCGAAATGCTGAGAATCCAATTTTCAATATTTCTGTTATGTTATTTGGAATTGGGTATACTTTAATTCCTTTTTCAATGTTGATTATGCTCAGTAATTTATCTCCTGAAAAAAGTACAAATATTTTACTTGTATTGGGAATGTATATTTTGATATGGTCCAATGATACTTTTGCATATCTTATTGGCAAATCTTTCGGGAAACGCCCATTTTTTTATAGGATTTCACCAAATAAGACTGTGGA
>VGFL01000098.1 GCA_016868915.1 Bacteroidota bacterium | reverse complement strand
CAAAAAAAAATAATAAAGGAAACAGAATGTTTACAATAAAAGAAATTCAAACACTTGATAAAATTTATCATCTTGTAAAAATTGAAGGATATAAACATGATGCGGCAAAAGAGAAACTTAAAGCAAGGAGAAAAGAAAGTAATGATGTAAAAAACTACGCCGATTTTAGTGATCAAAACGAACTAATTTCGCGCTTGGAAAAGATTAAATCAAATCTCTTAAAACTGAAAATATCCTAGTCAACATAACTCAATTTCAACATATTAGAACCACCAAGATCTTCTAATGGAATTGAGGCAATATTTACAACTAAATCTCCTTCTGATAAAAATCCATATTTTTTCAATAAGTATTTAATGTCTGCAATGGTATGATCAGTGCTTATTCTTTTATTATAGTAAAATGTCTTTACTCCCCAAATTAAGTTTAATTGAGAGAGAATTTTTGGATTACTGGTAAATACATAAATCGGGGATTTTGGTCTTTGAGAGGAAAGTTTATATGCTGTATATCCTGAAAATGTCATTGTAATTAGGGCATTTGCCTCAACACGTTGTGAAAGTCTACAAGCATTGAAGCAAATAGAATCTGTGATAAAACGATCCTGAACTTTACTTGGAATTTCTTCTCTGTTGTAAATTTGATCATACTTTTCAACCTCCATAACTATTTTACTTATTGATTGAATTACTTGGACAGGATATTGACCAACAGAAGTTTCGCCTGACAGCATAACCGCATCTGCACCATCTAAAACTGCATTTGCAACATCATTCACCTCGGCCCTAGTTGGAGTAAGATTTGTTATCATGCTTTCCATCATTTGAGTCGCAACAATTATCGGTTTTGCCACGCGTATTGCTTTTTGAATGAGCATTTTTTGTATTAATGGTACTTGTTGGTAGGGAATCTCAACCCCTAAATCACCTCGAGCCACCATTAATCCATCCGCTTCGTTGAGAATATTATCTATATCATTGACTGCTTCGGGTTTTTCAATCTTAGCAATTACTCGAGTATTACTTTTATTCTCCGTAATAATCAACTTTAAATCTACTATATCTTGGGCTGAACGGACAAATGATAAGCCTATCCAATCAACTCTATTTTTAATTGCAAATTCTAAATCTAATCGATCCTTTTCGGTCAATGACGGAAGAGATATCTGCGTATTTGGAAAGTTAATTCCTTTGTTTGAAGATAAAATCCCACCATTAATAATTTTCGTTCTAATTTCCTTACTAAAATCAGTTGAAATTACTTCAAGAACTATTTTCCCATCGTCTAATAAAATTCTTTCGCCCGCCTTGACCTCTCGTGGTAATTTATTGTAGTTAATTGAGATTTTTTCAGATGTTCCAATTACTTTGTCCACGACTAATAAAAGTTCATGACCAGGATTAAGTTCTACAGAATCATTTTCCATTTCATGAGTACGAATTTTGGGTCCTTGTAAATCTGCCAGAATTGAAACATTTAGTCCTAACTCGTCATTTAATTCGCGAATTACCTCTATAGTTTTTAGATGATCATCATGAGAACCATGTGAAAAGTTTAGACGGCAAACATTCAAACCATCCAAAATCATTTCCTTCAATACATCTTTCTGCATTGAAGACGGACCCATTGTGGCGACTATTTTAGTCTTTTTTAAAAATGTTATCGTATTCCTAGTATATTGAAAGTTATCGTTTTCCATAAATTTTAATTAAATTCCAAGTATTGAAAAGATTTAAATTTTTGATTATCAAATATAAATGCACCGAGTATCGAATCTACTGTACGAAGGTGATTTGTCAATTCATCAACATCGATGATATGGTTATTTGTTAGAAAGAAAAAATAATCAATTGTAGGTGCCTCAGGAATTAAATAATCCAACTCATTTTTATTCTTCATAAGAAAGTAACCTACTCGATTTAGTTGATGTTCAAAAAAATAGAATGGAAATTCGAGCTCTGTATCTTTTTTTTCATTGTAAATGAGCAAATCTTTACCGTCTTTTTTAAGATGCAAGGCCAATGAACTATTTATATTCCAAACAAGTTTATAATCCGGTTGATGAGATGTAATACCAACAACATCAAAATCTAATTCTTCATCTAAACTTAGAAAATACCTTTTCGCTTTTGACATCTGAACAAAATTACTATTAATGAGATAAAGAATGACATTAGTACGGTAATTTTAAAAAACAATTTTGTGAATAACTAAAATATTTGCTAAATAGATATAAATGAACTAAATTTGCAATCGCTTTCCGAAAGTCGGAATTTACATAAAAATTATTTAAGAAAATATTGGCATGTACTTAACACCTGAAGTAAAAAAGGAAATTTTCGCCAAACATGGTGGAAATGAAGCAAACACAGGCTCAACAGAGGGACAAATCGCGTTGTATTCATACCGCATTAGTCACTTAACAGAACATTTGAAAAAAAATCGTAAAGATTACGGAACACAAAGAGCTGTGCAGCTTTTAGTTGGTAAACGTCGCAGTTTATTGGACTATTTGAAAGATAAAGATATCGAGAAATATCGTGCTTTAGTTAAAGAACTCGGTTTACGTCGTTAATTTAGAGCACTAATTTATTGGAGAGGGGACATTCGGCATTAGTCGTATGTCCCTTTTTGTTAAAAAGATTTTAAGCAAAGAAAAAAATTAAATAGATAGTTATGAATATAGGATTAAAAAAATCGATTATTACCGGCGGTAAACAAATTAGCGTTGAAACAGGTAAACTGGCAAAGCAAGCGGATGGATCGGTCGTAGTTCGAATGGGCGATACGATGTTACTTGCAACAGTGGTGGCAGCAAAGGAAGCTAAAGATGGTGTTGATTTTCTTCCATTAACTGTAGATTATAAAGAAAAGTATGCAGCTGCTGGTCGTTTTCCAGGTGGTTTCTTCAGAAGAGAGGCACGTCCGTCCGAAAATGAAATTCTTATAATGCGTTTGGTCGACCGTGCTTTACGCCCACTATTTCCGGATGATTATCATGCCGAGGTTCAACTAATGATACAATTAATATCATATGACGGAATTCATAGTCCTGATGCGCTGTGTGGTCTTGCAGCCTCAGCCGCAATAGCCGTATCTGATATTCCATTCAACGGACCAATGTCTGAGGTTAGAGTTGGCCGTATTAATGGTTCATACATCATTAATCCTTCAGTTACAGAAATGGCTGAATCTGATATAGATATCATGATTGCCGGAACGATGAAAGACATTAACATGCTTGAAGGTGAGATGCAAGAAATTTCTGAAGCCGAATTAGTAGAGGTCTTCAAATTGGCGCATGAAGAAATAAAAAAGCAATGCCAATTTCAGTTAGATTTAGCATCTGAAATTCCTACGTCAAATCCAAAAAGAGAATATTCTCATGAAACACATAATGAAGAAGTTAGAGCTCGTGTATACGAACTTTCCATGGAAAAATGTAAAGATGTTGCTCGAATGGGTCTTGCAAATAAAGCAAATCGAACTGAATTATTTGATGCGATTAAAGAAGAAGTAAAAGCAACATTTACAGAAGAAGAATTGACAGAAGTTGGTGGATTTATTTCAACATATTTTTCTCAAGTAAAGAAAAAAGCTGTAAGATGGGTAATGCTGAATGAAAGAAAACGACTGGATGGTAGAAACTTCGATGAAATTCGTCCTATTTGGAGTGAGATTGATTATTTACCAGGTGCTCATGGCTCTGCTCTGTTTACTCGCGGCGAAACTCAATCGTTAACTTCACTTACCTTAGGAGGAAAGATGGATGAGCAGTTAATTGACGGAGCTACATTTCAGGGTACTGAAAAATTCATGTTACATTATAATTTCCCCCCATTCTCAACAGGCGAGGCAAAACCAATTCGTGGAACTTCAAGAAGAGAAATTGGTCACGGTAATTTGGCCTTACGAGCACTAAAACCAGTTATTCCAGCAGATAATCCTTACACAATTCGAATTGTATCAGATATTTTAGAATCAAATGGTTCTTCCTCTATGGCAACAGTTTGCGCAGGAACTTTGGCTTTAATGGATGGTGGAGTTCAAATTACTGCCCCTGTTTCCGGCATAGCTATGGGACTGGTTGCTGATGAAGGAAAGTTCGCTGTCCTTTCAGATATTCTTGGTGATGAAGATCATCTAGGTGATATGGATTTTAAAGTTACAGGAACAGAAAAAGGAATCACGGCTTGTCAAATGGATATTAAAGTCGATGGCCTCCCCTATGAAGTTTTAACTCAAGCACTAGAACAAGCTAGAGCAGGTCGTTTACACATCTTGAATAAAATTAAAGAAACGATTTCACAACCTAATTCTGATTACAAACCTCATACACCTCGTGTTGAACAACTACTTGTGCCAAATGAAATGATTGGTGCCATCATCGGACCTGGAGGAAAAATTATTCAAGGAATTCAAAAAGAAACAAATACGACTGTTACGATTGAAGAATTGCCTAACGGTGAAGGTCAAGTACAAATCTTATCAAACAATGGTGATGATATGGCTGAAGCACTTCGTCGAGTTCGTGCAATTGCCTTCCCCGCCCAAGTAGAGGAAGGTGAAGAATACGAAGGAAAAGTAAAAGCAATAAAAGACTTTGGGTGTTTCGTTGAAATTATTCCTGGAACAGATGGTTTAATTCACATTTCGGAATATAGCTGGGAACGTGTTCAAAATATGAATGACGTTTGTAAGGAAGGAGATTTACTGAAATTTAAAGTAGTTGGCAAAGATCCAAAAACGAAAAAATGGAAATTATCTCGCAAAGTATTACTTCCAAAACCGGAAAAAACAGAAAGTGAAGCAAATGCTTAATTGAAACTGGTTTTATTCTATAAAAAACGATTCAGAAATGGATCGTTTTTTTTTAATGTAAGTTTTTTCTTTCTTAATCACTATGTTTTTTTTATAAATTTGAGCATGAAAAAAATAATTTTATCCGTATTACTTTTAACAAATGGTTCAATCTTGTTTTCACAACTCAATCCAGCAATTACAAATTGGTTGCAAAACACCACACAAACTGGCTCCTATTACACAACAGGAAATTCAACCCCTATTAGTAATAATATTTTAGTTAATTGCCAGGAAATTCAATATTCAGCCAATTGGGTATAGGTTAAAACAAAAGGTATTCCCAGTTATGTTACCGGACCGTTTCAAGACGGAAATCCATCCCAAGCACAAAATCAAAACGCAATCTATAAAATTTCTCTAAATCCAACCCCAAACACCGGTAATCCAACAGCCACATCCGGAGGAAACATTGGTATATTTATCAATGGAGTTTCCTTGTTTGATTACCGTGACGGCGTAGCTTGGAATACTGCGACCAATGCGCTATGCGGGGGACCGGGAAATCCGCCTTGTCCTGGAGGTCCACAAGCAAATATGCAGTGGAATCGCGATGCTATTCCGGCGGAGAAACTCGGCTTTGATTGTTCTAAAGGACATCCAGCAATGGGAAATTACCACCACCACCAGAGCCCAAGTGCTTTCAAACTTGACCTAAATGTCATCAGCACAATCTGTGATTTGTACGATGCAGATGGCTTGTATGCCATTGACTCAACCTCTCATTCTCCCTTGATTGGATATGCTTATGACGGGTTTCCCATTTATGGTGCTTATGGCTATAAAAATACAGATGGTACCGGTGGAATAACGCGCATCAAATCTGGCTATCAATTACGGGCAATAGCATCAAGAACTACCTGGGCTGACGGTACTGATGTGGCAGATGGGCCCGTAGTAAGTTCGACCTATCCACTCGGGTATTTCAGAGAAGATTATGAATTTATTCCACATCCGGGAGAAGCGGATTATTTGGATGATCACAATGGTCGTTTTTGTATAACTCCAGAGTATCCAAATGGGATTTATTGTTATTTTGCCACTGTTGATGCAAATTGGAATTCTGCTTACCCCTATGTCGTTGGTCCTACTTTCTATGGAAATAAAACGGGGTCTAAAGTAACATCAATCAATGAAACCGTTACGACCTATACCTCCACGGCAAGTGTCGAAGAGTCTGAAATTTCTGTAAATATTTTCCCAAATCCTGTTAATGACTTATTGATAATCCAATTAAATGGATTGAATAAATCTGATCTTCAGGTTGAATTAATTGA
>VGFL01000097.1 GCA_016868915.1 Bacteroidota bacterium | reverse complement strand
TTGTATTTTCCTGCACCACGTAAAAACTTGTTTCCGTCATCTCCCAGGCTTGATTTGCACCGCTTGGACCCGGTCCTGGCAATGGTGTTAAGGTATCAGAACGGCGCGGAATTACATCGCCGACAGAGGGCATGTCTGATTGTTCTATGGTTATTTGTCCAAAACCAAAACAAGGTAAAATCACCAATAAATAAATAGTTAGTGTTCGCATAAGTTCATTTTTTAGTAAGAAGCACGTTTGAATATTAAACGAAAATAGTTTTTTTTTTGTAAAGTTGAATTTTGGAAGTGAATTATTTCTTTTGGAAAGTCAAATGATAGCGAATACCAAGTGAGGAAATAAATTCCCATTTAAAGTAATCCTTTGTCAAGAATAGGATACGCGAGTGATCAGCAGGGATAAGGTCTAGATTTGATACAGTCAAGATTTCGTGCGATAAATATTCTGCATCATCTTTTAGAATGTATCTGCCTTTCGCTGTGGTTACACCAATAAATAAAGGATAGATAGAATAAGAGAAATCCAAAGTAAAAGATGTATCTAGTTCCTTATTAAAGCTTACTTGTCCACTGCATGAAGTATCTGTTGAATAGGATAACCCGTCATAATCGAAAATAGTAACCTTAGTTAGATTCCACGAACCTTGCAGAAATTTATCTCGTTGAACAGTTTTATTGCACGAGAGTAACGCCAATAATAGTATGTTACATAAAATACAATTTTTCAGAAACATGCCGCTGCCATTACTTGCATTCCAATTTTTAGTGCCTCCGGGTCAATATCAAACTTTGGATGATGAACGTTATGGGTAATTCCTTTCTCCTCATTTCGAACGCCCAACCTAAAAAAACATGCCGGAACTTTTTGAGAATAAAAGGCAAAATCTTCTGATGTAAGTCGAATTGGCAATTCGTGCACATAGTTTTTTCCTAAAATAGATTCAGCTTTTTTTACTAATTGGTTGGTAATCCTTTCGTCATTTATTACACAAGGGTATCCACGAGAAATTTCTAAATCAACGGTTCCTCCGTGAGCTGTAACAATAGATTCAATGTGATATCTGATTTCAGCTAGAGCCTCTTCCCGCCATTTTTCATCTATCGTGCGAAAAGTACCTTTCAGACTTGCTTTTTCCGGTATAACATTCGTAGCACCAATTGCTTCAAAATGACCAAAACTTAGTACAAAAGGGATCTTATCGTCACATTTTTTGCTTATAATTTGTTGCAACTCCAAAATTAACCTAGAGCCGATAATAATTGGGTCAATGCACAAGTGAGGGGTAGCAGCATGCCCACCTTTACCATTTATTGTTAAGTATATCTCGTCGCAAGATGCCATGTATTTGCCGGATCTAAACCCAACCTCTCCAACATTCATTTCAGGGAAAACATGAAGCGCAAAGATTTTTTCAACCTCAGGGCTTTTGAGAACACCATCCCGAATCATATAAGTGGCTCCACCAGGGTTTTTCTCTTCTCCAGGTTGAAAAATTAACTTCACAGGTTGAGGCAAATGTTCTTTCATTTTACACAAAATTTCTGCCGTACCCAATAAAATGGAGGTATGTACATCATGTCCACACGCATGCATCACACCAGCAACATCCGACTTATAAGCAACCTCATTTTCTTCTTGAATGGGGAGGGCATCCAAATCCGATCGTAAAGCCACACATTTCATTCCTTGAGGATGATTATTTTCAATAATTCCAACAACTCCAGTGCCGCCAATATTTTTTTCGTGAGAAATACCAAGTTTTGTTAATTGAGCCGACACAAAATTCATTGTTTCAACTTCGTGATAAGACAATTCCGGATTTTTGTGTATGTGTTCCCGATAGGTCTGAACCTTCAGAAAAAGTTCTTCAGAAAAAGTTTTTATGTGTGAAATTAACTCAGGATTCATTTGATGAGAGTGATTGATATCCAGCCAGAATTAAGCGAAAAGATACATATGCCATAACTAATCCAAAGATAAACTTAACGAGTCCAGGAGAAATCTTGAGCGCTAGCTTTGAACCTATGTATCCGCCTACAACAAACGTAGTTGCTATGATTAAACCAAATTTCCAATTTACATTTCCAGCTTTCCAATAGTTTAGGGTTGCCAAAATAACAACCGGCATTGAGAGCACAAATAAGCTTGTTCCTTGCGCCTGGTATTGTGTAAAACCGAGTATATATATTAAAGCAGGAACAATTACAATACCTCCACCGACACCAACAAATCCACTTAAAATTCCAGCAACAAGGCCGATTAATACTAGAATAAAAAGCATTTGAGTTGTCATAATCTCAACAAAAATACGATTGTTTATATTATTTCCCCTATTGTTTTAAGATATGTTTTTAATTGATCTTCATTTTCCTTGCTCATAATCAATAATTTATCACCACTATCTACCACGATGTATTTATTTAATCCATCAATTACTATTTTTTTGGCCTGCGATGAAATGACAAGATTATTTTTAGCATTAAAGAAATGGGAGCTTGCGTTTATTGCTGAATTGCCCGATTCATCAGAAGATATTTTCTCACTTAAACTACCCCAAGTTCCCAAATCGCTCCAGTCAAAATCGGTTAAAATCATCGAAATTTTATCCGACTTTTCGAGAATAGCATAATCAATCGAAATATTTTCACATTCAAAAAATACCTTATCTAATTGACTATTTTCATCAGGTGAATCAATTGAAATTTCTTTGAATAACTGAACTAACTCAGGCTGTAATTTTTCAAATTCATTAAGAATGGTAGCCGTTTTCCAAATAAAAATTCCAGCATTCCAGAAAAAATTTCCTGCCGATAAGAATACTTCTGCCTGCTTTAAATTGGGTTTTTCTCGGAATTGGATTACTTCAGCAACTTTTCCGGCTTTTCTTTCGATTTTTGAATCAAATTCGATATATCCATAGCCCGTATCAGGTCTTGTAGGATGAATACCTAAAGTAATTAACTTGTCTTCTTGTGCTGCTTCAACTGCAATCAAAAATTGTTCGTTAAAGCGATCTTCCTGTAAGATTAAGTGATCAGATGGTGATATCACCAATGTTGAATCGGGATCAAGGTACTGAATTTTTAATGCGGCATATAAAATACAAGGAGCCGTATTTTTTCGGTGGGGTTCACAAATGATTTGCTCGTCTTTTAAAAAAGGTAAATGTTCCTTAACCAAAGAAAAATAAGTTTTATTTGTAAGAATGTAGATTTGCTCTGTTGGGATTTTTTTGTTTAGACGTTCAAAAGTCAATTGTAACAAGGATTTTCCAAATCCTAAAATATCCAAAAATTGTTTTGGTTTTTCTTCGGTGGAAATCGGCCAAAATCTACTACCGACCCCCCCTGCCATAATCAATCCGTATAAATTTTTTCTACTCATGGTTGTGCAATTTTGACTTTGGCAATACCACTTACCAAATAATTTCGTTTCGTAAGAATTTCTGTACAAAGAAATCGTTTTCTTCGTAATTCACCCTTATAAAAAACTTTATTTTTCAATAAAAATTGAGAGCCAAGCGGAATTGACTCGAGTAATTGAAATGCATCCATATCACGATCAAATTTCGCCAATTCCCTGGATAAGAGAGTATCGCTACATGATGAGGCCTTTAAATTATTTATTGATTTTTCAAGTGCAGCCCGAATATTAATCGGGAATTCTGCATGATATATGATGGGTTCTAAAAGTAGCTTAAATTCATGTTTCCACTCCATTCCGTGAGGGGAGACTTTATTTGCATATTTCTCAAAAGTAATATAATGGGCAAATTCGTGTAAGGCCGTAATTAAAAATGCGTATGGATTTAAATTACCATTTACTGTTATCTGCGGTAACTGAAATTGGTTTCCTGGTCTGAAATCACCCAACTTGGTACTTCGTGGTGGAACAATTTTAAACCGCACTTTATTGTTTACAAGGAGATTTATTAGTATTGAAATATATGCTTCAGGGACATATTTAGTCAGCACTTTCTGATAAGCATTGAATTTTTCGCTCATAGACATACAACTCAAAAATAGAAATATTATTCTTTTTAAAATAAAAAATTGTAATTTGAAACAGTGTAATTTAAATTAGCTTTAACTTAGCAACTATGAAATGGATTGAAGGTTTTGGAAAATACTTTTTAATGCTTATAATTATTTTTCGTGCTCCTGAGAAGTATTCCATATTTCGCAAAAGACTCTTTAACGAAATTGAGCTAATTGGCGTAAATTCTATTCCTATTGTTGCGTTAATGTCTGCATTCATGGGTGGAGTTATTTCACTACAGACGGCCTCAAACATGTCCAATCCGCTCTTACCGACGTATACTGTAGGGTTTATTACTCAATCAAGTACAATTTTAGAATTTTCACCCACAATTATTTCTCTCATTCTTGCTGGTAAAGTTGGGTCTAATGTTGCTTCTGAAATTGGTACGATGAGAGTTTCACAACAAATTGATGCCCTTGAAATTATGGGTGTTAACTCATTAAATTTTTTAGTTTTTCCTAAAGTGATTGCGGCTATATTATTTTTTCCAATTCTTATAATTTTTTCTATGGGTCTCAGTCTAACAGGTGGTTGGGTGGCGCTTATTTTATCAAATTTATCATCAACAGAAACTTACATATATGGAATTCGGTATTATTTTGAAATGGGAAATATCTGGTATGCGTTAACGAAATGTATCGTTTTTGGATTTATCATTATCACCATTTCTTCATACTATGGTTATTATGTCAAAGGGGGCTCATTAGAAGTAGGAAAAGCAAGTACTCAAGCGGTGGTTAGCAGCAGCGTTGCGATATTAATAGCAAATTTTTTATTAACCCAAATGATTCTGCTTTCATGATTGAAGTTAAGAATGTCAATAAATCTTTTGGGGGAATTCAGATTCTCAGTGATGTTTCTTCCACTTTTGAAAAGGGCAAGGTTAATTTAATCATCGGCCAATCAGGTCAGGGTAAAACAGTTTTAGCAAAGTGTATCGTAGGATTGCACGAAATAGATAGTGGCGAAATTCTTTTTAATGGATCTGATTTCTGTAAAATGAATAGAGCGCAACGTACCTTAATACGCCAAGAAATTGGAATGTTATTTCAAGGTTCTGCTCTTTTTGATTCAATGACTGTAGAGGAAAATATAATGTTTCCGTTGTCCATGTTTCAGAAAATGACAAAAAAAGAAATGGTAAATCGAGTTAATTTTTGTCTGGAAAGGGTAAACCTATCCGGCCGAAATAACTTATTCCCAGCGGAATGTAGTGGCGGAATGCAAAAAAGGATAGGCATCGCTCGTGCTATTGCGATGAATCCAAAGTATTTGTTTTGTGATGAACCAAATTCAGGGCTTGATCCTAAAACAGCAATACTCATTGATAATTTGATTCAAGAAATTACCTACGAATATGAAATCACAACCATTGTAATAACCCACGATTTAAATAGTGTTATGGAAATTGGGGATTCCATATTATTTATTCAGAATGGATGTAATTGGTGGTCAGGAAATAAAAATACGATACTGACAACTGATAACACGGAGGTTTCAAGCTTTGTTTATGCCTCTGAATTTATGAAGGAGATTAAAGATTCAATCAGAGTGAATAAAAGAAGGTGAACTTATCGATATAAGCTTGCTTTTACAGCCGCTAATATCCTTTCAACGTTTGGCAAAGCCGCTTCGATAAGAGTGGGTGAAAAAGCAAAGGGAGTATCCGTTTGCGTAACGCGATAAACAGGTGAATCTAAATAGTCAAAGGCATAATGTTGTAAGTGATATGCAATTTCAGATGATATCGAAGCCAAAGGCCATGATTCTTCAACAACGATACAACGATTTGTCTTTTTTATTGAGTCAACCACCGTCTTATAATCAATTGGGCGAACAGTTCTTAAATCAATAATCTCTGCGGAAATTCCTTCTTTTTGAAGGATTTCTGCCGCTTCGTGAACAACTTTTATTATTTTTCCAAACGATACGATAGTAATATCAGACCCTTTACGTTTAATATCTGCTACTCCGATTGGAATAATATACTCACCATCAGGTACATCGCCCTTATCGCCATACATTTTCTCAGACTCTAGAAATACCACAGGGTCATTGTCTCGAATAGCTGCTTTTAGCAGTCCTTTTGCATCCGCTGGAGTAGAGGGTGTTACAACTTTTAATCCCGGTACATGGCCATAAAAAGCCTCAAAACTTTGTGAGTGAGTTGCTCCCAACTGACCTGCAGTCCCATTTCCTCCTCGAAATACAATTGGACAATGATACTGCCCCCCAGACATTTGAAGCATTTTGGCAGCACTGTTGATGATTTGGTCAGCAGCAAGAATGGCAAAATTCCATGTCATGAATTCTACAATAGGTCTTAAGCCGTTCATGGACGCCCCAACGGCAATTCCAGCAAAACCAAGCTCAGCAATCGGCGTATCGATTATTCGTTTTTCGCCAAATTCATCAAGCATTCCCTGAGAAACCTTGTATGCTCCGTTATATTCAGCAACTTCTTCTCCGAGTAGAAATACAGATTCATCTCTTCTCATTTCCTCGTTCATTGCCTCACGAAGTGCTTCTCTAAATTGTAAAGTTCTCATAGACAAATGTCAAGGTATGTAAGTGTTTTTTATGTTTTAACAATTCAATTATTTGATAACAAACTTTAGAGACTTTCCAGTATTACCCATTTTAATGAAATAGGTTCCGGAGGCCATACCATCGGTAGGAAGGATTATTAAATTACTTCCTTCTTTTGACGTGAGCAGTGAAGTTGACACCGTTTTTCCGGTAATATCAGTAATAACAACCGTCAATTTTTCGTTTTTCATCGCATTGTATCGGATGTGCACATCACCTTCTGTTGGATTTGGATAAAGTTGAATATCCTGAATAT
>VGFL01000096.1 GCA_016868915.1 Bacteroidota bacterium | reverse complement strand
GAAAAGCCTAGTGTTGCAAAAGATTTAGCAGAAATTCTCGGTGCTAAAACAAGAAGAGATGGTTTTTATGAAGGAAATGGCTATCAGGTAACGTGGACCTTTGGTCATCTTTGTACGCTTAAAGAACCTCACGATTACAATGAAAAATGGAAATCGTGGCGCTTAGAAAGTTTACCCATAATTCCCGAATCTTTTGGAATAAAAGTAATTGAGGATAATGGTGTCAAAAAACAATTTGCTGTCATTGAAAACCTTGTTAAATCTGCTGAAACTGTTGTTAATTGCGGTGATGCAGGACAAGAAGGAGAACTTATCCAACGTTGGGTGTTACAAAAAGCAAATTGTAAAGTACCCGTCAAACGTTTATGGATTTCATCACTAACGGAAGAGGCGATTCGAAAAGGATTTCAAGAACTCAAAGAAGCTAAAAATTACGACCGTTTATATGCGGCTGGAAGTGCAAGGGCAATTGGTGATTGGTTATTGGGTATAAACGCCACACGTTTATTTTCGACAAAATTTGGTAAAGGAACAACTGTCTTATCAATAGGTAGGGTTCAGACTCCAACACTTGCGCTAATTGTTCAACGTCAAAAGGAAATAAATGCTTTTAACCAAGAAGAATATTGGGAATTGAAAACGATTTATCGAGAAACGGAATTTGCCTGTCAAATAAATCGATTAAAATCAAGTGATAAAGCTCAGAAAGGACTAGAATATCTTCTAAAAAAACCTTTTGAAATCACCTCTTTTGAACAAAAGGAAGGCAAGGAGGGAAATCCTCGTCTTTTTGATTTGACAGGATTACAAGTTGAGGCAAATAAGAAAAAGGGCTATTCCGCAGAGGAAATATTGAAATATGTACAAAGCTTGTATGAAAAGAAATTAGTTACTTATCCAAGGGTTGATACAACGTATTTGACAGAGGATTTACACCCGAAAATACCCGGCATACTATCAAATCTTGACGATTATTCGGCTTTTGTTAATCCACTTTTACAAAAACCTATTCCAAAAAGCAAGCAGATATTTGATGATAAAAAAGTAAGCGATCACCATGCAATAATTCCAACGGGAGAAAAACCTGGTGCATGGAGTATGGATGAAAAAATTATCTACGATATGATTTGTCGGAGATTCATTGCTGTATTTTATCCAGAATGTAAAGTATCGAATACAACCGTTTTAGGAAAAGTTGATGAATTGATTTTCAAGGCAACAGGGAAACAAATTTTAGAACTCGGATGGAGAGTACTTTACCAAAATGATAGAAAAGAGGAGGAGGAGAAGAAAAAGGATGAGGAAAAAACAATTCCATTATTTAAAGAGGCAGAGTCAGGCCCACACGAGCCTTTTATTCATAAAGGTAAAACCACACCTCCAAAACCATACACTGAGGCGACTTTACTCCGAGCTATGGAAACGGCAGGTAAATTAGTTGAGAATGAAGAAATGCGAGAAATGCTCAAGTTAAATGGTATTGGTCGTCCATCAACGAGAGCCAATATAATTGAAACCTTGTTTAAAAGAAAGTATATCGAAAAAAATAAAAAAAATATTTCAGCAACTCACACTGGAGTGAATTTAATTGATACCATTCAAAATGATATGTTAAAGAGTGTTGAATTAACAGGGCAATGGGAGAGGAAACTTAGGCTTATAGAAAAGGGTGAATATGATATGCAAACTTTTAAAAATGAATTAATTAGACTTGTACGTGAATTAACAGATGATGTTATTTTTAATTCTTTTGGTAAAAAGGTCTAGACTTCTTTTAGTTAACACTTCTTTCTTAATATTTTTTTTAAAAAAATAAAATTTAAAATCTTGTTCTACGAATTAATAAGCGTATATTTGCACCCTGAAATTTGAGATTCCGTAGCTCAGCTGGTAGAGCAATACACTTTTAATGTATGGGCCCTGGGTTCGAATCCCAGCGGAATCACTGAAGAAAAACCTCTTGTTAACCAAGAGGTTTTTTTGTTTTAAGTGAGATATTTCTTATTTTCAATACATATTCTTTAACTTTGTTATTCATTAAATTGGTATATGTCCCAAAAAAAAGTAACAAGGACCGAAGATTACTCGAAGTGGTATAATGATTTGGTGTATAAAGCTGATTTAGCAGAGCACTCAGATGTTAGAGGTTGTATGGTAATTAAGCCCTACGGCTATGCGATTTGGGAAAACATGAAGGATGCTCTCGATCGAAGATTCAAGGAAACAGGTCATTCCAATGCGTATTTTCCTTTATTCATTCCTAAATCATATTTAAGTAAAGAAGCGTCTCACGTGGATGGTTTTGCTAAAGAATGTGCAGTTGTTACGCATTACCGCTTGAAAAATGCCGAAGATGGAAGTGGAGTAGTGGTAGATCCTGAGGCAAAATTGGAGGAAGAATTAATCGTCCGTCCTACCTCGGAAACTATCATTTGGAATTCGTATAAAAACTGGATTCAATCCTATCGTGATTTACCAATACTCATTAATCAATGGGCGAATGTCGTTCGATGGGAAATGCGAACTCGATTGTTTTTGCGAACAGCTGAATTTTTATGGCAAGAAGGTCATACGGCACACGCTAGCAAGGAAGAAGCAATTAAGGAAGCAGAAACGATGTTGGATGTGTATGCTGAATTTGCCGAAAATTATATGGCGATGCCTGTGATTAAAGGTCGAAAAACAGCGTCTGAACGTTTTGCAGGAGCAGAAGATACTCTTTGCATTGAAGCAATGATGCAAGATGGAAAGGCATTACAAGCCGGTACTTCTCATTTTCTGGGACAAAACTTTGCAAAAGCATTTGACGTAAAATTTGCTGATAAAGATGGAAAATTGGAATACGTTTGGGCTACCTCTTGGGGTGTTTCTACTCGATTGATGGGAGCTTTGATTATGACTCATTCAGATGACGAAGGCTTGGTTGTTCCACCAAAATTAGCTCCTTTACAAGTGGTTGCTGTTCCCATTTATCGCTCTGATGAAGAAAAAGCAAGCATTGTTGCCAAATTTGAAGAATGGTCGGTTCTATTAAGGGCAAAAGGTATTTCATTTAAAATTGACGATGACGATAATCGCAGACCGGGGTGGAAATTTGCTGAATATGAAGTGAAAGGCGTTCCGGTTCGTTTGGCTTTAGGACCTAGAGATATGGCAAACAATGTCGTGGAAGTCGCTCGACGTGATACCAAAGAAAAAACGTTGGTTTCTATGGAAGGAATTGACACGTTTATTGAAAACTTGTTGCATGACATCCAAGCTTCGTTGTTTAATAAAGCCTTAGCGCATCGCGAAGCTAATACAAGAACCGTTGAAACCTATGAAGAATTTAAGGTTGAAATTGAAAATGGTGGATTCATTTTGGCTCATTGGGATGGAACTCCTGAAACAGAATCAAAAGTGAAAGAAGAAACACAAGCCACTATTCGTTGCATTGCTTTGGATCAAGTTAAAGAAGAAGGCAAATGCATGGTAACTGGAAACCCATCTTCAGGTCGCGTGATTTTTGCTAAATCCTATTAAAGTATGAAGATTTGGTACGGAAAGGATTTTAAATTAGGAATACTAGGAGCAGGACAATTGGGCCGAATGATAATTCAAGAGGCAATAAACTGGAATGTTCATATTTATACCCTAGATTCAGATCCGGAAGCTCCGTGCAGCAAAATTTCACATGAATTTGTTTGCGGTTCTATCACAGATTATGAAACGGTACTTAAATTTGGAAAAGATAAAGACCTGATTAGCGTCGAAATTGAAAACGTAAATATCGAGGCCTTGGAGGAGTTGGAAAGGGCAGGAGTGGCTGTTTTTCCGCAGCCCAGGGTGTTGAGAATCATACGAGATAAAGGAATTCAAAAGCAATTTTACGCAGACAATCAAATTCCGACAGCAGATTTTCGCTTAATAGAAGCCTGTGAAATCAATAATCAATTGGATTTTCTTCCGTTCGCACAAAAACTTCGAACAGGAGGGTATGATGGAAAAGGAGTTCAAATTATGCAATCCTCATCGGATATTGAAAAAGCATTTGATGCACCTACGGTTCTAGAAAAATTTGTTGATTTTGAAAAGGAATTGGCTGTTATTGTAGCACGAAACAAGAACGGGCAGGTTATTTCCTATCCAACCGTAGAATGTGAATTCAATCCGCAAGCTAATTTAGTTGAGTTTTTATTTTCACCTGCTGAAATTTCAAATAAAGTAGAGATCGAAGCACAACGCATGGCAGTTGATATCATTCAGAAATTAGATATGGTTGGAATATTAGCTATTGAATTTTTCTTGACGAAGGAAGGAAAATTATTAGTGAATGAGATTGCTCCTCGACCACACAATAGCGGTCATCACACGATTGAATGTAATGTCACCTCACAATTTGAACAACACCTTCGAAGTATTTTGAATTTACCTTTGGGAGCAACCGATTTAATTCAACCGGGAGCCATGATTAATATCTTGGGAGAACCTAATTCTCAGGGAACAGCATTTTATCAAGGTATGGAGGACTTGTTAACTGAACCAGGGATTTATGTACATATTTATGGCAAGGAAAAAGTGCAAGAGTTCCGAAAAATGGGTCATTTCACCATCACAGCTCCTACAATTTCTGAAGTGAAAGAAAAAGCGGTGAGGTTAAAGAATACGATCAAGGCTTTGGGTAAATAGATTTCATATGAAACACTACGGCCTACTTGGTAAATCACTTTCTCATTCTTTTTCAAAAGGATTTTTTACGAAATATTTTCTGGAGCATCAAATAGACGCTGATTATTCAAACTTCGAAATTGATACAATTGATGAGGTTCAAAAAATCCTTCAATCCGATTTGGCTGGATTAAACGTTACATTTCCTTTCAAAGAATCCATTATTCCTTATTTAGATGAGGTGACTGAGGAAGCACGTTTGATAGGGGCCGTTAATACGGTTCAGTTTACAAATGGAAAAACGATAGGACACAACACGGATGCGTTTGGATTTTCACAATCCATAAAGCCTTTTTTTACGAATCTACATGAACGAGCACTGATTTTTGGTACGGGAGGAGCATCGAACGCGGTAACTCATGTCTTAACAAATTTGGGAGTTCAAGTATATTTTATTTCCTCTTCCAAAAAAGGGCCTTCGATTTTTTCGTATGATGACTTGAATGAACACATGCTTCAGGGATGCAAACTCTGGGTAAATTGTACACCCATTGGAACGTATCCTCATGTTACAGAGGAACTCCCCATTCCTTGGGTGCAATTATCCGAAGATTATTTAATTGTTGATTTAGTTTATAATCCTCCTAAATCTCAATTTTTACTGAAAGCCCAGGCCCATGGCGCTACGATTCTCAATGGCAAATCGATGCTGAAAGAACAAGCCTTGAAAAGTTGGGAGATTTGGAATAAATAATTGTCTTTTATGAAAGAAAAATTATTACCACCAACATGAATAGCATTTTTGTAAATTACGTTTAGCTGAAAATAATAAATAAGGTGATGAAAAATATAATTCTAAATTTTGTTTATTCGTTGAAAATTAGTAATATTGCACCCCTTAAGCTAAAGGATTTTTAATCAATTAAAACATGGATTTAGTAAAACAAATTGAAAACGAGTTAGTTGAGTCAAACAATCTACCAAAGTTTGGAGCCGGAGATACAGTTATTCTTTCGTACAAGATAAAAGAAGGTAATAAAGAACGTATTCAGCAATTCCAAGGTGTTGTTATTCAGCGCAGAGGAAGTGGAGCGACGGAAACTTTTACAATTCGTAAGATGTCTGGAAATATTGGTGTTGAAAGAATCATTCCTGTAAATTCACCCTTTATTGATTCAATCTCAATTATTAAAAGAGGTTCTGTTCGTCGTGCTCGAATTTTCTATTTCAGAGAGAGAACAGGTAAATCTGCAAGAATTCGTGAGAAAAAGAATTTTACTTCAGCTACTAAATAAAAGTAAATCCTACAAATATAACGAAGCCTTCCACTTGGGAGGCTTTTTTATTGTTTGATAAATTTAGTTGTGATTCCAGATTCGGGAATTCGAATGAAATATACCCCATTGGGGTATTCTTCAATCGTAAAATCGATAGTATTTGATTTACCAATTTTCTTTTCTACCAATTGACCCAAACTCGAATACACAAAAATTTCTACGTTATTCAAATCAATAACTGAACTAATTGTGATTTTATCATTGGATGGATTTGGAAATACATGTATTTTAGGTAATGTAATTAGGGGTTGCGAAAGACCAAGATTACTTAATGAATCATGTTCCAAGTAAAACAAACCACCCAAATCCTGACCAATAAATAAATCTAAGTTTGAATCGTTATCCAAATCACCGGTTGCGCAAGAACTGTAGCCACCAATATTTTTTTCTTGATTTAAAAAGTTGGCTGAAATTGTTCTAAAGGTTGATCCAATTGTCAAATTGTCATCAATGGAATCGTAAAAATAAATTGAACCCTCCAATGATCCAACCATTAAATACGTTGTATCTAAATGTCTAAAAAAATGAGGGAAGGCAAAGCCATCTGGAGAGTTTTGTGTTGAAACGTCAACATTGCCAAGATTTGAATTCATTAATTCAAAGCTTGGATTGGATATCGTTCCAATATTGAGATAATAAAGGACTTCTCCAGTTTTTTTTCCAATGAGTAAATCGAGTTTACCGTCATCATTCAAGTCAAAGAGTTGAGGAGCGGCAAATTGACCTACACTTATGCTCTGTCCAAGGTGATCCGGGTAGTTTACAACTGGTGCTGAGAATGTTGGAACAGATCCAGTTGATGTATTTTGTAAGTAACACAGCGTGCCATTTTCCAAACCAAGAATGATGTCCTTTTTTCCATCGTTATTTAAATCCCCAAAACTAGGAACCATTCGTAAACCAAA
>VGFL01000095.1 GCA_016868915.1 Bacteroidota bacterium | reverse complement strand
TTTTTATATCCAACTTCTTTTCGATTTGCTTGCTGGATTTGTTGCTTGTCTTTTTGAATGAGGTAAGTCAACACTTGTTCGATATCATCAAATTTTTGATTGTGAAGCTTTTCAAGTTCAACTAGTTTTTCAGAAAGCTCTTGATAAGTTAAAGCAAATTGACGCATCATTACAAACGCACGCATGATGGCAATATTCATTTCTATTGCAATATCAGAATTGAGTAATCCGCTCAACATAGCAACTCCTTGTTCGGTAAAAGCGAATGGTAAATACCTTATTCCTCCTGCATTTTTTGAGGTGCTAAAATTGCACCTCAAATTATTCCATTCATTAATAGTCAATTCAAACATAAAATCTTTTGGGAATCTTTTAAGATTATTCCTAACAGTGCGTTTTAAATATTTTGTTTCGACTTGATACATCTTCGCTAATTCAAAATCGAGAATGATTTTCTTGCCTCTGATTTCGAGGATGCTGTTTTTGATTTTTTCTAGTTCCATAATTCATTTTTATATGAATATATGAAAAAATAATCAATAATTTGATTAAAATAAAATCGAAAATAAAATAGAAGAAATAAAAAAGGGCCACGATATCGCGACCCTTCCACTATAAAATCAATTATAAATTACAGCGTCCCTCGTTTTTCTTGCTCTCGTTCGATAGATTCAAAAAGCGCCTTGAAATTTCCTGCTCCAAAACCTTTTGCTCCCATACGCTGAATTATTTCATAAAATAGAGTTGGTCGATCTTCGACAGGTTTAGTGAATATTTGGAGTAAATATCCTTCTTCGTCAGCGTCCACTAAAATTCCAAGAGACATCAATTCATTAATATCTTCTTTCATGATACTCATATGATTACCTAATCTACCCGGAATTTCGTCGTAATATGTTTGAGGCGGTGCAGATAGAAATTCAACTCCTCGTGCTCTTAATTGTTTTACCGTTGCTATTATATCATCTGTTGCCACAGCAATGTGTTGCGCTCCTGGTCCTTCGTAAAAATCCAAATATTCTTCAATTTGAGAACGTTTCTTCCCTTCAGCTGGTTCGTTAATTGGGAATTTTATTCTACCGTTTCCATTTGACATTACTTTTGACATCAAGGCAGAATATTCAGTGTGTATTTGTTTGTCATCGAATGACAGGAAATTAACAAAACCCATCACATCTTCGTACCATTTTACCCAGGTATTCATTTCGCCCCAACCAACATTTCCTACCATGTGATCCACGAATTTTAATCCTGTTGGAGTAGGGTTGTAGTCGCTTTCCCATTTTTGGAATCCAGGTAAAAATGGGCCATTGTAGTTTTTTCGTTCAACAAACATGTGAACCGTTTCTCCGTAAGTATAAATTCCTGCTCGAACAACTTCTCCGTGCTCATCTTTTTCTACCGTAGGCTCCATGAATGATTTTGCACCTCGCTTCGTTGTTTCTTCCCATGATTTTTTCGCATCGTCGACCCATAAGGCGATAACTTTAACACCATCACCATGCTTTTTGACATGCTCACCGATTGGCGAATCACTTTTCAGGGCTGTTGTTAAAACTAAGCGAATTTTGTCTTGCTTTAAGACATAGCAAACACGATCTTTTAATCCCGTTTCCAGCCCGGCATAGGCATACGATTGGAAACCAAATGCTGTTTTGTAATAGTGCGCTGATTGTTTTGCATTACCTACATAAAACTCAACATAGTCTGTCCCTAAAAGTGGAAGAAAATCTTGTGCTTCTTCAAATATTTTTTCTAATCCGTATTCCACGTTTGAAACTACTTTTGATTTATTTATTTCTTCAGACATAATGAATTATTTAAAATTGCCAGGATTCCATGTAATCAGTCATTTCAACATCAAGCGCTTGTTTGGTTAACATCAGCGGCCTGAAGGTATCTATCATTACTGCCAATTCTTTTGTTTCTTTTTGACCTATACTTCGTTCGTAAGCACCCGGGTGTGGCCCGTGTGGAATTCCCGCAGGATGAAGTGTTATTTGTCCTTTATCCACGTGATTTCTACTCATAAAATCACCATCTACATAATACAAGACTTCGTCAGAGTCAATATTGCTGTGATTGTAAGGTGCTGGAATTGAGTCCGGATGATAATCGTACAAGCGGGGAACGAACGAACAAATAACAAAAGCGGAGGTTTCAAATGTTTGATGAACGGGTGGCGGTTGATGAACACGTCCCGTGATCGGTTCAAAATCGTGAATTGAGAAAGCATAGGGAAAATTGTAGCCATCCCACCCGACAACATTAAATGGATGATGTGCATACACATAATCATACATTGTGTCTTCTTTCTTTATTTTAATAATAAATCTTCCATCCTCGTTGTGCGTTTCTAGCTTATGGGGTGGACGAATATCTCTTTCGCAATACGGCGAGTGCTCCAATAATTGACCGAACCAATTTCTGTATTTTTTTGGCATGTAAACCGGATGAAACGATTGAATTATCAGCAATCTGTTATCCTCTGTTTCGAAGTGCATTTGATAAATCATTCCGCGAGGAATAACCAAATAATCACCGTAGGAAAAATCAATGTTACCCAATTGAGTTTTTAAAGTACCATTTCCTTTATGAATAAAAATTACCTCGTCAGCATCGGCATTTTTATAGAAATAATCCTTCATCGAAGATTTTGGAGCTGCTAATTCGATATACACGTCTTTATTTATCAACATCGGGGTTCGGCTGTCTAGGTAGTCGTCTTTTGCTCCAACACGAAATCCTTCCAAACTTCTCATTTGCATATTTTTATCTAGACCAATTTCTGGAGCAACAGACTTTTTCTGTGTGATTTCCAGAACTGCTGTAGGAGGTTGAACGTGGTAAAGTAAAGAGGACATACCATCAAAACCTATTGTTCCAAATAACTGTTCATAGTAAATTCCACCCTCAGGTTTTTTAAATACCGTGTGTCTTTTGTGTGGAATATTTCCTAAAGAATGATAAAATGGCATTTTGACTTAGTTTTTGTTACTTCTTTCAAAAATAGAATTTTTTAGCAAAATAAGTCAATCTTACAGGGGAAAGAAATGACTTTTATCAGTTTTGTAATAAATTTAGATTTTCCTGCTCGACCGTTCTTCCAGGATATACTTTAAGAGCTTCACCAAGGCAGCGAACAGCTTTTATCAAGCATTCTTGGTTTAGAACATAGGCCAAACGCACTTCTTTCTTACCTAATCCTTTTGTTGCATAAAACCCACTTGCTGGTGCCATCATAACAGTTTGATTTTCAAAAGAAAATTCTTCTAATAACCATTGACAAAACTTATCGGCATCATCAATTGGAAATTTTGCAAGCGCATAGAATGCTCCTTTTGGCATTGGACAGAATACTCCTTCAATCGAATTCAACCCATTTACCAAAATATTTCTTCTTTGGACGTACTCCCGAACAACATTATCAAAATAACTCTGTGGTGTTTGCAAAGCAGCTTCGGCGGCAAATTGATCAACGGTTGGTGGAGAAAGTCTCGCTTGACCAAACTTCAAAGCGGCCGACATAATCTCCTTATTTCGCGTTACCATGGTACCGATTCGGGCTCCACACATGGAGTATCGCTTAGAAACAGAATCAATCATAATAACATTATCATCGATTCCTTGCAAATTCATGGTTGAAAAAGGAACAGCTCCCTCGTAGCAAAACTCACGATATACTTCGTCAGAAAATAAGAAAAGATTATATTTTTTAACGATGGAAGCAAGTTGCTCTAATTCCTCTTTTGAATATAAATAACCAGTTGGGTTTCCTGGGTTACAAATAACAATTGCCTTTGTTTTATCGGTTATTTTCCCTTCAATTTCAGCCACGGGAGGCAAGGCAAATCCGGTTTCAATGGAAGCAGTTACAGGAACGACCGTCAGGCCTGCCATTACAGCGAATCCGTTGTAATTTGCATAGAATGGCTCCGGAATTATGATTTCATCACCTTGGTTGCAAGCTGTCATTAAACCAAAAATTAAGGCCTCTGACCCACCTGTGGTTACCAATAAGTTATCCGAGTTGACATGAATTCCAATAGATCGATAATAAGTAGCTAATTTAATTCGATATGATTCAAAGCCCGCAGAATGACTATATTCCAAAACTTTTGGTTCAAAATTACGGATCGCATCTAAAGCTACTTGAGGTGTTTCAATATCGGGTTGACCGATATTTAGGTGGTAAACTGTTTTCCCTTCTTTTTTTGCCTTTTCTGAATATGGAACAAGCCTCCGAATTGGAGAAGCAGGCATGTCAAGAGCTTTTTTCGAGATAAGTGGCATTTGAAATATTTTTACAAAAGTAATTCGAATCTTGAAATTAAACCAATGAAAATTATTTCCGTAGAGAAATTAATCGATTCATTTCATCACGCATTCTCGCTGCTTCAATAAAATCTAGCTCTTTGGCTGCCTTTTCCATTAATTTTTTAATCAATTTAATTTGTTTTTCCAGTGCTTCCGAGGTGGTATATTCTGTATTTGATTCAGCCGCAACTTGCTCTGTGGTTAAACGTTCGTATTGAGCCATCCGGGCTGTAGTATCTCCATCGGCTACCTTTGTTGACTCAAGAATTTTCTCCTTTGATTTATTTAGCGGGGTGGGTTTTAGTCCGTGTTTTTCATTGTACGCAATTTGAATACTTCTTCTTCTTGAAGTTTCTTCGATTGTCTGTTCGATGGATTTTGTCATTTTATTGGCATACATTATTACAAAACCATTAACATTTCTCGCCGCCCTACCAACTGTTTGTACCAAAGACCTTACATTTCGTAAAAATCCTTCTTTATCAGCATCCAATATTGCGACAAGAGAGACTTCCGGTAAATCCAATCCCTCTCGAAGTAAATTTACGCCTATTAAAACATCAAATTCACCCAGTCGTAATTCCCGTAAAATTTCAACGCGTTCAATCGTATCAATTTCTGAATGAATATAGCGACACTTAATACCCAAACGATCCAAGTATTTCTGAAGTTCTTCTGCCATTCTTTTGGTGAGAGTTGTAACAAGGGTGCGTTCTTCGGATACTATTCTTTTTTGTATTTCCTCGATTAAATCGTCGATTTGGTTCAAGCTTGTTCGAACTTCAATCAAGGGATCTAAAAGTCCGGTTGGGCGAATTACTTGTTCTACAACCACTCCCTCAGAGAGAGCAATTTCATAATCAGCAGGAGTTGCAGAGACAAAAATCACTTGATTTTGAAGGTCTTCAAACTCCTCAAAGCGCAAAGGTCGATTATCGATGGCTGCTTGTAACCGAAAACCATAATCAACTAAGTTAACTTTGCGAGCACGATCCCCTGCATACATGCCGCGAACTTGAGGAATTGTGACATGGCTTTCATCAATAATTGTCAAAAAATCTTTGGGAAAATAATCCAACAAACAGAAGGGCCTTTCACCCGGTTCTCGTCCATCAAAATAACGAGAATAATTTTCTATTCCTGAACAATACCCCAATTCTCGAATCATTTCTAAGTCATAGGAAACGCGCTCCTCTAAACGTTTGGCCTCAAAAATTTTCTCATCAATTTTGAAATTCTCTACCTGTAAGACCATATCTTCAAAAATTAAGTCAACTGCCTTTTTGGTGTTTTCAGGGCTCGAAACAAAAATATTCGCCGGATAAATATTTATTTCCTCGTATGTTTCAATTACAACTGTTGTTTCAGGGTCAAATGCTGAAATCCGTTCTATTTCATCACCCCAAAATTCAACTCTTAAACCATAATCAGCATACGCCAAGTAAATTTCTACAGTATCGCCTTTTACACGAAATGACCCACGATTAAAATCTACATCTGTTGCTCGTTGGTATAAATTTTCAACCAATCGAAAAAGAAATTTATTTCTTGAATAAGTCTCTCCTTTTCTTATGAAAACAATACTTTTTTGAAATTCGCTGGGATTTCCAATACCATAAATGCAGGAAACCGAGGCAACAACGAGTACATCCTTTCGACCCGAAAGTAGGGCAGAGGTAGCTGATAGCCGCAATTTTTCAATTTCATCATTAATTTGAAGATCTTTTTCTATATACGTATCAGTTGTTGGTAAATAGGCTTCTGGTTGATAGTAATCGTAGTAGGATACAAAATATTCAACAGCATTATTCGGAAAAAATTGTTTGAATTCGCCATACAATTGCGCAGCAAGTGTTTTATTGTGCGAAAGTACAAGAGTTGGACGATTGATTTGTTCAATAACATTCGCGACGGTAAATGTTTTACCACTTCCAGTGACACCGAGTAAAGTCTGTGCAAAAATATTCTGGTTTATCCCATTTACCAATTGTCTAATTGCATCAGGTTGGTCACCCGTTGGCTCAAAATCAGAAACAATTTTAAAGTCCATCAGTTGTTATATTTATCGCTTGATAAACTGAAAATATTCTTCTAAAACTTCGGCATTTCTCTCTCGAGGAGTAAAAATTTCCAATAATTTGGGTCTTTCATTCTCAGATTCAATGAAAAATTTGGATAGAATTTTAGGTAGGCCTGAGGCGCAACTAGTTGATTGATAATTTACATTGAATGATTCACATATCCCTTTGGCATTCGTTTCATGCGTTGCTTCAAAAAAAGCATCTCGTTGTGGTGAATTTGATGATCCAGGAATAATTCTAAAAATACCTCCACCTGAATTATTAATAAGAATTATCCGAAAATTTTTACCGAGGTATTTATTCCAAAGACCATTACTGTCATAGAAAAATGAAATATCTCCCGACAGTAAAACATGAAGTTTTGAATAATTGGCGACAGATGCACCAACGGCAGTGCTCGTACTACCATCAATTCCACTTGTTCCCCGATTTCCAAAATAGGTAATGCCTTGGATGGGATCAAAGAGTTGGCAATAACGAACAACAGAACTATTTGCCAT
>VGFL01000094.1 GCA_016868915.1 Bacteroidota bacterium | reverse complement strand
TGATCTGCCCAATTGAGATATAGTGCTCCTTGATTTGGCCCATCACTTTGATCACAAATTAAAATTGGCAAACCATTACAACGATTAATTCCTGGTACATCAATTGTCCAACCTCCAGGATGTTCTGTAATTAATTTTTCTTGAGAGAGCCAAGTTGTGCCACCATCCAAGGATTTTTGAAAAACTAATCCTTTTGGTCCCGACCAGGCGACATACAATTCTCCATTTGGTCCGTAGGTGGGAACTGCTCCTTCAACTGTGTTATCATCGTCGATGCAATCACCTCCATATTTGTTGATTCTCAATGGGTCACTCCACGTTTTTCCTTGATCAATAGATCTGGAAAACAAAATATGCGAAGAATCTTGAGAATCCTCTGAATCGTATTTATCAAATTGGGTCCATGTTAATGCAAGCGTATTATTTTTCGGATGTAGAGCCACCCAATGTTTATCCTGCGCCTTTGAACCATTTGGTTTTGGGAAGGTTCCATTTGAAAATTCAGCATCAATTGTTGGTGCAACTTGACAAACGATACGGTCAATCCATGAAGTCTTTCTGTAATTCGCCAAATGAAAGTAGTAAACCTTACCTGAGCGATCAAAAGTTAGAACGGGATCACCCCAAACACCAAATTCACTTTCAATTTTTCTATTAGTCCATGTTTTACCACCGTCATTTGAAAAGTGATAATTATCAATAATTGATCCTGCAGCTATTTCATTAGTGTTTTTAGGATTTATGGCAATTGAAGGCTCCGAAACTTGGTGCATAAATCCGGTCTTGTATCCTTTGGTGATTTCAATGTTTTGAAAATTACTAGTTTGACAAGACGAAATAAAAGAGACAAATGCTAAACTAGCGCAGCCAATACGAGAAAAGATTTTTTGTTGTATCATCGGTTGAAATGGTAAAAGAAAATTGTGGTTTTTCAAAGGAATATATTGTCATTAAAAGAGTAAATACGATATCATCACGGCTTATGAGTAATTCTGTCTCTTGTCCTTCAGCCATCGAATTTATATAGGACTCACATGCACTTTGATCTACGCGATAGCCATCGCAAGCTATTATTTCATCATTTACACTCAATCCTGCTTTTTCAGCTGATGAACCAGAACGAATATTTTTTACAAGAACTTTACCTCCTTCTTGTTTCAAAGTTGCTCCAAATGACGGCTTTTTAGACCCTGAATAATTTACTTTTACTCCAACTTTAGAAAAATACTCGTTATACGGCGGGATCTCTGTTCCCTCAATATATTTTACATAGAAGGGAGTTAAATCCTGACCTAAGAAATCTTCTAGTTCTTTTTTAAATTCTTGATCAGTAATTCCGCGTTTAAGTTCTTTTGCATATTTTGTATAGACGTAACGCATGAAATCATCTAATCCCTTTTTACCATTGTATTTTGAAACTATCATCACATCAAAAATAGCTGCAATCACCTGACCTCTTGAATAATAAGTCATCGTTGTATTGGACGAGTTTTCATTGGGACGGTATCCCTTAATCCACGCATCAAAGCTTGAATGAGCCAAGGATTGAACTCGAGCACCCACTGTACCTTCCACATAATTCACGGTACTTTGAATCTTTGATACAAATTCTTCAGGGCTGACCAAGCCAATTCGCCGCATAATGAGTTCGTCGTAGTAGGAAGTAAATCCTTCCATTACCCAAAGGAGATTTGTATAATTTTCTTGGTCGTAATTGAAAGGACCTAATTCGATAGGTCGAAAACGTTTAACATTCCACAAATGGAAATATTCGTGGGCAACAAGATTTAAGAAATTAATATAATTAGAGCCCGAATACGTCCAGCGATTCACACTTAATGTTGTTGAATTCATGTGCTCTAGTCCGCCTTGACCATTCACCACATTATGAATAATAAAAACATATTCTTTATTGGGATTTTCACCAAATACAGCGGTTTCAGCCTCAATTACTTTTGGCATATCCTTTTTCAACTTGTCAATATCAAAATTTGCTTCGCCATACATGGCAACAATGTGTTTCACTCCCGAGGCCATGAAATCAAAAACTACTTGATTTCCGATTTCAATTGGGCAATCTACTAACTGATCATAGTTTTCAAAGTAAAAAGTTTCTGACCCATCTTTTTCAACACTAATGTTCGATTTAGGAAGTGCGGTTGTGATTTTTTTAAAGTCTTTGTAGGGTGCAATCTCCAATGTTCCGGGTAGATTTTGACTTCCCGAAACATACATGAAAACGCCAGAACCACTAACAAAACCGTGAGATAGATCTAAAAAACTTGTTCTAACACTCAGTTCGAAAGCATATACTTCGTAGCTTATACTTATTTTTTTGGATTTACTGGAATTATCTATTACCCAAGCGTTTTTTGCTTTTTTGGTGGATTTTAGTGCTTTGTTAGATTCATCCTTTGCTTTTACTTCATTCACGTTCTTTGAAAATTCACGCACTAAATAGGAACCAGGTGCCCACACTGGCATTTTAATTTCAATTTCCTTTTGTTTGAATCCTTCTAAAATCAGTTCAACCTCAAAATAATGACTTTGTGGATTGGACATTTTAAGTAAATAATTTATTTTTTGTGCACAAGATACTCGATACCACAAAATGAAGAGGAGGAGAGTAAAAATAAATTTATACTTCATTACTATAAATAGTTAATTGATTTCTCCAGGGCAATTCCGCGTGATCCTTTAAGGAGAATAAATTTATTTTTGAAATGATTTGACTGAAGAAAGATCAAGAATTCATCGGCTGTTACAAACTTTTTGCTTGCTTTATTTTTAGATGAGTGATAGAACAAAGGTCCAACAGTAATATAGATAGCAGAATTTTGATTTAAAAAGTCAAGAATGTCATTGTGTCTTTCTTCGGCTTCTGCACCCAGTTCGAGCATGTCACCAATGATGGCAATTTTGTCCTGAGATTCTGTAGAAATAAAACTAGAAAGTGCTGAAAGCATGCTGGATGGATTGGCATTGTAGCAATCAACAAGTAAAGTATTTGTTTCCGTTCTTGTAATTTGAGAACGGTTATTTGAAGGAATGTATTGGGCGAGTGAGGAATTTATTTTTTCTTTTGAGACCTTAAATAGTAGCCCAAAGCGTATTGCAGCCAAAAAATTGTATAAATTAAAATCACCGAATAAATTTGTTTTGACGACATGTTTTGTACTATTTTCATCCTTCCATTTGAAATTCAAACAAGGATTTAAGGATTCGACTTCTCCTTTTAGTTCGCTTATTTCATTTATTGAATAATAAGCGGTTGTCAACGAATGAGGTAAATTTGAACAGAGAATTTGATCATCTTTATTTACTACTAAAACACCCTTTGAATTATTAATTGAATGGTAAAGTTCAAGTTTCGTTTTAAGCACCCCTTCAAATCCACCGAATCCCTCTAAATGAGCCGCACCAATATTGGTTATAATTCCATAAGTGGGTTCAGCAATTTCACAGAGTTCAGCGATATCATGCAAACGATTAGCCCCCATTTCAATTATTGCTATTTCATGTGTCTGATTGATTGAAAGTAGGGTTAATGGTACTCCGATGTGATTATTTAAATTTCCAAAAGTAGCTAGTGTATTATACTGACTTCCGAGAACTTCATGAATTAATTCTTTTGTGGTTGTTTTTCCGTTTGAACCTGTTATTCCAATGATTGGTATGGAAAATTTCTTTCTATGAAAATTAGCTAGTTTTTGAAGGAAAGTAAGCGCGTCACTAACTAGAAAAATAGTTTGATTGTTCGCAAATTCTTTTTCGTCTACAATAGCAAATTTAGCACCTTGAGTAATTGCTTGGGAAGAAAAGGCATTTCCATTGAAGTTGGTTCCTTTGAGCGCGATGAATAGCCCGTCTTTTAATACGTTGCGTGTATCTGTAAAAACCCCGGAACATTGATAAAATAGATCAAATAATTTTTCCATAAAAAAAGGCCTGAAGAACAGGCCTTAAAAATAATCATTATGATTTTCTTTTCTTACGTTTCCCGTAATTTTTTCCGGTTGGACTTCCGACTCTGTCCATTGCACAGCGGAAACCAATATTTCGTGTAGATTGCCTTTCATCTAAAAAACGACGGGTATGACAACCAAGCCAGTATGCGTTGTCTTCCCAGGAACCGCCTTTGTAAACACGAGTTCTATCAGATACAAGTGTGGTTGGCGCACCTTGGTGAAATGTTAATTCTTGGGTTCCAGGATTTGTGCCATCCAAATTATATCTTTCATGATTACTTTGATACATAACTAGTTTGGGATCACGTTTACCAAGATTAATATCTTTTCTACGATTTTCATTTTGGTAAAATATAGAAGACTCAACATCGCCATCTAGGTAATCGATATAGTCATCTTTTCTATAGTTTAATCTTCCAATGTTTTCCTCCTCTGTGACGTTTCGATAACGCATTTGACCTTCCGTTTCAATAATATATTCAGTTAAACCATCTCTTAGTATACTAATCATGGATGTAAGTGCTGGATCATCCAAATAGTTTGGAAAGAGACTAATTATATATTTTTCATCAAAAACCTTACCCCAAAGATCATTGTTAATCGTTCTGCTTGCTTCAGTAGTTCGAAGATTATTTGTTTGTTGAATTGCTCGATCAAGAACACTATTTATAGAATCAAAAAATTGTAATTCTTTTTTGTATTGAGAACCAGCCACATTAAATACATCAAGACTATTACCAGAAGAAATGTAAAGAGGGTCTGGAGATGATCCTTGTCTTGCCTCTTCTGCATATTTAGATCTAGATTGGGCATTAATACCATCTAAATTTTGAGGCTTTTTACCTAAAACGTTAAATGAGAGAGCGTAGGAATACTTCTTTTTATTTGTTCCCGATCTAATATCTTCCATCGTTACATTTACCGTATATTTTCCAGGATTAATATTTACGTCTTTCGGTCTTACCATTCCTGATGAATCACCACGCCCTTGAAGAACAGTAAAATCTTTATTATCAACTGTGAATTTTAAATTGGTTTTTTCTTTTGTGGGGTCGTTCTTATAGATAAATCCTTTGGGGGAGGGAGACCAAAATGAATAGCGTAGAGAATCTAATTTAAACGTTGTGAGGATATCATATTCATAATAAAAATCAATGTTATCTTCCTTAACTCCAGTACTTTGGTAACGCTGTTGATCATCTTTCTTACTAGGATCTGCATTTAATGGATTCCAACCTTTAGTATCTTTTCCATTACTTCCAGCAATTCTTTGGTATCTTACACGTTCAAAATCCAACACATATTGCTTCATCCCATGTACGTCGTAACGAACTCGGTCATTTTTCATCGCATCGTGAAGACCAATAGTGGTTGTAAGCTTCGTTGTGTAAACATTTCCACGGAAAGGACTAAAACCATCTACATCATCCAACGAGTTGGGACGATAAACGTCCTGTACCCATTCTGATACATTGCCAGCCATGTGGAATAATCCAAAATCATTCGGCCAAAATGATTCAACGGGTGCTGTTGGTGCTGCGCCATCGTTGGCAGCAGCTGCAATACCCATATAATCACCCGATGTTCTCATAAAATTGGCTTGCATTGATCCCTGAAATTGCTCTTCTTCACGACGTACCCAGTGACCATTCCAAGGATATGTTCTTCGATTTGTCAAATTTTCTGAGCCCTCCTGAACATTTCCAACCAAACCCACGGCAGCATATTCCCATTCCGCTTCTGTTGGAAGTCTATAATTAGGCAACAAAATACCATCCTCCATTCTTACAATGCGCGCTCCATAATTACCCCGTCCGCTTTTGTTTATTGATCTCATACTAGGGTTGTAGTTTCTTAATCTTCGACCATTGGTAGCATCAGATTTTTTAGTAAACTTTTTGTCATCATCGATTTCTTCTTCTCCCTCTTCTGTTATTTCTTCTTCATCTTCACCTTCTTCCCCTGAACTATAGTACCTATTTGTTTCTTTCGGTTCAGGTTGTAAGCCGAAATATTGCCCTCCCAAATATGCTTCAGTATTGAACATTTGAAATGCATTAAGTTCTTTATTTCCCATCTCCCAGTCTAAGATTCCTTCTCTAGCTAGAATATATTCGTTAACTCGGTCTGTTCTCCACTTACAATATTCGTTTGCTTGAATCCAAGAAACTCCCACTACGGGATATTCTTTGTATGCGGGGTGTCGTAAATAGTAACTTACAAAATGTTCCATTGCACCAAGTGGACTTCTCCAACATAATGTGTCAGGTAGAGCACGACGAAAAACTTCTTGATAGGAAGAAGTGAACGATTCTTTGTACTCTTTAAAATATTTTACGTAAGCTTTTTTGTTGGGATATCCACTTTCTTCCTCAGCTTCGAGTTGTTCTTGGTTGGCCTCTTGTTCTTCAATTTGTTTTTCTTTTTCTTCTTCTGATTCAAAATCAGGGTTGTAAGTTCCATTTGGATTTCCCGGGTCAATACTTCCGTAGACCCGCCCTAACCAGAATAAATATTCTAAGTAATCAAAATTTGATACCTCAGTCTGGTCTATGTAGAAAGATGGAACTGTAACTCGTCGAGGGCTATTGTTCCAATCTTTCATTACATCTTCCTCTGTTAGTCCCATAGTAAAGACCCCTCCCTCAATAAATGTAAGTCCTGGTCCGGTTTCCTGATCCATAGCGGGGAATTTCTCAAATCCACTTCCAAAACTTTCAGGACTATTGTAATGCCACCCTGTTGTTTTAGAGCGATCTGGCTGACAGGAAGTTAAAATTAGAATTGAAAGTATAAATAAACTACACTTAATAAAAACATATTGTTTTGCTTTCATTTTCATACTTTTTCAAAGGTTATATAGAAGTTTTAAACGTCATTAAAATAGAAAAGTTACATCCTAAAAGGAAGGACAAATAATAGTTCTAAATGTTTTTGGTTTTCTCTTACATTTTACATTGTATCCCATTGAGATTTCGTGAGAACCTCCCGTAATGCCATTGCCCAATTTAGACACCGTTACATCGTA
>VGFL01000093.1 GCA_016868915.1 Bacteroidota bacterium | reverse complement strand
ATAGACTTTTGCTTGAATAAATCACAGCATTTTGTTCCTCATTTTCATATTCCATTACAATCAGGAAGCAATGCTATGCTGAAAGCCATGCGGAGAAAATATGAACGTGAATTATATACCGAACGCGTTGAAACCATTAAAAAAAATAACCCAGATTGTTGCATTGGAGTTGATGTAATTGTTGGTTTTCCAGGTGAAACGGATGAAGAATTCACAAAAACAGTAGAATTTTTAAAACAACTAGATATTTCTTATTTGCATGTTTTCACCTATTCCGAAAGGGCAAATACAACGGCAATAAAAATGGGGGACTCTGTTCCCATGGAAAAACGTAGAGAACGAAGCAAAATTCTACATTTACTCTCAGACAGAAAAAAAAGGAATTTTTACGAACAAAATCTTGGTCAGTCGCGTATTGCACTAATTGAAAGTGAGCAAGACGAAGGATGGATGTATGGATTTACTGATAATTATGTAAAAGTTAGAATTCCGTATGATTTATCTTTGGCAAATAAACTTGTTAACGTAAAATTGACCAAGGTAACTGCTGACGATTCAATGGATTGTGAAATTGTAAATAAATAAAAAGTGGGAACTTGTTACATAACGCGGCGCGAGACATTTAATGCAGCACACAAGCTGTGGCGTGAGGATTGGAGCCAGGAAAAGAATGATGAAGTTTTTGGCAAATGTAGCAATCACAATTGGCACGGTCATAATTTTATCTTGTTTGTCACTGTAAAAGGATTACCCAATCCAGATACTGGATTTGTAATCAATTTAAAAGAGTTAAGTCAAATTATAAAAGAATTAATTATTGAACCTTTAGATCACAAAAATATGAATCTTGATGTTCCGTTTTTGAGGGACATTTTGGCATCAACTGAAAATTTAGTTATCGAAATGTGGAAAATATTAGAAAAACCAATTTATTTGGCAGGTGGAGAACTCGCAAAAATAAAATTAATTGAAACAGAGAATAACTTCGTTGAATATTTCGGAGGTAAAGAACCTTTTTAAAATGGCTGAAAACACTGAATTTGAAAAGCATCTTGATCAATTAAGTTCATTATATAAAAATGTCTTAGTTCACCTGGGTGAGAATATAAATAGAGAAGGGCTTTTGAAGACTCCTGAACGCGTTGCAAAATCGTTACAATTTTTAACGAGTGGAAACCAAGTAAACCCTGACGATATAATGAACCAAGCAATTTTTCACGAAGAATATTCAGAAATGGTCATCGTGAAAGATATTGAAATCTATTCGCTCTGTGAACATCATATGTTACCATTTTTTGGAAAGGCGCATATCGCATATATTCCTGATGGAAAGATTGTTGGATTGAGTAAAATCCCTCGTGTTGTTGATGCGTTCGCTCGTAGACTTCAAGTTCAGGAAAGATTAACGATTGAAATTCGCGATTGTATTCAGCGAACTCTGAACCCAAAGGGGGTTGCAGTTGTTTTAGAATGTTCGCACATGTGTATGCAAATGAGAGGTGTTCAAAAGCAAAATTCTAAAACAGCAACAAGTGCATTTACTGGAATTTTTCTTACAAATGATGCAACGAGAAAAGAATTTATTAATTTAGTACAAACAAAAAACAAATAACTATGAGTAATTATTTAAATCAAGAAACCTACACACAAGAAACAACGCGTGTTTTTTTCAGAAATGTATATTCGTACATGTTTGGTGCCTTATCAATTTCAGGATTGATCGCCTACATGGCAGGAAATAAAGAATTTATTGGAACTTATTTTATTAATCAAGATGGTATTGCTCCTCTTTTTTACATCGTCGTTTTTGCACCTGTAGGCTTAGGTTTACTAATTCAAATGGCATACAACAGATTATCAATGACTTTTTTATTGGCATTGTTTGTTGCTTATTCGGCTTTAATGGGATTAAGCTTATCTACTATTTTCATTGTTTACGATATTAGCGCTATAGCAATGACTTTCTTCGTTACAGCGGGAGCTTTTGCAGGCATGGCAATATTAGGTTACACGACAAAAACAGATTTAACCAAATTTGGAAGCTTGTTGTATATGATTTTTATAGGAATGTTCATTGCGGGTATTGTAAATATATTTCTTAAAAGTGATAGTTTTGGATTTATCATCGCGGTTCTCGGCGTGTTTGTTTTTACTGGATTGACTGCCTATCAAATGCAACAGTTAAAGATGGTGGCTCAAACACCGGATATCTCCGAGGAAGATAGAAATAAGCTTTCATTAATTGGAGGTTTACAACTTTATATTCTATTTATTAATTTATTCCTTTCTTTATTGCGTATTCTTGGAAATAGAGATTAGAATCCACTGAAAAAGTTAAAGAGTCCTTCGGGACTCTTTTTTTATGTGATGAAATCAGAAAGTCATTAAGTAAATTTCATTTCTCACTATATTCGTGAAATGAAAATAAATTCATCCAAACAAGTCGCACTCATTATAACTGTAGCATCCCTTGGTTATTTTGTAGATATCTATGACCTTGTATTATTTGGAGTTGTAAAATCGGAAAGTTTAGACCAGATAATGATTGGTGCTGATGCCTTAACCAAAGCAAATACAGGCAAGTTTCTTTTCAATATGCAAATGCTCGGGATGTTGATTGGGGGTATTTTATGGGGAATTCTTGGAGATAAAAAAGGAAGGTTAAAAGTTTTATTTGGCTCAATCCTACTCTACTCTACCGCAAATCTTGCCAACGCCTTTGTATCTGATGTTCCAACATATGCACTTGTACGTATTACAGCTGGTATTGGTCTTGCTGGTGAACTTGGCGCAGGAGTAACGCTTGTATCAGAAATCATGTCAAAAGAAAAACGCGGCTATGGGACAATGATTATTGTGACTTTTGGGGCCTTGGGTGCAGTTGTCGCTTCATTAGTGGGCTCAAAGGGACAAGTAATTGGAAATTTACTTACAGATGTTACTGGTCAAACCTTTTCAAATTGGCAAGTAGCCTACATCGTTGGTGGACTCATGGGTCTTGTTCTGCTTTTGATGCGCGTCGGAACGATTGAATCCCATTTCTTTCAAAATATAAAACACGAAAATGGAATTAAAAAGGGTGATTTACGAATTATATTTCGAAATAAAAGGAATCTAATAAAATACATACATTGTATCTTAATTGGAATACCAATATGGTACGTAATTGGGCTTTTGATTATGAATTCAAAAGATAACTTTGGTCCGTGGTTGGGTGTAAATGGTGTAGTAAACGGACTAGCCGTCATGTATGCCTATATTGGGTTATCCTTCGGCGATTTACTTTCAGGAATATTGAGTCAAGTATTGAAAAGTCGGAAAATCGTAGTTTACATCTATTTGATTTTTACGTTTGTGTTAACGATAGTGTTTTTATTTTTCCTTGAAGGAATTTCACTGAATACCTATTACTTCATTTGTTTCTTGTTAGGAACTGGAACTGGTTATTGGGCAATCTTTGTAACGATAGCCGCTGAGCAATTTGGAACTAACATCCGTTCAACAGCCGCCAATACTATTCCGAATTTTGTGAGAGGTTCAGTGAATCTCGTTGTATTATTATTCGGATTGTTGCTTTCCTTGAAAGTAAACGATGGGGTTTCAGCCATACTTGTTGGAATACTGTTCATTTCATTAGCTCTCTTTAGTATTTCAAAACTTAAAGAGACCTTTGGAAAAGATTTAAATTATATGGAGGAATGAAGATAAGTTCTTTTTAATAGAGACATCAGCAATCATTTTTCATTAACTTTACAAAAAAATAATTTATGGAAATTCTTGTACGCTCCCACTCTGGTTTAAGATGGATCGCTTTAGGACTTATGATATATGCAATTTTTAATGCACTTCGTAAAAAAGATTTATACGCTAAAAGTGATCGAATGTTGAATATGTTTGCAATGGTTTCTCTTCACATCCAATTAGTTATAGGACTTATCTTATATTTTACGTCATCTAAGGTAAGTTTTGTAGATGGATGGATGGGCAATAAGTTATTACGTTTTTATGGTATGGAGCATATTTCTTTAATGATTTTAGCAATCGTACTAGTAACAATCGGCCATGCCAAAGCAAAACGCGCATCAGAACCATCAAAAAAACACAAAACTATTGTTCTGTTTTACGCAATTGGATTAATTTTAATTATAGCATCAATTCCATGGCCATTCAGACAATTAGGTGCAGGCTGGTATTAATTGGAAGCATTGCTCTTTTCTTAATGGTTCAATCGTGCGGTGAAACAAATGAAGTCACTGTTGAAACACCAAAATCTCCTCAGGAAGAAGCGAAAAACTTATATACTTTAAATTGTGCTTCATGTCACGGGATGGACGGAAAATTGGGTGGGTCGGGATCTAAAGATTTGACAAAATCTACGCTGTCCGATGCTGAAATTGTAAATGTTATAACAAATGGTAAAAATAATATGCCCGCAATGAAAGATGCAATTCAAGATCCAGAAAAAATCAAAAACGTAGCGGAATTCGTTAAAACTCTTCGAAAATAAATGGGTATTGGTCATGTTACCGTTGATGCGATCGAAGAACGCTGTGTTCTGGTTGGGGTGATTTCAGCGGATATTACGAATGAAATTGCCCTTGATTACATTGATGAACTGAAATTTTTAGCAAGCACTGCCGGAGCGATTACCATTCAGTATTTTTTTCAAAAAATCCCCTATCCCAACCCAAAAACATACGTTGGAATTGGAAAGTTAGATGAAATCAAACGCTTTATTGAGGAAAATGATGTCAATTTAGTGATTTTCGATGATGAACTTTCGCCCTCTCAATTGCGAAATATTGAACGAGAATTAGGGTGTAAAATTTTGGATAGAACCATTTTAATTTTAGATATTTTTGCTAGTCGAGCTCGCACATCACATGCAAAAACCCAGGTTGAATTAGCTCAATTACAATATATGTTGCCGCGTTTAACGAGAATGTGGACTCACCTTGAGCGTCAGAAAGGAGGAATTGGAATGCGCGGTCCTGGAGAGACACAAATAGAAACAGATAGACGAATCATACAAACACGAATCGCTCTTTTAAAAGAAAAATTACATGAGATTGACAAGCAAATGTCTGTTCAACGTGGCAATCGTGGACAGTTAGTACGTATAGCACTTGTTGGATATACGAATGTTGGTAAGAGCACCTTAATGAATTTACTTTCAAAATCTGATGTATTTGCAGAAAATAAATTATTTGCCACACTAGACACGACTGTTCGCAAAGTAGTCATCAACAATCTACCATTTCTATTGACGGACACAGTTGGATTTATTCGAAAGTTACCTCATCAATTAATCGAATCGTTTAAATCAACTCTTGATGAAGTAAGAGAAGCCGATTTATTAGTTCATGTTTTAGATATTTCACACCCCAATTTTGAAGACCATTATCGTGTGGTTAATGAAACACTTCATGAAATATACAAAGAAGAGAAACCAACAATAATAGTATTTAATAAAATTGATGCCTATTTATCGAACGATAATGAGGAGAATGAGGAGGTACAATCGCTTGAAAACTTAAAGAAAACATGGATGTCAAAACTAGGTGATATCAGGTGTATATTTATTTCTGCACAAACGAAAGAAAATAGTGATGAATTACGAGAACAATTGTATTTCGAGGCAAAAGAGATTTTTAAGGTACGTTACCCTTACAATAACTTTTTATATTGAATTTTTTGAAGGTTTCGCTTATTTGATGTGAGAATAAATTTTGAAAATTGAAATAAAAAAATTACTTTAAGTGATGATAATACCATTCAATAGGCCCTATCTATCTGGCAATGAAATCTTATATATCCAAGAAGTTATTGCTTCAGGAAAAATAGCTTCCAATGGAAATTATACAGTGAAATGCGAACGATTTTTTGAGGAACGTTATGGTTTCAAGCGTGCTTTACTGACAACTTCCTGCACCACAGCGCTGGAAATGGCCGCATTACTTATGGACATAAAACCTGGCGATGAAATCATTGTTCCATCCTACACGTATGTAAGTACGGCGAATGTATTTGAAAAATTGGGAGGGAAAATTGTATTCGCTGATGCGTGTGCAGAATTTCCGAATCTAGATCCTGATAAACTTGAAAAGCTCATTACACCAAATACCAAGGCGATTGTTCCGATGCACTATGCTGGAGTTTCGTGTGATATGGCTAGAATCATGGAGATTGCTCATAAATACAATTTACTTGTATTAGAGGATGCCGCAATGGCGTTAGATAATACTTATCAAATGCAATTTATTGGAAGTATCGGGCATTTCGCCACCTTCTCTTTTCACGAAACAAAAAATATATCGTGTGGTGAAGGAGGCATGTTGGTGATTAATGACCTTAAATATGTTGAGCGTGCTGAAATTATTAGAGATAAAGGGACCAACCGAAGGCAATTTATTAGGGATAAACTGGAAAGATATGAGTGGGTAGATTTAGGTGGTTCTTATGCACCTAATGAAATTACAGCTGCTTGCTTATTTGCTCAGGTGGAAAAACTTAATTTTATTCAAAAACAGAGACTCACGATTTGGAATGCCTACTCAAACGAGTTCAAAAGTATTAAAAATGATTTGATTGAAATTCCAAAAATTCCAAATTATTCAAAGTCAAACGGTCATGCATTTTTCGTAATTTGCAAGTCAAAAATAGTACGGAATTCACTGATTGAATATATGGCAAAAAAAGGAATTTGTCTTCAATTTCATTATCAAGCTTTACACAAGTCCAAATTTTACTTAGATCGAAATGAAACTACCACGCTACCAAATGCTGAGCACTTTTCTGACTGTTTAGTGCGTTTTCCATGTTTTACAAGTTTAGGGATTGGTGATGTGAAATACATCTGCGACGAAGTAAGGAAATTTCTCAACGTATTTGGAAAGTGACAATATGAAATTGTGCCTCTTTCAACGAAAATCAAGATTCGCTGAGTAAAAATTTTGCCAGTTCTTCTGTATGAGTGCTCCTATGAAATTTACCCAATTCATCGTAATTAATGTCAAGTTGTATTGACTGGGGATTTTCGTATATATTTTTAATCCA
>VGFL01000092.1 GCA_016868915.1 Bacteroidota bacterium | reverse complement strand
TATATTTAAATTGCCATTAACTATTGTTGCGCAGCGATTTATGAACATTCGATGTTCGGATCATTTTCCAAAACGTTATGTAGGATACTGCGGCTATATGGGCGGTGACAAAGATGGCATTTCAGATTTACTGAAAGCTTTTTGTATTGTCAATCTCAAACATAACGACGTTAAATTAGTCTTAGCTGGAACTGCTGAAGAAGTCGAGATGCGAGCATATAGGATTTTCACAGAAGAACATAAAATTGAAGATGCTGTGATTTTTGCTGGTACTTTGGAACGAAATGAAATACCAGGATTTCTAAAGTCTGCTGAAGTATTAGTGCTAGCACGGCCAGACAATCTACAGGCTTCTGGAGGTTTTCCAACTAAACTTGGTGAGTACCTTGCCTCGGGCAAACCTGTTGTTGTGACTAAGGTTGGAGAAATTTCAAATTATCTTAATCACGAAATAGACTCTCTGCTTTGTGAGCCAGGCAACATAAAGGATATAGCCAATAATATCATTCGTGTACTTGACAACCCATCTCATTTTATCTCAATGGGAATTTCAGGCCAAAAGCTGGCAATTGAAAAATTCGATTATAGACAACAAGCTTATGAACTTGCAAGGTTTTTGGTTAATACCAAGTTTAGAGAATAAGCTACAAACAAGTTTCCGTTGAGTTGCTGCTTCTATAAACAAATCGAAAAATCTGTCATTAAATTTATATTTTTTAGTATTTAATATATTTATGAAGGATCTTAACAATTTTGGTCTTATTATCCCCAATCTCGAGTTAAGTTCTATTATCTCTTTATTTATTTAAGAGATTCCAAATCTTAACAACCAAAAGCTTTATGATTCGAATTCTAGTAACTGGAGCCGCCGGGTTTATCGGTAGTTCTTTGACCGATATGCTTCTTAAAAATGAAGATCACCAAATAGCGGGTGTTGACAATTTTGATGAGTATTACGGGAAAAGTATAAAAAAGTCTAACCTCGAATCAGCTTTAAACAACCCCAACTTCACATTTCACGAATTAAACATACTCGATGCACAATCAATTAGCATGAATTTCCAAGATGTAAAACCGGATATTGTGATACACCTAGCTGCAAAAGCAGGAGTCAGGCCTTCAATTCAAGATCCAATGGATTATTTTGATGTCAATGTAAGGGGCACCCTTAATGTGTTAGAGGCTATGCGTAGTTCAGGTACCAAAAAAATGATATTTGCATCGTCATCCTCCGTGTATGGCAATGGTAAAGTTGTTCCTTTCAATGAAGATATGAATGTTGACAATCCTATTTCACCCTATGCCGCAAGCAAAAAAGCAGGTGAATTACTTTGTCATACCTACCATCATCTATATGATATGGATATATTTTGTTTACGTTTCTTTACGGTTTATGGCCCAAGACAACGTCCTGACCTTGCCATACGCAAATTTACAAAAGCGATAATAGAAGGAACAGAAATTCCTTTTTATGGGGATGGCACAACCAGGCGTGATTATACACATATTAATGATATCGTCCATGGGATAAGTAATGCAATAGACCGGTTGAAGGGCTACGAAGTAATTAACCTCGGCGAATCTCAAACAACTTCTTTAGAAGAACTCGTTTGCATACTTGAAGATGTTATAGGAATAAAAGCCAATAAAAAAAGATTTCCAATGCAAGATGGAGATGTTTTTCAGACCTACGCCGATATATCTAAAGCCCAGACCATTCTTGGTTACCAGCCATCAACAGATTTTAAAGACGGAATAATTGATTTTGTGGAATGGTATAAAAGGAGTTATTGTGCTTAATCCAAGGATCGTAGTTTTCATTCCAACTCTTGCTTCAGGAGGTGCCGAAAAGCAAGCTTTGATTTTAACCAATATTCTGCAAACAAAGTATACAACCTTTCTTGTAATTTGGGATGAAAAACGAATTGAATCTAAATTTAAACAATACATTTATCAAAATAATATTCAATTTTATCCTCTTAGGGGTTTTATATTTTTTCGGTTTTTTAAATTAGTATTATTTCTTAGTGAAAACAAAATTAACATCGTTTTTAACTATCTTGCAACTAGTAATTTTTTGGGAGCAATTGCTGGTAAATTTGCTGGGGTTTCTTATATTGTAGGGGGCATAAGAAACGCTGAAATATCTAGAATAAAACTAATTATCCAAAAATATATTCATAATTATATACTCAATTATACCGTTTTTAACAATTACCAAGGTTGTAAAAATTTAGTTGAAAAAGGTTTCACCTCATCTAAATGCATTGTAATCCCTAATTGCTTTGAGCATGAAAAAGAACACGCATTAAGGCCTTTGAAGTCACCTGTTATAATTGTTACACTTGCTAGATTTGTACCTCAAAAAGATTATTTTACAGCCCTAAGAACCATTCAACATTTAATTATAAAATACGGTTTCAGCCTATCTGATGTAACATACCGAATTATTGGTTACGGAACTCTTGAGGAACAAATTAGTAATTGGATCAAAGAACTTGAACTTCAAGATTATGTGGAAGTATTAATAAATCCATATAATGCTATGGATTTGTTAAAAGAAAGTGACATCTTCTTTATGCCATCACTTTTTGAAGGCACTTCAAACTCTATCTTGGAAGCTATGTCTTTTTCCTTACCAGTTGTTGCAACTAATGTAGGTGATAATTCATGTCTAGTTGAAGAGGGTAAAAACGGTTTTCTTTCCTTAATTAAAGATTATAAGGATTTAGCCTCTAATTTAAGCAAGCTTATACTTGATCACGAATTAAGAATTTCTATGGGTAGTAATGGGCATCAAAAATTGTATCGGGACTTTTCAACTAAAACATTTCGTGAGAGTTATTTAAATTTTATAGATTCGTTGATTAGTGGAAAATAAGAAAAAGTGCTTAGTTATCGGCCTCAAAGGCCTACCCGCATTTGGAGGTGCTGCCACGGTAGGCGAAAGTCTGATACAGGCCTTAACTAATACCTATAAGTTTACAGTATTAAGTGTAAGCTCGCATACAAAAACAAAAAATAAAGTCATCAATGGGATTCCACAGGTCATTTTTAAGAATTATGGCAAAGGCGCCTTTAACACATTAATTTACTATTACCAATCCCTTTGGTATGCTTTGACCCATCGTTTTGAAATCCTCCATCTTCACCATGCTGAGAGTGGTTTCATTACACCATTTCTGCGATTGAAATACAAAGTAATTGTTACATTTCATGGTATTTATAATTACAATGATCCCAAATTTTCCAGTATTCACAATTGGTTCTTCCGGTTCTCTGAAAGGCTTAATGTGAAGTTTGCCAATGAGATTGTTTCTGTTTCAAAGCCCGATGTTGAGTATATAAAAATGAAGTATGGCAGAGAAATAATTTACATACCCAATGGAATTAACATCACTGAAAAGACAGAAGAATTACTACAACAGAAGAAACCGAACGATTACATACTTTTTGCTGCAGGCAGAATTTATGAAATAAAAGGCTTGCATTTGTTATTGGAGGCAATGAAACTTGTCAATGAAAGAACGTTGTTAAAAGTCGCAGGCGATATTAATCAGGTAACTGATTACAAAATTCAGATTGAAGGGTTGTCTAAATTGTTAAATACTGAATTTTTGGGCCTGATTAAAGAAAAAAACGAGTTGATGAAATTGGTTTCAGATGCAAAGCTGTTTGTCTTTCCATCTCTCACTGAAGCGATGTCAATGATGCTGTTGGAAGTTGTATCTATGAAAACTCCCGTCATTGTATCAGATATACCCTCTAATAAATCTATTTTTTCTCATGAAGAAGTACTTTTCTTTAAGTCGAATGACAGTCATGATTTGATGGAAAAATTACAATTTGCAAATGAACATCCTGAATTAATGAAAGAAAAAGCTGAAAAAGCATTTCAGAAACTCTCTTTAAACTATACTTGGAACAATATCGCTAAGCAATACGATTTGTTGTATCAAAAACTCAGTTAATCATGTGCGGAATTTTCGGACTTATAACCATACCAGGTAAAATTTATTCACCCAAAGCAACTCGTAAAACTCTTGAAAACATTGCTGTTTTCAGCGAGTCGCGTGGCAAGGATTCATCCGGTATGGCCATCAGAAACCTGAATGAAGGCACCATAGATGTTATCAAAGGGGATGTACCCATCCGACAGTTGCTCAAGAGCAAGGATTTTGATGTTTCTGTAAAAGAAGCCCTAAAAGCTGATGAATTGAACCAGGGCTTTAGCGCTTTTGGCCATGCCCGCCTGGTAACCAACGGCACTCAACTGAACGAGGCAAACAACCAGCCGGTACTGAAAGATGACATCATTATCATCCACAACGGAATCATCGTCAATGTGGACGAGCTTTGGCAACAGCATCCCGATCTGGAACGAACATACAGCATTGATACAGAGATCATACCTGCACTTATCCGCAAACAACTGAAATCCACAAATGATCTGGCCGAAGCCTGCAACAAGGCATTTGAGCAGCTCGAAGGCACCTGGTCTGTGGCCATGATGTTCCACGATTTAGATCAGTTTGTTCTGGCAACCAACAATGGCTCCCTGTACTACATAACCGACAGCGAGAACTTCATCACTTTTGCTTCGGAGGGCTATTTTCTCGAAAGGCTCAAAAAAACTGCGGAATTCGCTGCTTTTGGTCCCTCGCTGGAGGTAAAGCAGCTCATTGCCAACAAAGGCCTTATTGTTCATTTGAGTTCACTGAAAATAGAATATTTTGATTATCCCCAGAATCGGAATGCTGTACCCGCTTCATTTGTGAAACCGCTCAGTCTGGGAAAGCACTTGCTCGATAATACAGTCAACAAGCGTGAGGTAGTGATTGATCCTGCTGTGTTTATCAACCGCGCAAAAGAGGCCCATTTGTTTAGTCTCCTCGAAAACAATATTGACGCCATCCGCAAACTTCGCAGGTGTAGTAAATGTCTCCTTCCCGAAACCTTTCCGTTTATCGAATACGATCATCAGGGTGTTTGTAACTATTGCAACAACTATAAGCCACAAAACAAAGTTCAAACCATTGAAAACCTGAAAGCCCTGGTTGAACCTTTTCGCAGTCAGGATGGCAAACCAGACTGTATTGTACCTTTCAGTGGCGGCCGCGATAGTACCTATGCATTACACATTGTAAAGCAAGAACTAAAAATGAACCCAATTGCTTTTACGTATGATTGGGGCATGGTTACTGACCTGGCCAGAAGAAATATTGCCAGGGTTTGTGGTAAGCTTGGAGTAGAGAATATTATTGTATCTGCTGACATTCATTGGAAAAGGGAGAACATCAGAAAGAACATTGCAGCATGGTTAAAGAACCCTTCACTTGGTATGATCCCAATATTCATGGCTGGGGATAAATATTTTTATTATTACGCGGACAAGATTCGTAAAAGAAACGGGATAAAGTTGAATTTATTTGGAATGAATAACCTTGAAAACACTGATTTCAAAACAGGTTTTGCTGGTGTTCGTCCAAAATTTGACAAGAAATATATATATTCGTTAGCTCTAAATCAACAAGCTAAATTGTTTTACTACGTAGGTTCACAGTATATTAAATCCCCAGGCTATTTTAACCAATCCTTATTTGATACTTTTGGTTCTTTCTTTGCGCGGTATTTAACATCAAAAAAAGATTATTATCACATTTTTGATTACTTATATTGGGATGAAGGTGCTGTTGAAGATATATTATTTGACCAATATAACTGGGAAAGGGCTATTGATACAAAGACCACTTGGAGAATAGGAGATGGAACTGCAAGTTTCTATAATTACATTTACTATACTGTTGCTGGTTTTTCTGAATATGATACTTTCAGAAGCAATCAAATTCGTGAAGGGATGGTAAAAAGAGAGCGTGCGATGGATCTTATTTTTGAAGAAAACAAACCACGTTATGAAACGATAAGGTGGTATTTAGATATTATTGGACTAGATTATTCTGAGGTAATCAAAGCAATAAATAGTATTCCTAAGCTTTATAAAACTATTTAACATGAAGGTTTTCATAATAACTCAAAACGAGCCATTTTACATTCCAAAAATGATCAATGAGTTGATAAAAGACTCAAATCAATCTAATTATCAGATTGCTGGTATTACTATGCTTGCTCCTCATCGGAAAAATAAAACAATCAGAAATTGGATTAATGAGCGAAAAAGAATTTACAATTTCAAGGAGCTTGTTTTGGTTGCCCTCGCATTTTTCATTGCAACAATACTAAACATATTAAAACGAAAGAATTCATCATACTCTGTAAAATATATTGCCATGAAAAATGATATAGCCTTATTTCCAACGAATGATATCAACGATAACAATTTTGTGGAAACATTAATAAAGCTAAATATTGATTTAATTATTTCAATAAGTTGTCCACAACTATTCAGAAAAGAACTCTTATCAATTCCTCGTTTTGCCTGTATTAATGCTCACGGCACTCTTTTGCCTCGTCATAGGGGGGTGTTTGGCTCTTGGTGGATGCTTTTTTGTGACGATAAGATGGGTGGGTCAACAATACATACTATGGTTGAAGAAGTTGATAAAGGTGAAATTATTTGGCAACAATCTTTTAAAATTGAGAAACATCACACACAGTTTTCAATAGCTCATCAAACTAAAAAGGATATGGCGTTTGGTTTGAAGCAGGTTATTATGAATTACAAAAACGGTAACATTCTTTCTCTAAATCCGCAATACGATTCATCTTATCATTATGCACCTAGTAAAGCTTTAGGTGATGAATTTCATAGGAAAGGAAAAAGAGTCATACGTTTCTGGGATTTGAAAAATATGTTGAGTAGAAATTTTGAGCAGTAATTATGAGAATTGATTTTAAATATAAACGCTTAACTGAACTTATAAGCGCTTTCCATACAAACGACTACTTTTTTGACACCTTTCATGATTTCATCAAAAAAAATTGTGTAGCAACTAATCGTAAAGTTGTCATCTTCCGCCACGACGTCGACGCACTCCCCAAAAATTCCCTCGCCTTCGCCCGCATACAGGCAGAATTAGGAATTGCCGGCACTTATTATTTCCGCATGGTGCCACAAAGCTACAACGAAGCCATCATCAAAGAAATGGTTCAGCTTGGCCACGAAGTAGGCTACCACTACGAAACGATGGATACATGCAAAGGAGATGTGG
>VGFL01000091.1 GCA_016868915.1 Bacteroidota bacterium | reverse complement strand
ATGAAAATGAGGTTTTTTCAACTAAAAAATCACTATTTAGTTCAATTGACAAAGACCTAATTGTTGAAACTACACCGGGGAATTTTGTTTTTCTTGTTGATGGTCAAAAATTTAAAATTATTGGTGTAAACAAATCATTAGCCTTATTACAAAATTTATCTGGTGAATTTTTTACTGAGCCTATTATAAATACCAGTAGAACTAAAGAAAGGACAATAATCAAAAATCAATAGTTGTGGGCATATATTGTGCATTCAGAACTCTGCGTTGTCGTCTCTTAAAACAATGCTCAACTGTCTGAATCTCCTCCTACGGTATCCGATACAACGTATAAAACATTCGGTTAATTCACAGTAATAAAAAAAATAAACCCCTTATTCCATAAAGGTTTAAGGGGTTTAAGAGGTCTCAAGCAGATTCGAACTGCTGTAGACGGTTTTGCAGTAAGAAAAAGTTTGGATTATCCAAATACCTTTTTGAGAAGATCGGTCACACGAGCAGCAGAATTTTTACGAATAGAAAGTTCTTCTTTTGCAATCTGAATGAATAGTCCATCAATTGCTTTATTGGTTGCATATTCTTCCAAATTCGGATTCACTTTTTCAACCATTGGAATTTTATTGTATGCCGTAAAAATGGTATTCCAGTTTTTTGTTGCGCCAACTTTATCAAGTGATGATTTTACAACTGGTTTAAACTTTTCAAACAAGGCTGCTCGAGTTGACTTTTCAAGATATTTAGTTGCACCGTTATCCTCTCCACGAAGTATGCTCATTGCATCAACAACAGTCATGTTTTTGATTGCATCTACGAAAATGTCTTTTGCGCCATTGGCAGCATCTTCAGCGGCTCTATTAAGAGATTCGATTGCTTCATCAACTTTTTGACCTTGTCCTAAACTTCTTAATTTAGTTTCGACATTCGCTGCATCTTTTGGAAGTGGAATTTTAATTTCCAAATCCCCAAAATAACCATTTGGTTTTGAGAGTTGATTGACGCCTTTTTCTATACCCATTGTCAATGCCTCTTTTAGTCCCGCACTAACATCTTCCTCAGATAATTCTCCAGAAGACGGTGTTTTAACAGATTTTATTTTATCTCCAACTGTTTTTTTGAGTTTGTCTAATTGAGCAAAAGAAAATGAAGCACTGAAAATCAGAAATCCGAAGGTAAAGCAAACTGATTTTTTCATACTATTTTATTAGTTATCGTAAAGATAGGTAATTTAATGAAAAAGATGAAATCAATCGGTATCTTAAACTGAAAATACTGCTAGAAAACGGGTTCTTTGCAATGGCAACTTAATACAAGCAGACGACACAAGAATTTTTGAATGAGCATAAAAAGTTATTGACGGTGAGGTAAAATAGTTTTTTAAATTAATTAATTGATCATCATGAAAAAGACATTTAGCTTATTTTTGTTACTTCTTGTTTCAAATTTAAAAGCCCAAGTTTGGTTTGATTTTGGTTTAAATGGCTCCCTTGGTTCTGGTTCTTATCTGGGAAATTCGTTTTTTAGCGATAGCCGATTTAATGTTGTTCCGAAATTAAACAATTCCTTTGCGCTGAAAATAGGCGTGAATCCTTCAAACAAGCATTCTGCAGTCATTGAATTAGGATACGGAAAACGCGCTTATGCTATTTACCAAGCATTTGTTCCAGGGCAAAATGACCATTTCGTCTTAACACAACAAATTAATTTCAGTGGTTTTCAAGGAGCGTTGCTCTATCGAAATACGAATGAAGGGACTTTCATTGAGGTTGGCCCCATGTTTGGTATGATGCATTTGAAACATCAAGAATTAAGTAAATCAATTTTTCAATTGAATATTCTCATCCGCCCAATTTGATGAGTTGATATTTTAAAAACAATTAGATTAAAACCTAAAAAAATGAAAATCTAACATTTATAAATCTGTAGTTTCGTTAAATCAGAATTAACGAAACTAAACTACTTTTTTTATTTTTTTGGTCCTATTTATGGTCCTATAAATTTAATTTCAATAAAAAACCCCTGAAAACAGGGGTTTACGAGGTTTTCTTGAGGTCTCAAGCAGATTCGAACTGCTGTAGACGGTTTTGCAGACCGGTGCCTAACCGCTCGGCCATGAGACCATTTATGAATTGCGAAAATACGAATTTTTCGGAAGAAAATTATCGGCAGCTAAAATTATTCGAGCAAAGAGTTAAAAGCATGCTTTGGTTGGACTAGTATACCGTTGTCAATAAATCAAATAATTTAGGTTGAACAGTTAAATTAGATTTTTTATTATTCTTGCTTTTTTTATCCTCAACAATATAATCTTCTTGATTTCTTGTCCTGCTTCGCGATGAATCTTTGCCTGTCGTAACAATTGTTCCGCTGTCTGAAGCAGAAGACGCAGAAGAAAGAAAATTAGTCGTAGTTGTTGATGTTGAAATGGCTGTTGATGAATAATCAGCCTCACTTACGGAGGTAGAACCAGCATTAGTTGCTGTAATCGTTTCATCATTTCTGGGTTGAAAAACTGAACCGTTATCGTTTTTTTGAGGTTCATTATTCCTAGCCAGATCAGAATTTTTCTTCACCTTTTGACCATAATTAATCTCTTCTTTAGGAATATTTTCAGACGCTTTTGATTTCTCTTCAACTTTTGGTTTATTTTTTACAATTGGTTTTTCAACGATAGCAATTTGTGGGGTGTTGACCGAATCTGTAGAAGTAAATTGAAAAATTAGAAATACGATTACAATAAGTGCAGCTATTTGAACCAGTGGAGATAAATAAATGGGTTTATTAGGAGGAAAGAGTTTAACCAAAATTCCTTGTTTCGCATATTTCTTCTCAAAAACTTCATTTAGACTACCTTTTGTCATGTAATGCGGATCATAGCTTTGGGTAGACTTGTATTTATCCAATTGACTAAAAAACAACTGCATATTTTTGTATTCCTCCCGAGAATCACACAATCCATTAAATTCACGCAATTCGTCCTCTGTCAATTCAGAATACGCTTTAGTCTTAAGGAGATATTCTAATTTTTCGTTCATAGCTTATGTATTAACCGTGTTAAATTCTTTTAACTTATCTGCCAATTGTTTTGTGGCATAAAACAAACGCGACTTCACTGTCCCTTCATTTATCTCTAATACCTCTGCAATCTCTTTTATTGATAAATCATCCATGTGGCGCAAAGAAAATACTTCTTGGTGCTCTGTTTTCAATTCGGCTAAATATTTTTCAAATTGAGATCCAAAATGACTCATTTGCACCTCATTGAGCACATCAACACCTTTATCAGAAATCGAATAAAATTGATCAATTCCAGTGCTTGTTCCTTTGCGAACTTCCTGCTTTTTATATTCGTTTTTACACATGTTACAAGCTACTGAGTACAACCACGTTTTGAAAGATCTATTCGAATCAAAGGATTCTGGATTATGTATGATTTTCACAAAAAGGTCATGCACAAAATCTTCGGATTTACTTTCATTTTTCCAGAGCATTCGCATAAAGTAACCTTTGAGCGCTTTTGCATATCTGTCATACAGTTCATCAAAGGCACGTTTATCCCCCTTTGATAGAGCCAACATAAGTTTTTCATCTGAAAATGAACTGTATGAAGGATTGAATAGCTGCATGAAATTTATTCCTTCAATTGTTTAAGTTGATCTGAAACATTTGTTTTTTTGCCAATTTTTGTAATCCAATCATCTACCTCTCGCTTTTTCTCCCAAAGGTTTTTACTTTGGTATAGTTGCCTTAATTCTAAAAGCAGAGGCAAGTAATTTTTTGATAATCGATTTCCTAATTCTGTTTTAGAGTCAAGTACTTTTTTAGTTAATTGATTTTCCCAGAGCATTTGATTGACTGATTCTCTATTTTCGCCATTACTTGGTATGAAAACGAGACCACAAATTTCTAATGTTTGCGATTGATTCAGAAAATAATCTTTTGGAAGTGTCATTGAAAGCGCAATTTTTTTAGATGGATTCAGGGTAACTAAATCAGCTAAAAATTTCGTATCAATCGTTCCAGTGTAATTAAGTTGATACCCTTTTTTTAATAATGATTCTCGGTATTCTTTACTTTGACAAAAATCTAAATTAATAATCGTTACATCCTTTCGCTCATCCAGATTTAATTGATGAAATAAAACCGAGTAGGTATCGTCGAAACTATGAGTGATTAACGTTGAATTTTGTGGGGAAGAATGCAAAAGATCTGCTGCGTAATCAATAAACTCTGGCACAATTTGGTTATTTTTTACCTGATTTTCAAGCGTTGATTGAATTTTTAACGTATCTGTTGTGATGACGTAATAAGCAAGTAATTGTTTTTGCAAATCTGGATGAGTAGTGTTAAATTCATTCGCTTTGTTTAAATGATACTGATTTTTCACATCGTAATTTCCTGCTTTAACTTTCATCATGTGATAATCAAATGAAGTTGAATCAATAGCTTGAGCCGATTTAAGAGTTTGGTTCAATTTTTCTTGTTGTTCAATTGTTGGATTTCGCTGATTTCCTTGAATGCGTGTCTCATCATAAACGACTGAAAAATTTTGATTCAAGGCATCCATTGCAGAAACGCTTTCTTCCTTTTTCTCCGTACTTATTTTATCTTTTGACGCTGATGCGGGAACTTGTTGTTTTTTGGTTTTTACTTTTTTAAGCTCCTGATTTTTATCGCTTTCTAAATAGCCGTCATCATCGTTGGAATTAAACTGAACCGAATCCTGAATCGAAGGATCAGAAGAATTTGAATTTGTTATGGTATTCATTTCAAATAGGGTAGGAGCGGCGTTTGAATTTGAATGGTTCGTAGCATTTTCTACTTTGCCTTGAGCAGTACTAAATTGAATGGTTCCAATGAAAATTGAGAATAAAACTATAAATCGCATAAAAGATTTTTTTCCTGCTTACAGCTATTGACGTAAAACGTTCAATAAAATTCGTAAAAAAAGTTGGGATATTTTCTTAATTATCCAATTCAGGAGCGAAGAGGAATTTATTAGGGACAACTAAGTTTGTCTTTACTGCATACATGACAATTCCTGCAGTATTCTTAACTCCAATTTTAGCAAAAATATTTTTTCGATGCGTATTAACAGTATGGCTACTTAAAAAAAGTTGATTTGCAATTTGATGATTTGTATTTCCTTCGGCAATTAATTTTATTATTTCATTTTCTCGGTCTGAGAGCACAATCGGTTCACAAGAGAAGGAGTCGAAATCAATGTCGTTAACGTCAATATTTGCTCGTTGTATTGTGTCTAAAATTTGTCCACAAAAAAACTTGTTTCCATTGTAGGTTTCCTCCAACGAATTAATAATTTCAGAAATTTCGCAGTCTTTTTTAACATAACTCGAGACACCAGATTTGAGGGCGTCAACAAGTGTTTGTGCTGATTGATCCGGCGTTAGTGCAACAAATTTGACGTTTTTATACTTTGTCAAAATTTTAGAAATGATTGAAATATCGAAACCTGCTGCTGAATAATCAATCAATACAACTGCATCTCCAAAGGTGTGTATAATTTCTTCTAATTCTTCATTATTTTTTGCCTCTCCAACGATTTCCCAACTAGAGTTTGAACATATGATTGTACGTAAACCTAATCGAATTAATTCATTACTATCAGCTAAAATGATGCGCATTTATTTAGAAAGATTATAAATAAGACAAAAATAGTTAATATCAGTCTGTCAAATTATCTTTTTCAGAAAAGTTATTAACTTAATTTGTATAACCTTAAAAAGTAGAAATAGTTCAATATCTGGTCAAATTTATCGATTGAAAATTTAAATGTTTCCGAGTAAATAATAGTTATCTTTGGAAACCAAAAAAAGAGTATGTACGGAAAAATCAAGACACATTTATCCAATGAATTGACTGAAATTAGGGAAGCAGGAATATTTAAAAGGGAGAGGGTTATAACTACACCGCAAGGTGCAAATGTGCACGTTAATACGGGTGAAGATGTTGTAATCATGTGCGCAAATAATTATTTGGGATTATCATCTCACCCTGAGGTCGTTCATGCAGCAAAAGAAGCTTTAGACACTCACGGTTTTGGAATGTCATCTGTTCGATTTATTTGTGGAACCCAGGATATTCACAAAACACTCGAGGAGAAAATAGCAAAATTTTATGGTACAGAAGATACAATTTTATATGCGGCTGCTTTTGATGCGAACGGTGGTGTTTTCGAACCCCTTTTTAGTGAAGAGGATGCAATTATATCGGATGAATTAAATCACGCTTCAATCATTGACGGTATAAGACTATGTAAGGCTCAGCGTTATCGATACAAGCACTCTGATATGGCAGATTTGGAAGAGCAATTAAAAAAAGCCCAGGGTCAGCGCCATCGAATTATTGTTACAGATGGTGTTTTTTCCATGGATGGGGATATTGCAAAAATGGATCAAATTTGTGATTTAGCCGATAAATACGACGCTTTGGTTATGACAGATGAGTGCCACTCTGCCGGATTTATTGGTAAAACGGGTAGGGGAGTTCCTGAATATTGTGGTGTAATGGATCGAGTAGATATAATTACAGGAACCTTAGGCAAGGCACTCGGTGGTGCAATGGGTGGATACACAACTGGTAAGAAAGAAATTATTGAAATGTTACGTCAACGTTCTCGTCCCTATTTATTTTCGAATTCACTGGCTCCTTCAATCGTCGGTGCTGGAATTAAAGTATTTGACTTGTTGTCTTCAACAACCGAATTACGCGATAAATTAGAGGAAAACACCAATTATTTCAAAGAAAAAATCAAAGCAGCTGGTTTTGATATTAAGCCAGGCGATTCACCGATTGTTCCAATTATGCTTTATGATGCAGCTTTGTCCCAAAAATTTGCTGATAGGTTACTGCAAGAAGGAGTGTATGCAATTGGGTTCTTCTATCCAGTTGTTGCAAAGGGACAAGCTAGGATTAGAACACAAATTTCTGCAGCTCATTCTAAAGAGCACTTAGATAAAGCGATAGCGGCCTTTATTAAGGTTGGTCGTGAACTAAATGTGATAAAATAACTCTGCTTTAGTTAATTAAAAGTGAATGTTATTCCATTTACGGTAACGCTAAACGTAAAATCACAAGTGCCTTGACCATAATCAACGGTTCGAACAGGTTTATTTTGTGGAATCACTTTTAGTGTTCCACTAACAGGAAAGGGGCAGCCAACTTTTACCAACAAAGGGTTAGTTATTTCAGCAGTATATCCACCACCGTTTGAAAAAGTAGCATTCGCATTTCCTGAAATTGAATATTCATCATCAAATCG
>VGFL01000090.1 GCA_016868915.1 Bacteroidota bacterium | reverse complement strand
TTTCGCTCAAAATCTACAAAAGCCCTCTTCGGTCGAAATCAGCTCATTGCCGCTTTGGGCAAAAACAATGTATTCAGAAAACCCATCGATTTTTGAAGTTGACCAATTGTACAAAGAATTCTATCGAAATAACCCGTTTGAAAAATCATTTCATACGCAATACTACAAGCGTTGGCGAAGAAAATACTTGAATTACGCCGATGAGAATGGGTTTATTCACGAACCCAGTCCAACCGAAACACATCACAATGATCAGATATATCGCGGGAAGCAAACGAATGCTAAATCATCCGATTGGAGTATTGTTGGTCCCATTACAAATTACCAGGAAGGAGGAAACCAAGGTTCAGGACAAACCAATGTGTACAGCGTGGACCAATGCTTAAACGCGCCCACTTTCATGTATTGCGGAACGGAGCCGGGAGAAGTTTACAAGAGTATAGATGAAGGATTGAATTGGAATTTAGTTTCAAAAAATGAGAATTTTGGTAGCGGTGTGACAGCGATTGAAGTACATCCATCAAATCCAGATATTGTTTTTGCCGGGGGTAATAATGGTGTATTTAGATCCACTGATGGTGGTCAAATTTGGATAAATGTTTTGCCAAATACAAATTTTGGAGTAAACGAAATTCTGATCCATCCGACCAATGATCAGCTCATATTTGCTTGTACGGATAAAGGTTTATATCGCTCTTTGGATGGCGGAACAACTTGGAATCTTCTATTTTCCAATAAAACGTACGATATTAAATCCAACACCGCAGACGGTTCCATTCTATATATTGTTCGAAATAACCCAACAGCTGTAATTTGTGAGTTTTTGAAAACAACGGATTACGGCGAATCATGGAACGTTCAAAGTAATGGTTGGTATTCTTCTACTGATGCAGCGAGAAGCGATGGCGGAGCACGTTTAGCCGTAACTGAAGCAAATCCAGATCGAATTTATGCCTATTTAATCGGCGAATCAAAACCAAATGATTTTGGCTACATCGGAGTTTATCGCAGTGACGACGGCGGTTCTTCCTGGATTTTACCGAATGGTCCTACGGGAGGCCCTTACACGACAGATCACGTAAATTTAGCCATTGGCTGGGCGGATTGGACGTATCACCAGGGATTTTACAATTGTGCGCTCATGGCTTCACCGAGTAATCCCGATGAAATTTTGGTCGGAGGACTTAATTTATATAAGTCAATAAACGGCGGGAGTTCATTTACTCCGGTTGCAGGATATGTAGGCGGACCGCTTGGAATGCACGTAGATATGCAGGATTTTAGGATTTTAGGTAACACAGCATGGGTTAGTACGGACGGAGGAATTTACCGATCATCTGATTTTTTCAGTTCAAATTATGAGTTTCGTATGTCTGGCGTTCATGGCTCAGACTACTGGGGATTAGGAAGTGGCTGGAATGAGGATGTTTTAGTGGGTGGGCTTTATCACAATGGAAATTTGGCATATTACGAAAACTATGGGGCAGGTAATTTTCTTGAACTTGGCGGTGGAGAAGCCCCAACAGGTTACGTGAATCCAGGAGTTAATCGAAACACGTATTTTTCAGACATTCAAGGAAAGATTATTCCGAGCAACCTGAATGCTCCTATTTCAAATTTACCATTTGGAATGGCGCCCAACGAAAGCTATTGGGCTGCAGAGTCGAGTGAAATGGAGTTTCATCCGAATTGTTATTCGATCGCCTACATAGGTAAAGACAACTCCATTTGGAAAACAACGGATGCCGGTGCCTCGTTTAATTTGTTATATACTTTTGGAACAAATACCGCCAATCAGGTAAAGTACATCGAAGTTTCATCGCGTAATCCAGAAGTAATTTATTTAAATCAGCAACCTGCATCAGGTTCAACTGGTATTCTGTGGAAAACAAGTGATGGCGGTTTAACCTGGACAGAAATAAATAAACCATCAGGAAATAGCCGAAGAATGTTACTTTCTCTCAGTCCCGAAAATGAGAATGAATTGTGGCTTGCCTATCCAAATGGGGCGAACGGATTTAAAGTCTTTAAAACAACAAATTCAGGGCAATCATGGATAAATTTAACATCCTCAATACTCAATAATGAATCTGTCCAGGCCATCACAACCATTGCGGGTACAGATGGTGGAATTTACGTTGCGACGAATCGCGCTATTTATTACAGAAATAACCAAAGTTCGTTTCAACTTGACAACTCGGGATTACCCCTATATACAAATGGAAACATACTAAAACCTTTTTACCGCGATGGAAAAATCCGCCTAGCAAGTTATGGAAAAGGAATATGGGAAAGCAATTTTAGTGAAGCACCCACCTACCCCATCGCTCGTGCAATGGTTGATAAGTTAAATCAAGAGGTTATTTGTGAAATCGATTCATTTTATTTTGAGGATCACTCATTTTTAAATCATACAAACGCTTCCTGGGCTTGGTCTTTTCCTACCGGTTCACCAAATGTTTCAAACCTTCGAAATCCCGCCGTTCTATTTACTCAATTGGGATCTCACCTGGCAATACTTCAAATAACGGATGGAAATGGGAATATAGATCTGGATACAATACAGGTAAATTTGAACTTCCTCAATTTACCAAGCGCAGTTTCCGAAGGATTTGAAGGTTCGTTTTTACCAAGTGGTTGGAGTATAAGCAATCCCAACAACGACGCACAATGGTCGCTTTCATCAAGCGCCGGAGCTTATGGCAATTCGAGTAAATCTGCCATTTTTGACAATTACTACAACGATTCTCAAGGAAATTCAGATGATTTAATAATGAATTTTAATCCTTCGCAGATTTCTTCCAATTCTTTTTTATCCTTTGATGTCGCTTATGCCCGCTGGGGAGGAGGATACAGCGATACCTTAGAGGTGTTGGCTTCAACGGATTGTGGCTCGACGTATCAAAGTCTCTACTTGAAGGGAGGGACTGATTTGGCAACTTCACCAGATTATCAGAATTATTTTACGCCATCGTCTTCCCAATGGAGAACTGATTCTATCGACTTGGCCAATTATTCAAACGAATCAAATCTGCAGATTGCATTTAGAAATATTGGTCGTTATGGGAATGTAGTTTATTTGGATAACATTAATATTGGAAATACATTAACCATAGATGAAAATGAAATTCTTTCACCTTTAATTTATCCAAATCCAATAAAGAACGGGGAAGCCTTGTCAATTGCAGTTAAAGGAGAATATTTAGTTTTAATTATTGATCTAAAGGGGTCTGTCGTTCAAAGAGAGTTCGGGCGTAATTTATCTAGTTTTAAACTGAGTAATAGAGTTTCGCAAGGTCTTTATTCCGTTCAAATTCAGACAACTACTAAAATTTGGAATAAGCCAATCTTCGTTACAAAATAAAAAAAGCCGTCTAAAACGACAGCTTTAGTTTCATAGCAAAAACTCTGTTTAGCTTAATGAAAATCTTTTGTAGTCAATAACGGTTAGACCTTTCGAAGTATTGTCAAGAAACTGCTCCACAGTTAACTTCTCATCTCGTATGAATTGTTGACTTAACAAGGTATTTTCTTTGAAAAATTTATTCAATCGCCCTTGGGCTATTTTCTCAGCCATCTCAGCTGGTTTACCTTCCTGAATGGCCAACTCTTTTCCAATTTCCAATTCACGACTGATTGTATTTTCATCAATCCCTGACTTATCAATTGCAAGAGGATTCATTGCAGCAACTTGCATTGCTACCTGACGACCAACTTCATTCATTTCTGAACCGTCAGCTGAAAATCCTACTAAAGTAGCAAGCTGATTTCCCGGGTGATTATAGGCTACAACCTTTTCTCCCTTAACAACAGCATAATTTGATAAATCTAATTTTTCTCCAATTACACCAATTTGTTCAGTTATTTTTTCTGAAACACTCAATCTATTGTCATATGAAAGCTCCATTAATTCTGTAACCGAATTTGGTTTTTTATCTAAAGCCAAATCCACCAAAGACTGAACTAAAGAAACATATCCATCATTCTTTGCAACAAAATCGGTCTCACAATTGAGTGTTAAAATTACACCACTTTTACCGTCAGCCGATGCCTGAGCTAAAATAACACCCTCTTTCGCTTCATTATCACCCCTTTTCGCAGCAATCTTTTGACCTTTTTTTCGTAAGATGTCTATCGCGGCCTCAAAATCTCCATTCGCTTCAACCAATGCATTTTTACAATCCATCATCCCAGCCCCTGTTTGTTGTCTTAGTTTATTTACATCTGATGCTGTTATAGCCATTTTAATATATTTTAGTTTTCTTTACTTACTTGAGTTTCATCTGTATTGTCAACGTCTATATTGACACCGTCTTTTGTTTCATCTTCCGCTTCAGCTTGAACTTCCTCTTGTACTTCAGCAGTCTCAATAGCTTCAGCTTGAACTTCCTCTTGTACTTCAGCAGTCTCAATAGCTTCAACTTTTACTTCTTCTTGTACTTCAGCAGTCTCAGTCGCTTCAGGTTGTACTTCCTCTTGTACCTCAGCAGTCTCAGTCGCTTCAGCTTGAACTTCCTCTTGAGTTTCAGCAGTCTCAGTCGCTTCAGGTTGTACTTCCTCTTGTACCTCAACTACTTCGGATATTTCAACTCGAACCTTTTTTCTACTCTGCGCCTTACCAACAACCTCGTCCTTAACTTTCTCGATTACTGTTGTGGTTTCCTCAGCTTCTTTATCTGAATCTTTTAAATTTCTTCTTTCCTCTAGCCCTTCTTTGACAGACGTACAAATTTGGTCAAGAATAATAGAAATAGACTTCGTAGCATCATCATTAGCTGGTATTGGAAAATCAACTAACTTTGGATTTGAGTTGGTATCTACCATTGCAAACGTTGGGATATTTAACTTCTTAGCCTCAGCAAGCGCTATATGTTCCTTCAAAATATCAACAATGAAGATAGCTGCCGGTTGACGAGTCATGTCAGCAATTGAACCAAATGTCTTTTCTAATTTTTCTCTTTGACGGGATTTAAATAGCTTTTCTCTTTTGTTGAGAGTATCCCAGGTTCCATCAGATTTCATTTTATCGATATTCGCCATTTTACGAATCGACTTTCTTGTTGTTTGAAAGTTTGTTAACATACCTCCAGACCATCGCTCAGTCACGTAGGGCATATTAATCTCTGAAACTTTTTGAGAAATTATTTCCTTCGCTTGTTTTTTGGTTGCAACGAACAAAACTTTTTTTCCTGATTTAGCAATCTGCTTCATTGCAGCGCAAGCTTGATCAAGATTAACAATCGTTTTGTTTAAATCGATGATGTGAATCCCTTTTTTCTCAGAAAAAATATAGGGAGCCATTGCAGGATTCCACTTTCTTTTTAAATGGCCGAAATGAACTCCGGCATCTAATAATGAATCAAAATTTACTTTAGACATATATTTATTTGTTTACTTTCCTATTAAATAATCAACTTACAAGGGTCCGTTATGGAAAATACTCGCAAGTTTGGATGCTAAACCACCAATAATCTTAACGTTTAGAGAATTGGAATCTTTTTCTTGCTTTTGGACGTCCCGGTTTTTTCCGTTCAACCATTCGTGGATCGCGAGTTAGTAACCCTTCAGATCGCAAATTTACCTTGTTATCTTCGGATATCTCAACTAACGCTCTAGAAATACCCAAACGAATTGCCTCAGCCTGACCGTTTATTCCTCCACCAAAAACGTTTGCTTTGACGTCGTATTGACCAAGCGTATTCGTTGCTGCGAATGGTTGATTTATCTTTGCTTGTAAAATATCGATCGGGAAAGCAACTTTAATATCTTTATTATTAATGGTAATTTTCCCTTTTCCCTTGGAAAGATACACTCTAGCAACCGATGTTTTTCTTCTACCTAACGTATTAATAACTTCCATGAACAGTACGAATTATTTTAGTGAATCAATATTTAAAATTTCTGGATTTTGTGCATCATGATTGTGAGTTGTTCCTGCATAAACTCTTAAATTTCTGTATAATGCTCTTCCAAGTGCATTCTTAGGCAACATCCCGCGAACTGCCTTTTCAAGAATTCTTTCAGGATGGCTTTTCAATAATTCATCAACAGTAGTAAAACGCTGGCCACCAGGATATCCGGTATATCTTGTATAGGTTTTGGCAGCAATTTTATTTCCTGAAAAAGAAACTTTTTCAGCGTTAATAATTATTATATTATCACCACAATCTGCGTGCGGAGTGTAAGATGGTTTATGCTTACCGCGAATTACTTTGGCAACAGTACTTGCCAATCTACCAACATGTTTATCTGTAGCATCAACAATAAACCATTTTTTTTCAGCTTTCTCCTTGTTAACAGAAACAGTTTTGTAACTTAACGTATCCACAATTCTTTACTTTAGTTTAACACTTTTCCCAAAATTGGAGTGCAAAGATACGATTTCTTATTTTATCTGCAAAGATTGATAAAAAAAAATTGACGCTTAAAAGAGAAAATTATGAAGTACTTAAAATTTTTTAAAAAATGAATTTATTTCAATGATTCTCTATTTATACCAATCGGCATACATTTTATAATTATTCGCAATTCTTTCAACCTCGCCTGAAAATAATTCAGGAGATAAATCTTTAACTTTTTTGGCAGGAATCCCCGCATAAATTGACCATGACTCAACACGCGTATTCTCTGTTAAAACGGCTCCTGCAGCAATAATACAATTTGATTCTATAAAACAATTATCCATTACAATTGCACCCATTCCAATCAAAACATTATCTTCAATTGAACAACCGTGTATAATTGCATTGTGACCAACAGATACATTATCTCCTATTTTTAATTTCGTCTTAAGATATGTACAATGAAGAACTGCACCATCTTGAATATTCACCCCATTTCCAATTCGAATTGAATTAACATCACCACGAACGACAGCGTTAAACCAAACAGAGCATCCATCACCCATAATTACATCTCCCACAATCGTTGCATTTTCTGCAAACCAGCAATTAGCTCCAAATTTTGGGTTGTTTCCTTTACAAGATTTTATTAATGCCATACTTTATTTTTATTCAATTTTAAATATCTAACTTTGTCAAACTTAATATTGATCAAACTATGAAATTACATGTATTTTTTCTTTCGGTGCTAATTACGACTCTCTTTTCTTGTTCAGATAAAGTTGAATCGATCGATGTAAAGAACCTTAAAACTCCCTGTGAATGTGCCAAAGCAGCGGAAATTGTGATCAACGAGCAGATAAGTATTCGCGAAGAAACTTTTAATAAAGAATTTAAAGATTTAGATACAGCTAGTTTGATGCTTCGCGTAAAGAATTATTCGAAAAAACAAGATGAAA
>VGFL01000089.1 GCA_016868915.1 Bacteroidota bacterium | reverse complement strand
CATGGGCAATTCCTAATTATTCTTTCTCTGGTGCCGCAATTGGACAAAACGGCGAATATGTTTGTCCTCCGCTATTTGCCAACTTTGTTGATTCTTCATTTTCTGCAGGACCAATTACGAATTGGCAGTGGTCGTTTGGTAATGGTAATTCTTCTAGTTTGCAAAATCCAAGTGCTACCTACGTTTTCCCCGGAACTTATGACTTAATATTACAAGTTACCGATGTCAACGGCTGTACTGATGATTCAGTGCTTATCGATTATGTGACCATAGGTGGACCGAGTGGAAATCCAGATTGGGTACAACAAGCTGGAGGGTGTGCCCAAGGGGCTCAATTTGTCATCAATAACGCTCAAAATATTGTGAGCACAATTTGGGAAATGGGTGATAATACAACATTAAACGACAGCATTAATTTCTTCTACAATTACGGTAGTCCAGGAACCTATGTGCCAGGTGTCTATCTGTATGATGCCACGGGTTGTGAAGTTTTTTATCCTTTGGATCCAATAACTGTAGCAGAAGATGGCCTTACTGCAATGTTTTCTGCAACACCAAATCCTGCGGAGCAAGATCAGTCAATCACTTTTGTTGATGCCTCCAGCTCAACGCAGTCTACTATCACATATTGGTCATGGGATTTTGGAACAGACATAATAAACAGTGTAACGAGTACGAGTCAATTGTACAGCTACCCAACAGCTGGTGCGTACCCTGTAACATTAACCGTATTTGACGACAATGGTTGTCAGGACCAATATACCTTTACTATAAATATCTCAGATCCCGAAATATGGTTACCGAATGTTATAACAGCAAATGGGGATGGGATAAATGATTTATTTACCCTCCCTTTCGACGGGTTCAAAGATTTTACAGTTGTGATACTAAATCGTTGGGGGAACATAATTTATGAAGGCACGAGAGATGCCGCTGCTCCCTTGTTCCTCTGGGATGGAACTCATGATTCTACGCAAGAAAAAGTTATGGATGGCGTTTATTTCTATCGAATTAAAGGCGAAATGAAGGGAGGAAAAGTCGTGGATAAACACGGTAGTGTAACGGTAATCGAATCTCGTTAAATTTCTTAATTAATTTGATTAGACTGGATAAAATTCTTGTTGAACAGAATTTTTTTGAATCAAGAACGAGGGCGGAAAATGCTATTTTGTCCGGTCAAATCAAAATTAATGGCCTGGTTGTTAGAAAACCGAGTAAGAAAATAAAATTGGATGACCTCATCGAAATTTCAAGAGATGTATCAAAATACGTATCAAGAGGAGCTTATAAGCTTATTCATGCATTAGACGAATTTGAAATAGATGTAAAAAATCTTACCCTGATGGATTTAGGTGCTTCCACAGGAGGTTTCAGCCAAGTATTACTAGAAAGAAATTGTCAAAAAGTATATTGTGTAGATGTTGGTAGCAACCAATTACATAAAAATATTCTTGCCGATAAACGAGTAATTAATTTAGAAAAAATAAATATTAAAAATCTCAAAATTAATCACATACCTGAAAAATTAGATGGGATTGTACTTGATGTTTCATTTATTTCACTAACAAAAGTTATTGGATATCTACCTCGATTTTTAAATGAAAACGCTTTTGTTATTGCACTTATCAAACCACAATTCGAAGTCGGTAAGAATAACCTTTCTAAAGGTGGTATTGTAAAAAATGAAAAACTCTATTCTCAAATTATTTCAGAAATTAAAGAATTTGCCCAATCCATTAATTTCGAGTGGTTGTCATGTATTTCTTCGCCGATTTTAGGCGGGGATGGAAATAAAGAATTTTTGTGTTTTTTACGAAAATCCACCAGTGTGGATGTATAATATTTTATCTTCAAAAAGTGATTTTTTTTTAATAAAATCATCTAACATGAATAAGCTTTTGGCGTTGTATGTAATGTCAAAATTAATTTTTGTTCTATCGTACAACTCAGTATTAAAATTTTTCAACTCTCGAGATGCCTTACCATATTTTCCCAAAATATCAGTTTGTAATACAATAACTTGAGTCAATTTATCTCGAACGAATTCCTTTTCAAAACCCATTGTCAACATTGCCTGACTCATTTCATTAATTGAATCAAATCCCTTGAGTGCAGGACAGACAATGAGTTTAGTTTTTTCAGGTATTGTTAACAAAATACCAACTGAGGTTGTTGAAGTTCCTTGCGAAACACAAACATAGTCGTAATCATTAGACGTTTCCTTCATTATTTCCATACAACCCAAAATACCATGATAATTCCTCCCTCCTTCGGGTATAATTAAATAATTTTTGTAAGTTGTAAGAAGCTGTTGCTTATATATAGTTTCATCCCTGAGGGCGTATTCCTTTCGTGAGACAAACGTTAAGTCAGCGCCCAATGAAGTACAATAAGAAAGAATTGTATTCGAGTGATAAGATAATTCCTCACCACGTACGATACCGACACACTTTAATTGAGATATTTTTGCAGCTAAAGCTGTTGCAATCAAATGATTTGAATAAGCCCCACCAAATGTAATAATTCCTTCGACTTGATTCCTCTGTGCATACAAAATGTTATACTTTAATTTTCTCCACTTATTTCCTGATATTACTGGATGAATTAAATCGTCCCTTTTGATAAACAAATTTAATGTTTGTGTGTTAAGTGAATAACTATCAACACGTGAGTGACTTTCTGAGGGCAATAAGTTGATATCAAACATTTTATAGATAATGAATCACGAGGTTTTTGGATCTAATAGAAGGGCGAATATGACACAAGATGATTACTACCTCAGTCCTGATGGATATATTATTTTTACCGAAAAATATCATCTTAAAAGAGGTTATTGTTGTAAAAGCTCGTGTAAACATTGTCCATATGGTTACGATAAAAAAACTGAAAATTTAAAACCTAAAGGTTAATAAATTCCATTTTCTGCGACTTTCCCCTTGTATTTACTCAAAATCTTTTTTATTTCCGCTATGTCGCTACTAACGTCACCAGTGGGATAAAAAATTGAATGAAATCCTCCTGTTTTTGTTGCAAAATCGACATATGAAATATAGATCGGAACCTCAGCCTTCATTGCGATGTAATAAAATCCTTTTTTCCAATTTGGATTATACTTTCTTGTTCCTTCAGGCGCAAAAACTAAATAGAGCGAATCAGATTTTTTAAATAAATTAATTGCAAATTCAGTCATATTTGAATTTTTCTTTCGATTAACAGGAATACCACCAAGCGCTTTAAGTAAAATCCCAAGCGGAAAAAAGAAAAGTTCTTTTTTGATAAGAAATTTCCCATTAACACCATATTGAAAAAATGCTAAGCGACCAAGAACAAAGTCCCAATTGGAAGTATGAGGACCAACAGCAATAACACACTTTTTCACATTTGATGGAGGATTTGGATCTATTTTCCAACCTATTATCCAAAAGATAAACCGAGCAATATATTTCAAAATAATTTTATTGAATAACCGAAGCCTTTAATAAGTCCTTCACAAAATTTGGTGTTGCAAAAGAACCAACATGTACATCAGCATTATAGTATCGTAATTTATTTGTTTTAACAAAATGAGATATGTCTGCAGTGCCTTCTAATCTTTTGGGAGATAAATCTCCTTTTATGCCGTATTGGAAACTCCAAATCCCAGTTGGATAAGTCGGCACAAAAAATAAAGAAACAGGTGCATTATTTTCACCAAAAATTCCTTGAAGCGTGTGATTGAGCTCTGAAAATGCCTTTTCATTGAATTTTGGAGACTCCCCTTGAGCGACTAAAATCCCATTACTCTTTAAGGCTTTGTAACAGTTTCTGTAGAACTCTACACTAAATAACCCTTCAGCTGGACCAACAGGATCTGATCCATCAACAATTATCAAGTCATACGTTTCTGAATCAGCATTTTTAATAAATGAAATGCCATCATCAACCAGTAGTTCTAATTTTGGATGGTCGAATGAAATCGCAATATTTGGAAGAAATTGCTTACAGGCCTTGATTACCTCCTCATCAATTTCAACCATCGTTACTTTCTCAACACACTCATGTCGGAGTATTTCACGTACTGTACCGCCATCTCCACCCCCAATTACAAGAATATTTTTGGCAGATCCCAAGGTAAACATTGCCGGATGAGAGATCATTTCATGATAATGAAATTCATCTTTTTCCGTTGTCATAACCATATCATCTAGGGCCAACATTTTTCCATACTTATACGATTCCAAAATCCTTACTCGCTGAAATGGCGATTGTACATCATAGAAAACATCACCCGTGAAACGAAGCGAGAGCGCCTGATCATCGTCTTTATCTGTAAACCATACATTTCTTGTATAAAACTCAGGATTTCTCCATTCAGAGGCCTTTTGGCGCATTGTTGAAATATCAAAATCATTTCGCGTCAGTAAATTAACAGAACCTCTCTTTATTTCAATAGCAGAATATGATTTTGCTTTAAAGCATTCCTTTAAGTGATCGAAAGAAATCCATGCATTCATTTCACCACATGTAAATAAATCAACTGCTGCATATCCATATTCTGGCCATGTGTGGATGGCTAAATGACTTTCTTGAATTACAACAACTCCAGACACACCATAAGGAGAAAAATGATGAAAGGTAGAATTAATAACTGTTGCTCCGGCCTTTTGAGCAGCACCAACCATATCTCTCTCAATTCCAGCCACATCATTCATAATATGTGGATCGCAATTCATAAATTCAACTAAAATGTGATTTCCCAAAGCTGTAGACATAATAAACCTTTTCTTTAAATTGTAAAATTACATTTTTTAACAAGATTAAACATAACATTTTTGCTGTTTTCAGCGTAGGTTTATATAATTTTACGAGTAAATCCAACTTAAATTAATTCAAGTCGTGGGTACTAAAAATCCTTTCTTATTTCGGGTTACCTTTATGATTTGCCTTTTTGTATTTTCTAAAAATTTATTTTGGGCTAATAAAATTACGAAAGCCTTTGAGGCACTTCAAGAATTTAATTACTTTGAAGCAAAGCAATTATTTTCAAAATCACTTAAGAAATATCCTGCCCCAGCTTCATTTGGTTTAGCGACAATTTATAGCAGAAAAGATAATCCTTTTCATTCATTGGATTCTGCGTATAAATACATTGGAATAGCAAAAAAAACAATGTCAGATTTGAAGTTAAAGACAAAAATTAAACTTGAAAAATACAATTACTCTGAGGATGCAATTTTAGAACTAGATCACAAAATAAGTAAAGCTTTTTTCACGATTTGCACCAATGTAGCAACTGTAAATTGTTATAATGATTTTATAAAAAATCATTCATATTCACTATTCTTGTCTTCTGCAGTAAAAAAGCGGGATTCATTGGATTTTGTCGAAACTAAAAACTTAAATTCTTCAAAAAAAACACAAGAATTTTTAGACCGTTATCCTGAAACTTACCTCAAAGAAGATGCGCAAAATTTGTTTTATAAACAACAATATTTTGAATATACCCAAAAAGAAACAATAATAGGATATATGTTATTTCTATCAGAATGTAACACAAACCCATATAAATCGCAAGCAGAAAATAAAATCTATTTAATCAGCACCTCTTCAAATAATCTTAAATCCTATGAAAATTTTATTAAAGATCATCCAACAAATAGGAATATTCCCGAAGCTTGGAGAAAATTATATCAAATATTTATGAGTAATGAATACAACACATCTAAATTTGAAGTATTCTTAAAAAGATATCCTAATTACCCATTTGGAAATGAAATAAAAAATGATCAAGCATTAGCGAGATTAGTTTTGTTACCCGTAAAAATAAAAAATGCATGGGGATTCATGAATTTAGAGGGTGAATTAATAATACCTTCAATTTACTCAGAAGCAGGATTTTTCTACGAAGATATTGCTGCTGTGGTTCAAAATAATAAATATGGTTTTATTTCTAAATCTAATAAATTTGTGGTGGATCCGATATACGACGATGTTAGCGACTTTTCTGATGGAAGATCCATCGTTGAAAAAGAAGGTAAATATGGAATGATTGACAGAAATGGATATTCTATTTTTGAACCTATTTTCAAGGAAATAGGGCCTGTTTCTGAAGGAAAAGTTTTCGTGAGAAAAGATTCACTTTACGGATATTTCTCAAAAAATAGAATTTCATTAATTCCTGAACATTTCGAAGAGGCTGAATCTTTTGAAAATCTTCAAGCCCGTGTAAGAATAAATGGAAAAGAAGCAATAATTGACAGTGTTGGTTCTTTCATCATTAAACCATTCTACGATGAAGTTGACTTTTATACTGATACCTTATTAATTTTTATTGAAGATGAAAAATATGGTATTTGTAATCGTGATGGTAATCCAATTTTAGCACCTCAGTATGAATATATTGGAAAATTAACTGATAACCGAGCAATAATCGTTGATAGTGGTAAAATTGGTTATTTGGATGAAAATGGTAAAATAATTATCACACCTCAATATCAAATTTATCCCAATTATCAATTATACAGTAACTTCAAATCAGGTATCGCCAAAGTGCGAAAAAATGATAAGTCTGGACTAATAGATATCAATGGAAAAGTATTTGTTCCCTTCAACTATGGTGAAATTGGGAATATTTCTGATATTATTGCCTGTATGAAAAATAATAAATGGGGATTTTTAAATAATATGGGTAAAGAACAGATTAAAATGAATTACGAATATGCTGAAAGTTTTAAAAATGGATGTGGAATAATAACAGTTGACTCATTAATGGGAGTAATTGATAAAACTGGAAAATTTATTATACCCAATGTATACTCTTCTATTACTTGGTTGGAGGGATCAGATCTTCTTCTTATTGAATCAGGGGGTATATATGGGCTATGTGACATTGATGGCAAAATTCTAATTAAACAGGAATATCAATCAATCAATATGATAAATGACCAGTTTTTAATGCTCATAAAAGGTGACCAAATGGATTATTTTCAATTAAAGGAACGTAAATTGATACAAGTTAAAAATTGATGGATAAATTCTTTTATTATATTGATAAATTTAAATATGGTATTTCAGCCTCCATTCTTACCTACGCGTTTTTATTTACCTACCTTCAATTAAAACATATAACCCAATACGAACCGATTGAAAAATTATTTAACGAATCTAAAGTTGAAATTCCCGAGGATGAAATAGAATTGCAACCGGAAAATATACAGGTACAACCGAAATTTTCTGGAGGTGAGGTTAAAAACACTTCACGAGATTTAAATGATAAGCGTCAATTCTCGGAGAAAAATTGGTCTCGGAGCCAAGGAAATTCAAATAATAAAAATTCAGCTGACTCAAAGGATGATTTCAACGAAGAGAGAAAACACCTTGAAAAAATCCGGCAACAAGTGAATGAGCGAACAAAAAAAACTGCTCAAACAACGAAACAAAATCCATCAAATTCTTCTTCTACCAGTTCTGGTTCAAATTTTCAATATAGGGGAAATGTTCTAGTTTCATACGATGTTAAATCTCGAACGGAATCTCGCTTAGATGC
>VGFL01000088.1 GCA_016868915.1 Bacteroidota bacterium | reverse complement strand
AACGTTTAGGAAACGCTTGTTCTATCCGTTGAACTAAGGAGCCTAAATCCACGAACAAAAATAAAGAAATTACAAGGATAAAATTCTAAAAAATCATTACTTTTGCACTGGGCAAGTCTTCTGCGACCAGCTCCCTTCCAATCCTCCAGGACGGGAACGTAGCAAAGGTAGAAGGTTGTAGCGGTGCGACAGGAGTAGCTTGCCCTCTTTTAACATAAAATTCTCGACTATTTTTAGGTTCTTTGAATTAAAACGAGCTATTTATTTTCATTTTGGAATTCGTTTTTTTCATTTATTGATTTAGCAAAAAAATAGAAACATCTCTTTGCAGGCTATAGATCACAAACATAATCGAATAATTGGCTTAAATTTTTTTTACATAATTTAATAGCTTTGGAATAATTATTGAAAAAATAGAAAGATCATGAAAATTAATTTTCATTCTGTCCTTCCTGATCCATTTAGTTCAATTACTAATCAAACTAAAAGTATTTGGAATTCAACTTTTGAACTTGATTCAACAAAACAAAATAAGGTTTTAATATCAGCAAGTAGCGGAAAAGGTAAAACAACATTTGTAAATATGTTAGTCGGTTTACGCAGAGATTATTCGGGCGAAATTTATATAAATCACAAAAATATCCGTTCCCTGACCATCGAGGAATGGGTTGATATTCGCGCAAATAAAATTTCGGTCATTCATCAAGATTTACAGTTGTTTCCAAATTTAACTGCAGTTGAAAACATCGATTTAAAAAATGAATTAACAAATACCTTAAGTAAAATTGAAATTGAAAAATTACTCGTAGAAGTTGGTCTTATTGATAGAAAAAATCAACAGGTAGCCACTATGTCAATGGGTCAAAAACAAAGAATTGCGATTGTTAGGGCACTATGCCAACCCTTTGAATGGCTTGTTTTGGATGAACCATTTTCACATTTAGATGATGAAAATACTGAGATTTGTTTTAAAATGATTCATGAGAGATGCCAACATCTAAAGGCAGGTTTTATTTTGACCTCATTAGATTTATTTAAAAATTACCAATTTGATGTTTCTCGAAAACTAGAATAATGCTTAAAAAAGTACTATTTCATAATCAAGATAAAATTCAATTTAGGATTGCAATTGCAGGTGCAGTAATTGGCATCTTATTTTTAGTATCATCTATTCATTATTTAATTCGCGTCAATCAATACGGTAAGGGAGAGGAAATTCTGGGCCCAAATACGATGATTGTTCAGAAAAAAGTTGATAATTCATCCTCCTTGAAGCTATCAAAAACTGATTTTAGTCAGGGTGAAGTAGCTCGATTTAAAAATGAATCGTTCATAGAGGATGCTCAGGCTGTGATATGCAATAATTTTTATGTTTTATTACTTACGGATGATTCTCATATCCCAAAATTTAGTTCTGATGTTTTTTTACAAACAGTCGATGTAAAATTTTTAGATGTCTCGGGACAAAAATGGAAATGGAAGAAGGGAGATTCTCATGTACCCGTTGTAATGCCCCGTGATTTTTTGGTCATGTTGAATACTTTTATGAGTGCAAGTGGCATTCCTCAAATATCGGAGGATTTAGCAAAAGAAATCAGCTTTAAACTTCGTATATCGAATGAGAATAAACAGGAGTTTATTAATGCGAAAATAGTTGGTTTTACGAATGAAATTCCTTCGCTTCTTGTACCTGAATCTTTTATGAAGTACGCTAATGAACACTATTCAACCAAAGAAGAATCTAAAATAACAAATGTTATGATTTCAACCAAAGAAGGGGAATTTGGTAAAATGGAGCAATTTTTAAAAGATCGTGGATTGGAGTCGAGAAAATCACAAGTAATGATTGGAAAATTAAAAAGTATTATTAGTACATTATTTATTGTATTGTTAATTATTTCTATTGTTACGGTACTAGTTTCAGGATTAGTATTGATTCAATATCTGCAGCTGCTGATTGTGAGTAATAAATATCAAATTAAAATATTATTGAGATTGGGTTACCGCCCAAGTATTATTATTTTAACTTTTACAAAATACTTAGGGGCGACTTTTGGAAAAATTGCCCTATGCGGATTAATGTTGTTTTTTATTGAGAAGTTTATTGTTGATTCTTTTTTTGAAAGGGGGGGGATTATTTTAAATCATAGTGTTTCTTTACTGAGTATTTTTGTTGTAACTATTTCCTTTTGTACTTTTGTATTTGTAAGTTATTTGGTTGCTAAAAAGAAAATCTTGAAAGAATTTTTTAGTTAAAGTTTTGTTAAACTATTTTCAATATTAAAATTTCGTCGTCCTCTAAAAAATCCCATTCTATGAAATTATCAGTTAGTTTAATTTTATTTATTTCTCAACTCTGTTTTTTAAGCCACGCCCAAAAATTGAAGTTTAAGGTAACAGGTGTTAAAGATTCAACTGTTTTTTTGATAAAATATTATGGCCAAAAATTATACTATGCAGACACGGCTGTTTTTAAAAATGGGTACGTGGAATTCGATGGTAAAAAACAAATGCCAGGAATAATGGGTCTCTATTTACCCGATCAGAAGTACTTTGAATTTATTTATAATAACGAAGAAATTTACCTAGAGACTTCAGCTCCTGATTATACTGCAAATTTGAAGGTAAAAAAATCCGCCGAGAATATGATTTTTCTGCCTTATGTAAAATATATTACCAATAAGAAAATTGAAGTTGGTAAATTGAGTGAACAAAAAAGTAAGTTAAAAGATACAGATCCAAACTACAAGGAACTTACTATTCAGATTGATAAATTAAACCAAGAAGTTGAAGCCTATCAATTGGATTTAATGAATAATAATTCAGATAAATTAGTCGCAAAAATCGTAAAAATGTCTCGTGACATTGAAATTCCCGAATCCCCAAAAAATGAAATAGGTGAGACATTGGATCAAGATTTTCGATTTAAATATTACAGAGCTCACTATTGGGATAATATTGATTTATTCGATGATCGATTGGTAAATAATCCCGTGTTTCACAATAAAATGGAATTTTATTTCACGAAAATGATGCTCCAACATTGGGATACAATATTAAATTATTCCTTTGAATTTTGTGACAAATTAAATCCAAAATCTAAGATTTTTGAATACGTTGTAGGTTGGATTACTTCAACTTATGGTAAAAGTGAAATTATGGGGATGGATAAAGTTTATACGTATATGAGAAAACGCTATTACTGCTCTAAAAATGCTGAGGGTAAGTCCCCTGCCTTTTGGATAGCTGAAGATAAATTTAAAGATTTGTGTGATAAAATTGACATAGAAATGAATTTGGTAATGGGCGTTCGTCCACCAAATTTAATTTTGAAAGATTCATCTGATTTAAACTGGGTTAATTTATATAATGTAGCTAGAAAATCAGAATACACAGTTCTATACTTTTGGGATCCAGAATGTGGGCACTGTAAAAAAACTACACCAAAACTTCAAACCTTGTATGATAAAAAGTTTCGTGATAGAAATATAGAAATCTTTGCGGTAGGAAAGGCAATTGATAAAGACTTTGAAGCTTGGAAAAAATTCATTCGAGATAATAAAATGACATTTTTAAATGTTGCAGTTACTGATAAGCTTTATGAATTAGCTAAAAAAGATCCAAATAGCCTCGTACCAGTTCCTGGAGAAGATAATACATTTAAACCTACAACATTGGAGTCATTGAATTATCATACAACCTATGATATTTTCTCAACTCCTCAGGTGTATATTTTAGATAAAGAATGTAAAATTATTGCAAAACGCGTTTCTATTCCTCAGATAGAAGAAATGTTAGATGCTTTGCAAGGTAAAAAAGATTTACCAAAATTATTTCCGCCAGATCCTGAGGAAGATAAACAAATGCAACAGCACTAGAATTTCATTTTCTGTTGAATGTACTGAATATCTTTCTGCATTTCTTTTAGCGACTGGCTAATTGAGTTCGTATCCATTTGTATGTCAGGAAGTTCAGGTGAAATGTAATTTACAAATCGCCAAATTTCAACAATTGAATTTACATGTACCATGTATGGTTTGTACAAAGTGTTTGTTGAACATAATTGAAACGAGCCTGCTTCCTCCAACATATTATTCAGTACTTTGAATACAATTCCATCTTCTTTGGTTACAACAATACAAGGGGTGCCCGATCGTACGGATTGCCAATTTTGAATAAACTCTCCAACAACATACGAGCCTTCTCCAACTGGAGGCATTGAGTCTCCTTGAATTGGAAATGATCGGTATTTCTTTTGTCTTGATAAGAATGGTAGAGAAAAGGTGGGTAGTACCTTTAAGTATTCTGGATCTGCGTAACCTGAAACGTAACCAGCAGATGCTTTTAACGGAATCAGTTCAATAACTTCTTCATTATTTTTATCAATTACTGATGCAAGAACTCGTAGATTTTGACCTTTTACGTCAGCTGAATTGCCATATTCAATTCTTTTCCAGTCCGAATCAGTATAATTTTCAAAATTTTCCCGTAAGAGAAAGTCTGTCGATACTTGATAAAAGTCCGAAAGGTTTAATAAGTTTTCCAAATTTGGTTGAGCTACCCCGTTTTCATAGCCACTGTAGGTAGATCGAAATAGACTTAATGCCTTGGCCACCTCTTCTTGAGAGAGCTTTTTTCTTTTTCGAAGTGCTTTTAAATTTGATCCTATTTTCATAAATTTACTTTTTACAAATATATAATTATTTAGTTTATAGTCAAAAAAATTACTAAAAAATAATCAAATTTGTACACAAATTATTTTCAAAAAAATATTTGATGAAAAAGCTTTTTCGCTCAGTTCTAATTTCAATTTTAATTCTCTCAGCTTGCTCTCGAGGGTATGGAACGGTTTACAATCAAAAAAATCTAACAATTTATTACACAAAAGAAGAGGAATTGATCTTGGTTAAAAAACTTGCTGACTACTGGTTTTTAAATGAATTAATTTCACAAAAACCCCAAAGTATTCGATTATTTCAATCCGAAACAACATACCAATTACAATTAATTAAAACAAAAACGTTCGATGCCAAATTATTGAATTTTGATGCAATAAAAAATTTACAAGCTCTGGAGGATGATTTAAATCGGTCAGTTTTTTTGAAACGTAGAGTGGACATTGTCGTTTGTGATTCACAATACAAGGTGTTACATAGTCTAAATTATTAATTTTCGAGAATATTGAAATACTATTATCAATGAGTAAGCGTTTATTTAATATGTTTAGAAGTTTTATCATTTTATTTTTTCTATTTAATTTGAAAATAGCAGTACATTCCCAGCGTTCTCAAAACCAAAATTTTTATTCACTTTCGGAATTTGGACCTACTTTCGGCTATATGTATTACCTCGGCGACTTAAATCCATCCAAACAATTCTATAATCAAAAATCAGGTATTGGCCTTATGTATAGATATAATGTTCATCCCAGGTTGACGTACCGATTTAATTTTTTAGCAGGTTCTGTTGAAGCAAATGATTCAGATTCTAAAAATGACATTCTACGAAATCGTAATTTAAGTTTTCATAGTAACATCCAAGAATTATCTGGTGGCTTAGAATTTCATTATTATAAATATCAATTGGGAAATAACAGATACAGATTTACCACATACATGATTATTCAGGCTGGCTTATTTCATTTCAATCCGACAACAACATTAAATGGGGACACTTTATTTTTACAGCCACTTGGTACGGAAGGTCAGGGAACAACCTATGGAAAAAAAAGAAAATACTTAAGGTACCAACCCTCTATTCCAATTGGAATTGGAGCTAAATTTTGTCTCGGAAAATATACAAATATAAATTTGGACATTGCCTTGCGCAAAACATTTACCGACTATATTGATGATGTTGGGTCGAATTACAATGTTGATCCCAATGCTTTCGATCAAGATCAATCGGTGGCAGAAGAGCTTTCAAACAGAGCCTTGGATGGTTCTAGGTATGGTAAAAGAGGCAATTCTTCAACAAGTGATTGGTTTGTGTATTATAGTTTTTCAATCACCTTTCGCCTTGGCAGAACGAATAAATGTGCTTTTCCAAGATAGTTAGCGAACAATTTAGAATTATTTTAGTTCTTCACATTGGATGTTAGCTTTTTAGTTATAGATACTAACATCTCGAATAAGAAAAATTAGTAGATCAACAGCGAATAGTATGAAAATTGGTGTTTTATTAATTCAGTTAGGAACTCCAGATAAACCATCTTTGAGCTCGGTTAGAAGATACTTATCAGAGTTTTTAAATGATTACAGAGTAATTGATATTCCTTGGCTAGCAAGAAAACTTCTTGTAAATGGGGTTATAGTCCCCTTTCGGGCCCCAAAATCAACTAAAGTATACAAGGAATTATGGCAGCACGGAAATGGATTTTCACCTCTCCTTTGTCACACTGATAATCTCAAGACGCTCCTGCAAGAGAGATTTAAGTCCGAAGTAATTACAATTGAATTTGCAATGCGCTATCAAAATCCTTCAATGAATAATGTCTTAGATAAAATGCAAAAAGAAAATTATGATAAGATTATACTCCTCCCATTATTCCCGCAATATGCTAGCGCCTCAAGTGGTTCGGCAATTGAAAAAGCAATGTCTATCATTCAAAAGTGGTGGGTAATTCCTGAAATATCAATTATTAACCAGTTTTTTGATAATGAAGGATACATTAATTCCATTGCAGATAATGCTTCTCAATTTAACCTGAAAGATTATGATCACGTGCTTTTCTCTTATCACGGCTTACCTGAAAGGCAAGTCAACAAGGTATACGCCGGTACTAATTTATGCTCAGACCAACCATGTGAAACCGAATTAAATGATAAAAATAAATATTGTTACAAAGCAACGAGTTATGCTACCACACGTCTCATAGCAGAAAAATTAGGCCTCTCTGAAAAGGACTATACAGTTTGTTTTCAATCTCGTTTAGATAAAAAGTGGTTAACACCTTTTTCTGATAAAATAGTTGAAGAATTGGGTAAGAATGGGGCAAAGAATTTATTGGTATTCAGTCCGGCTTTTGTGGCTGATTGTCTTGAAACTATTATAGAAATTGGTGAGGAATATCAAGAAATATTTACAAAAAATGGAGGAGAAAGAGTTCAATTAGTTCCAAGCAGTAATACGAATGTTCATTTTATTAATGGGCTAGAAGAGTTAATTCGGAATAGAATTTAATCATCGGTACGATTTAAACCCATAAAATCAGTTAAAATCAAACTTTTCTCTTTTAGTATTGTTTATTATTTAAATACGAGTACCAATATGGGAAGACCATCAACCAAACCAGCACGTTTAAAAGACGGATTTTACATTGAAGTTAAAACAATGGGCAATGGCTCCATTTTTGTTCGTCGCGATACGAAAGAACAAATGGTTGTTGCAGCTGAAGATTACTCTCGAACGAAGAGAGTAATCATTCTAGGAGAAATGAAAAACGACAAATGGTTATAGCTAATTTAGAGTTATCAACATCATTTGTTTTTTGATTCTTATCCTTATAATCTAAATTTCACCGATTACTTGCAATTTTTTTTCAAAAAACACAAATAATAGGTTGTTGAATTGAAAAGAATGAGTATCTTTGCACCCCGCTAAAGGTGGGAACGTTTTATAATAAATGACTTAACTGCTTATTAATCTTGGTATTTAG
>VGFL01000087.1 GCA_016868915.1 Bacteroidota bacterium | reverse complement strand
GGTGTTTATCCAATTTCAGCTGTTTTAGCAGATAATGTGGTGATGAACGTAATCAAGCCAGGACAGCATGGATCAACCTTTGGCGGAAATCCAATTGCTGCTCGGGTGGCTATTGAAGCTTTGGGGGTTGTTATTGATGAAAGATTGATGATTAATGCTCGGAGGTTGGGTAAGATTTTCCGAGCAGAAATGAATCGTATCATTTCAAAAACCGATTTAGTAACCTTGGTTCGCGGCAAAGGATTATTGAATGCAATAGTTATAAATGATACCGAGGACAGTTCAACAGCGTGGGATATTTGTATGTCATTAAAAGAGAATGGCTTATTAGCAAAACCAACACACGGAAATATTATTCGTTTTGCACCACCATTAGTTATGACTGAAGATCAATTAATGGAATGTGTTGCGATTATTGAGAAAACTTTGATGGAGTTTCAACACGATTAAACTTTCATTCCACGGACAACTCTTCCTCTCGTTCTTGTTCGCGGATTTATCTTGCTGATAAGAAGATATACTGATGTCCCACCGCTATTTAAAAGGTCCACTTTAAACGTTTTTTTTCCATATTGAATTGTCGGGCCTCCAGTTTGGTTCGTTTGAACATCGAGGTAATATCTTTTATTATTCGGAGTAACATTGAAAGCAAGCATTTTTCCTTTTCCTTCCTCAAAACGAACCATAATTTGATTTTTTTCTCCAAATTCTTCAAAAATACATTTCGTATTTGCTGGGATAATAATCTTTTCTTTAACCTTAGATGAATTGGGAATAATAACCCCATTTTCATCTGTTCTAAATTCTTGCGATCCTGTTAAAACCTCATCAAGTATTATTGTTCCTGATGTGAAGAACTGAAGTTTTCTCATTTCTGCATCCGTATCAATTGCATATTTTTCCATTAGTTCTTTCGTGTAAGCTTCTTTAACAGCACAACTTCCGAGGAAAAATGCTGAAATGATAATGGCGATTAGTTTCATGATCGTTGTTTTTTCAACAAATTTAGTCATAAAGAAGTACATTTGCAGCAAAAAAATATTAAATGTTCGTCAAAGAGTTTACGTTCAACCCATTTCAAGAAAACACATATATCGTTTATACAGATTCAGGTTCATGTGTAATCATTGATCCCGGGTGTTATTCAGCTCAAGAGGAAAGTGAGTTATTTTCTTTCATAAAAGAAAATGAATTAAATCCTGTGGCTTTGCTTAATACACATGCTCATATCGATCACGTACTTGGAAATGCATTCGTATTATCTAAATTTTCGATTCCCTTTTATTTACACGATGACGATATTAAAACGTTGACTGCTGTAGAATCATACGCACACATATATGGGTTTGAGGGATACAAAGTTTCTCCTCAGCCAACTCATTCTTTATCCAATTTGAAACAATTAAAATTTGACGATATTGAATTTTCTGTATTTCATACCCCAGGCCATTGTCCGGGACATGTTGTTTTCTATTCAGAAAAGCATCAATTTGTTATTAATGGGGATGTATTATTTAACGGAAGTTTCGGTCGTGTTGATTTACCAGGGGGAGATATAGAGATTCTGAAAAACTCAATATTTAGCACCATGTTTCACCTTCCTGAATCAACTACTGTTTATTGTGGTCATGGCCCAGAAACCACGATTGGTCAAGAAAAAAGAACGAATTACATTCACAATTTCTAGTGGTTTCCTAATGGAAAAAAGAAAAAAATTAAGTGATAGTTTACTACTAGAAAAGTTAACTTCTACTTATTCTTAATCACATTAATCTCAACCTTACGAGCCAGTTTCTTTTGTTCTTTTTCGTAAGATTCTTTGTAAAGAGCCTTACTTTCTCCGAAGTAATACACATCAATACCATCGGTTTTAAATCCTAAGTCGGTTATTTTACGCTTCACTGTTTCGGCGCGCTTCATGGAAAGAATAAGGTTGTAATGCAAACTTCCATCTCGATCTGTATGACCTAAAACGATGAAATAAACATTTTTCATATCCTTTAGTTCCTTCATGAATTCATTGAATCTGGCTTGTTCTGATTTATTCAAATTGGCCTGATCTGTATCAAAATAAAGTGAAATAGATTTTAAAACTTCTTTATTCGCAAAAACACTTTGGTATTCATTGGTTGAATTTATTACGTTATCTTTTGGATCTTTTGATTTATCCGTTTCATTAATCTGAGTTTCGGTATGATTTGGATCTTTGTTTTCCTTCTGGTCATTTAGGTTTATTTTGTCAATATTTTCTTGTGTGATTGGACATCCGTTATTATAAACTGAACCCGCTACATCTGGACATTTATCTACGTTATTACTTACGCCATCACCATCATTGTCCATACAACATTCCGCTTTTTCAAAAGGGCAACCGTTATTGAGTTCAATTCCAGGCACGTCAGGACATTTATCGGCCACATCTATTACACCATCAAAATCTCTATCTGGACAACCTAAGTGAACACCAAGGCCTTTTTCATCTGGACAACGGTCATTCATATCAATTATTCCATCTCCGTCTCTATCCGGACAGCCATTTGTCTTAACACTTCCAGGATCGTATACACAATAATCGTCTTTGTCAAGAATGCCATCTTTGTCTGTATCCGGGCAACCCATTAACGACCAAGGTCCTTTATCATCCGGACAAATATCCATAAGGTCTGACACTTTATCAAAATCACGATCTTTCGGAACATCGTATAAGATATTGTATGAAAATCCAGCGTAAAAACTTCGTGTAGCGGAAGCTTTTTGACCAAACATTACCATAATATTATTTGATCCCATGTGAACTGAGTAGCCCCACAACATTAATCGTGCAGCGAGTCCAACATACGCTTTTCCATTTCCAACAACTGATAAAGGAGCCATTACGGAGAACATTTTTTCCTCGTAGCGCGGTGTAATTGTTTGAATGAAATTATAGCCTACTCGAGTTGGATCAGTAAACAAATTTAATGGAATGGACATATTAGCTGAAGCATACCAATTTTTGTGAATATTGTAATCTGCACCTAAATGAAGTGTAGTAGGAAGATTCATCCTGAATTTTGTTTCTTGTTTTGCAGTTGAAGTTGAGTTTGGTAATAAAACTGAATTTACAAAACTTGACGGACCTTGAAAATCAAACTCAACGTCAAATAATGGATCAGCTGGCATAGGAATGCTGTTCAGTTCAAAATTGTAGGTGTTGGTGTCCTTTACATAATTGATTGCTCCCACATCAGTAAGCGAACCGAAGAATTTCCATTTATATTTATTAATGTCATTTCGAATTAGATTTTCTTCACCATCCATATCGTAGCATTGTTTTTCGTAATCAGGACGAATTTCATAAGTAAATCCTACGTCAACCCCAAAACCTCTGTTTTTATACTTTTCTTGTGCTGAATTGAAATCTCTTCCGTAACTGTAATCTAGATTTTGTAATTCTGACCAACTATCATTTTGATTTTTAAAGACGATGATTCCTGAATTAGCATAAAGATATTCTGCCCGAAGTCCATTTAAAAATTTCATATTCACACCGCCTTTCAAAACTTTAGAACCACGATCATAAATAACTCGGCTGTAGGTTAAAACGTGTTCGGTAAAGCGCATACTTGCATAGGACATTCCAGTAATATCAATTGGTTGATTTAGATTAGCGTTATCTTGATAACCTAAAGCCGCATTTTCATTCCAAGTTTCTGGTATTCCTGTTTGATTATTAAAATTTCTAAAACGAAAAACATATCCAAAGGAATTTTTAAGGTTGTAGTCCCATTTTAGCCCGAGTACTTCAAATTCATCTGCTCTGTTTACATACCCGCTTTTCTTGTTTTCGTAGAGTTTTCCTTCAAAATTCTCAACTGAGTAGATCAAGTAATCCGGAGCGTAAAAGTTACTTGTATAGATGTTATTAAAATTGTTGTAAACAGAAAATTTTGTTCGAGAATCAACAAGTGTAGAAGGATTTTGAACTCCATAAAATGAGTTGAGATAGTTGTCGTGCGTGATACTTGTACTATTTTGTTGCGCCAAAAAGTTTGAATAAACGATAATACTGAATATCAATAGAGTAGCCTTCATAGTCTTTTTTTTTTCAAAAGTAGGTCTAAATAGGGAGAAAAATTTTTTTTATTACTAACACTATTTAGTTAATACATTTCTAAATTTTTGGAATAAAAAAAACAGGCAATCTTTCAACTGCCTGCCTCTTAATTTATCTTTTGATTATTAATTTAAATATACTTGTTTGTCTTTCGGATGTTTTACTTTGTATCCAAAATCCATTACTTTTGAATCTTTCGTTTTTAAATCGAATCGCCACTCAACAATACCCGTTCTTTCCTCGAGTTTGCCGCCTGAAAGGTTTAATGCTTCAATGGTGATTTCGCCGTTTTGTGTGATTGGAATTTGATCTAGCACTACGATCTCAATTGGGGTAGCTTTCAAGTTTTTCACTTCAATTGTATATTTCATTGTTTTCTCGATTTTGTCATTCAAGATTTTGTCTTTGGAATCCTTTTTCAAAAGCGTTCTTTTGGTTACGATATTCGGATCCTTACCAAGACTTAATGAAAGTGTATCTTCAATTGTTGTTGGATCAATATACGTTTCGCCCACATACGATCCGTCGGTGAAAATATTTGCTTTGGCAGGAACTAAGCCTAATTCATCTAATTTTGACAATTCAGCTACCAAATAAACAGATTGATCGAGTTTAGGTACTGTAAAATACTTGAATTTAACATCTAAATCAGTGTTTTTGATTAGAACCATATGTTGCTCGTTGTTTGATGGAATCGTGTAAGGTAAATCAATTTTAAATTCGGCAGAAGTTAAATTTCGTACGACAGTCGTAAAATCAGCTGACGTATAAGCGTCTTTGTCCAGAAGATCTTCATTCCTAGAAGAAATTGAATTTGAATATACCATGGTTTCTGTTAATTCTTTTTTCATCAAAGAGGGTTCGGCATTAATATATACATTTTGATTTCTGTACGCGTAATAATCGATATACCAAGGATGTAAGGTAGGTTTTGTTTTGTTTTGATACGGATTGTTTGTGGAAATTGTCAATTTCACGTCTTTCCATTCCAAACCAGTATTTTGATAGACTTGCGCTTTGTAATTTAAATTCATTTTATTTGTTCCAATATCTGTTCGTAAATCATAAAGTGGAACCCATCCAGCATTGGAAACTAAATACGATAAATTGATTTTTCCAGTAACATTTTCTTTGGTGGTCAGCGTAACGATAATACGATGAATAGGAGCATATTTGTTTGGATCTTCACCATTGTTTTTATCGAAGTTTCTAAATTTCAATAGTCGTTCGTCCATTTGAGATTTTCTAGTTTGTTTCTCAAACAATTTCTTGTTCAATGCCAATAACTTTTTATTGATTTCATTCATTTTTAGTGAGTAGAAATCAACAGTTTGTTTCAATAAATTGATAGAATCATTTACTTTTCCTTGACCGCGAACAGCTCCGTTTATGGTAATGATATTTTTTGTGGCATTTAAAACAGCAATTTCATCTTGCAGTTCTTGAATGTCATAGCCCATTAATCGTAATGAATCTTCCAAAGCTAAGATTTCTTTTTTGGTCTTTGCAGTCATTGCATCCGGAAGTACATTTTCAGGTTGAGGATAAAAAATAGTATGTTTACTATCGAGGATAATTACATTTCCCGTTGCTTTTACCTGAATACTTTTCGCGTCAATGTAGGGACTGATTCCCTCAATGATAACTTCGGTGTTGCCGGGAGAAATGGTGTAATTGGCCTTGTGATAGAGCTGTGCGCCTTGAGCAAAAACGGTAACATCACTTACAGTCGATTTAACAATTGTTTTATCGGTTGCATTTGCATTTAAAGTCACAACTGCCGACAAAAGGAAAAGAAACTTTTTCATAACATTTTATTTGGTTAATAGAATTCCTGATGGAAAACAAGAAGACTTACACCCGATGATTTAAAACGTTCAAAAAAGATTGAAAAAATCGAAATTAATCTGTAGAAGTCAGATAATCAATTACTTCGGCGGCCCCAACAAGACCGAAAAGTGCAGGCATGTTACTAATTATACCCTAAAATAATTTCTTGAAAGTTAACCTTTCGTTATTTTTAAATTAGCTAAAGAGTAGGTATTTTAACTAGAAAATGGGTTTGTACACCTTATAAAAACATCTAAAAGTTGTACTCTTTCAATACTACTTTTTGAATCTCTAGTTTGTCTGAATCGTTTGCCGGTGTAGGTTGACGTTCCTCGTTCATGAAAGTATAAACTGGCTGAAATTGAATGATTTTTCCTTTGTAGAAATAACATTCCAAGAAAAATGCTTGTCGAACACCAAGGCGGTGAATTTGATCAAACATGAAATTTCCAAGACCGTAGAAAATCGTTTTTCCTCTATACAAGGCGATTTCCTGTGCTTGATGTGCTTGAGACCCGATGATAACGTCAGCGCCAAAATCAATCAGTTTTTGACAAATCTTTTTCTGATTCGGAGTAGGAGAGTAGGAGTCTACCTCACCATATTGCACACAAGCCAAAATGTAATCTACTTTCACCTGGTTTTTCAGGGAATCGATCAATTTTTTTGCTTTTGCTTCCACATAGCGATTGGAACCCATTTTTTTATCGGCGCACTCACCACACGGACAAAGTTCATTGAACCCAATCCACGCAATTTTGCGCTTATCTTTCAATTCGATAATTAACGGTTTGTTGGCTTCTGCCGGCGTTGCTCCACCACCAAAGTATTTCATATTGTGGTCTTTGTACCATTTCAAGGCATTCAAATAGGGCTGTTCACCCACATCTAAGTTGTGATTTCCCGTCAACTCAACAATATTTACTTTCAGTCGATTGAAAATCTCAAAATGCTCGGTTTTCGTGGCAAATTTCATTTTCATGGTTTCATATACACATGAATCTTGATTACTCACCTCATTACTGATATGTACGAATTCTCGATTTTTGAAATAGGATAAAATATTCGCCAAATAAAAATCAATTCCTTTCGTATTTAAGACAGGACCAGTTCTGCGAGTTATTGCTGTAACTCCGGTATGCGTATAACTAGTTATTTCTTTCTGAAAATCGAAATCATCGGAATCGTAAGGTAACCATAACGGATATTTTGAAGGGTCTTTGAAGAAATTAATTGCGTTAACTTTTTTTGCTAAAAATTGTTGATTTACAGAGTCTAAGGTTGTGATGACTAACTCTTTTCTGCTTTTGAAATTGAATTTTCCGAGTAGAATTGATTTCGGTTCTTTGCTCAATTTTAATTTCTCTTGTAGAGCTTTGGTAATGTCTTTTGTACATGAAATTGAACCGTTTTCTAATTTGATTTTCAAACTATCCAAACTGATATCCTCATTGAGATTAAGAAAGGAACCCATGACTATCAAGGGAATGCTATCATTTGCAAGATTCTTTGAATTCTTTTTTGTCTCTTCATCCTTCTTATTTTGATTCGAAATTGAAATGAAAGCAGTAACCCCGATTGCAACGGAAATTCCAAGAACTAAGTAACTAATTTTCTTCATAAATTCAGGTTAATGCAATGAATTACGAAAAAAACAGATTAATGTTGCTCCCAAATCTGTACAAGTTCAATCATCGTGTCAACTGCCTTTTGCATGTCTTGTACAGAAATGAATTCGTGTTTCGAATGAATTGCCATTTCACCGGTAAATA
>VGFL01000086.1 GCA_016868915.1 Bacteroidota bacterium | reverse complement strand
GGAACAGATAGTATTTCCAAAATATTTTCAATCACCATAGAGCCCGCCTCTTGCGGGTAATAGCATCCTGCATGAAATAATGGGTCGGTCGTAAAGACGGGGCGCTTGGGTAAATAATATCCATTTTTATTCCATGGAACTGATTCTAAAAATGAAAAGTCTCCATTTTTTTTAGGGTTCAGTCTAATTGAGGTTGGTGGTTCATGATTGAATGCCTCGATCAAATCATCGTTCCAGAATGTATCAGCCTTAATACGTTTGACAAAATCCTGAGGAAGTGCTACCAACTTGTAAAATTAATTGACTTAAACCGTTCAAAAAAAACGCCGACCATAAGCCGGCGTTTAAACCAAATAATCAACCTAGCCTAAATAAGATCTTAAAATTTTATTTTTCGCAGAATGTTTCAACCTACGTATTGCTTTTTCCTTAATTTGACGAACACGCTCACGGGTTAAATCAAAACGATTCCCGATTTCATCTAAAGACATTGGTGCTCTTCCTTCGAGTCCATAAAAAAGTTTAATCACATCACATTCCCTCGGCGTTAACGCTGTCAGAGATCTTTCGATATCTGTTCGAAGGGATTCCAATACCAAATTACTTTCCGGGGCAGGCAAGGAATCATTAATCAAAACATCATACATACTCGATGAGGATTCATCACCTTCAACCAAAGGAGCATCCATCGAAACATGTCTTCCATTATTTGAAAGAGATTGTTTAATTTCATCTGTTGTACATCCTAAAAACTCAGCCATTTCCTCGGCAGATGGGGGCCTTTCAAATTTTTGTTCAAGTTCTGAATAGGCTTTATTTATTTTATTAATTGAACCGATTTTATTCAATGGTAAACGCACAATCCTTGCTTGTTCTGCCAAAGCCTGTAGTATTGATTGGCGTATCCACCATACAGCGTATGAGATAAATTTAAATCCTCTCGTTTCATCAAAACGTTCAGCTGCCTTTATTAAGCCAACATTTCCTTCATTGATTAAATCTGGCAAGGCAAGACCTTGATTTTGATATTGTTTAGAAACAGAAACAACAAATCGTAAATTTGCTTTAGTTAATCTTTCCAAGGCTGCTTTATCACCCAATCTGATCCTTCGGGCCAAATCTACCTCCTCATCTGGTGTAATTAAATCTACTCTTCCAATTTCTTGAAGATATTTGTCAAGGGAAGCGGTTTCGCGATTTGTAACTTGTTTTGCAATTTTTAGCTGACGCATGTATTAAAAATTAATTATTACCCGCTATAACGGGTTTTCCTAAAAAAGGTTGGTTTTTTTATGGTTTTTTTTCATTTTACAAGGTTTATTGATAATTAAACGCTTTCTATCGAATATTTTGAATGTAAAAGATAGATTTAAATTTAAAATAACTTTCTTTTTATTTAGACCAATATATATGTCTCCATTCCAAAAAGTTATAAATAATTTTATTATTTCAGATAAACCAATATTTATTTAATTTAGCAACTTCAACTTAAATAATATGACCAAATTGAGATCACCAAATACCCCTCAGTACTTTATTCAACGTGCATTGATATACACAAGAGAAATGTTTCCCATTTTAATTTACCTACCATATGTAGTTTCATTGTATTTCTGTGTTAATGTTGTTGTACAAATAATCAATACTCCTATTTTTAAAGCGTCAAAAAATGGGGTTTCAGAAGCAATTTTTCAGGCAGGTAGTCAAGTTGTTATTGATTCAACAGCAATTATTGGAGTTGTATCTGCTTTTTTCTTTATGTTACTTATGAGAACTTTTGATGATTTAAAAGACTTTGAATTAGATGCAAAACTATTCCCTCACCGTGCAACAGCTCGAAAAGATGTTTTAAAAAAAGATATTCAATTAATCAGTATAAGTAGTTTTATTATTTTATTGACAGTTAACCTTATTTGGGGTCAAGCAATAATTTTAGTTTTTGCACTAACAATTACATATGCCGTACTAACCTTTAAGTGGTTCTTTGCAGAGAAATTTCATCGAGAACATATTTTTATTACAATGCTTGATCATCAGCCGCTTCCTTATGTAATAAATTTTTATTTGCTTCACACGGCCCTGGCAACAGGAAATGAATACGAATCTTTTGAATGGTTCCATTTGTATTTATTATTAATTGTATCAATACCTATTACTGCATGGGAAATTTCTCGAAAAATACGATCAGCCGATATGGAAACTGAATATGAAACTTTTTCCTTAGTAATTGGAAGAAAGACTGCAACAATTATTCCTCTGATACTATTTATGACAGTTGCGGTATTGCATGTTCATATTGGAAAAACATTGCATTTTAGTCCTGTATTTTTTTACTTGGTTTTGGCAGTCTCTCTTATCGTTCTTTTCTTTTACCTTCGTTTTTTAATTAAACCAAAAAAGGAGTATAATGTGTTAACGAATACCGCTTTGTTCGCAACCTCTTTTTATTTCATAAATTTACTTATCAACACGATGGTACATTATCAAGTTGTATAAATGTCTTCTGGCAGGCTGTTTCGTAAACCTTCATTTGAAACTTCAGAAATTGGGGGGAAAGCACTAAATCTTAAAATCTTAACTGATTCAAATTTTCGAGTACCTCCATTTATCGTATTAAATAGACATGATTTAGAGTTCATTTTTGGATCAGTAATTGAGAAAGTTGAAGCTAAATTTTCAGATATACAGAACAATATAAAATCATCATCTTTTGCAGAATTACAAGTCGTGTGTGAAGAATGTCAAGTTTTGTTTTTGGAATTTGAACCCAATTCGGAATTAGTTAATGAGCTCTTAGCACACTGCGAAAAAGAATTTGGAAATAATTATTCTATTTCAGTGAGATCATCTGCGATGTCTGAAGATTCCTCTGAAATTTCTTTTGCGGGTCAACATAGTACTTATCTGTATACTACTTCTGACCAACTGGTCCAAAATATTAAAGCCTCACTAGCGTCAGCATGGAGTTTTGGAGCCCTCAGTTACCGCAAATTTCACAATTTACCCATCACTAATATTCATTATGCCATTGTTCTTCAACAAATGATTTTTGCTGAAAAGGCAGGTATTGCCTTTTCTATGAATACTAGCGGGAATTTTGCTGATGCCGTTATCAATTGTGGTTTCGGAATTGGAGAAGGAATTGTGAGTGATAAGGCAGAAACAGATTGTTTCTACATCAATCGATCTACTAAAAAAATAACCCGAAGTGTTGTTCAAAAAAAGAACTCGATGCAATTTAATGAACATCAAGGGATTCATTTAGCAGATGTAAATGCAGAATTACAATTAATTTCAACACTAAATGATGAAGAGATTTTAGCCGTATACGATTCGGTATTAAAGGCCGAAAAACTATTAAAAAAGCCAGCAGATATTGAATTTCTCTTCGACAATAAAGGGGAATTGTATTTATTACAAATGCGACCAATTACTACTATTCGATTTGATGCCTTGAACGTATTGGACAATACAAACATTATCGAAAGTTATCCCGGTATTACGTTGCCGTTGAGTTTCTCATTTGCTAAAATGGCCTATAGCAATCTTTTTCGTAGAAGCGCACGAGCATTCTGGATTTCGAGTAAAAAATTCGATGCAAATAATAACGTTTTTGATAATCTTATTGAACATTTTTATGGTAGAGTGTATTATCGGTTGGATAATTGGTATAAAATGATGGCTTTGGTCTACAATTCAAAGCGCTCAATGGAAGCGTGGGAAAATGCTGTTGGATTACCTGATTCAGCAAGCGATACGTACCATTTTTCATTATTAGGGAAAATTAAAACTTGGATTTCTGTCTTTTGGTTAATTTTAAACTATAAAAGAGGTAATAAACGTTTTTTTAGCCATTTTAACAAAGCATATACGTATTTTCAAAATTATCATTGCCATAAACATTCAGCAAGTTCACTATGGAAACATCTAAATGAATCGATAGAAATGACCTTTAAACAATATCATTTGACTATTGTGAATGATTACTTAGCATTTAAAACATTCGGATGGCTTCAGGATTTAATCGTAAGTTTGAAAATCGCTGAAAACAGAGAGTTAGCTAATGAGTTAGTGGTGGGCCAGGGATCAGTCGAATCCGAACTAGCCGTATTAAGTTTTTTACGTTTAAAAGATCTTGTTAAATCAGATGATTTATTAAACGACCTATTCAAATTAACAGATAAAGAAGTGCTTCAAAAACTCGATTCAGAGGAATTTTCGTCATTTTACAATGAATGGAAAGTTTATTTAAATCGATTTGGTGATAGAACATTGGAGGAGTTAAAATTGGAAATAAAATCTCCTAGGCAAAACCCTGAAATGCTCGTACAATTAATTAAATCTCAAATAGATTCTCCAATTACAGCAACAAATTTTAAAGAAAAACAATTTAAAATTTATCAAAATGCTACTGCACAAGTTTCCGCTAAATTAAAGTGGTGGATGCCAAAAACCTACTATTTTAATTGGGTTTTAAGGATTTCTCGCTATGGTTTAGCAAATCGTGAGAACATGCGTTTTTGTAGAACAAGGGTCTATAGTGCATCAAAAGATATATTTTTGGCAATAGCCGAACTAATGCAAAAAACAGGAAATATTGAATTGAAGGAGGATATTTTTTACCTCAGCCTAGAGGAAGTAAAAAACTATTGCTCTGGTATAGAATTTATCACTCCAGAAATAATTTCTGAAAGAAAAAAAATCTTCTTAGAATATAAAAAGCTTAGGCTACCTGATCGAATAATTTACAACAAACATGAAAAGCCGGACTTTTCTACTTATCTCAAGGATATTACCCGTGAATGCATGAATCAAAGTCAGATATTCAAAGGTATTGCAGTATCAAAAGGGTTGATTGAAGGGGAGGCTCTCGTAGTTATTGATCCAATTTTAACAACAGATGTCAAGGGAAAAATTTTAATAAGTAAAATGACAGATCCAGGCTGGGTATTTTTAATGGCTCAAGCTATTGCTCTTGTTACAGAAAAGGGATCTTTACTAAGTCATACTGCAATCGTTGGTCGAGAATTGGGGATTCCGGTTGTTGTTGCTGTTCAAGATGCTACGATATTAATTAAAACTGGGGACCGAATTCGGGTAAACGGAACAACAGGTCTTGTGGAGAAAATAGCATAATTCAATCACTTTCTCAAAGCCAAACTCTTCGCGAATCGCCATATTTGACTTTAACCTCATATCCTCTTTTTTTTGCTTCGCGTTTTAATGTATAAATCAATTGGCCAGGATAAAATGCTTTCAAGAATCTTGATCCCGGAGAAACTTTTTGATATTTCACCAAAAGGCGAAAACAACTAGATGCGCATCGCTCACCCCAGAAGGAATAATCCATTTCAGGATTAGCCACATTTCGCTCATAAAACGCTTTAATTTCCAATTTTTCTTGATCTGATACCGGAATTGAAAAGATTGTTTCTTTTTTCAACTTCACGATGTCATTCCATTCTTCTAAGGATTGATTTTGAAAGATTGAACTTTTATTTTTTGAATTCGGAAAAATATGAATTTTCTTTCTATCTGCATAATAAAATCCATAAACACGATCATCTACTTGTATAGCAACGTGACCACCAAATAAACCTCCGAGTTCACGGTATTTATCTCCACTGAATGGCTTTGCAAATGAACCATGAAAAATACGCACATAAATCATATACTAAAAGTAAATAAATTTATGTAAATGCTTATTTTTGTTTGAACACTAAAAAGAACCTGATGGTTTCTGAGAACACGATTGATCTCGAATATGAAATTCAAATTGAACGTAAATTACGTAAAATCAGCTGGTTTATTCCATTGATGACATTAATCGCAGCTTTATGCTTGTATTTAGCTCTCGGACAATTGATGAATTTATTTTCAGCAGCACATTATTGGGTAGTTCTATTCTCAGGAATGATTGGCCATGCTTTCTTCATTGTTGTTGTGCATGATGGTGCTCATAAATCAATTATAAGAACGAAATACGACCGAATAATCATGAATATTGGATCGGGCCTCATGCTTTTACCTTTTTATGCCGAGCCATTCAGAAAATTTCATCTTGTTCACCATGCAAATACGAATACAGAAGTTGATCCACTGTGGCCAGATGTGAAAAAGCATTTGTATACAAATCATCGTTATTTTTATTTGATGTGTACGTTGATTCCTTTGTTATTTACCTTGTATTTAATCATTTCTCAACAAGGGAATCTGGCTAAAAAAAAGAAGCAAGTTAAATCTCCTCCGATAAACTACATCAACATCGTTTGGGCATCGGCCATTTCGATTGGAATTGTATTTCTTGTGAAACCGAATTTACTATTTTTGATTTTTAGTTTACTCATGATGAATGTTTTTAGCGTCTTGAGACATTGGTGCGAGCATCTTGGATATAATAACGAACATGAGAGTAATACATTTTGGTTTCCATTAGGAATGGGCGTAGGAAATCATGATGTTCACCATAAAGCCCCTCATATATCTTGGCTGACTTTATGGATTGGTTTATTCAGAAAACCCAAAACTACTTCTGTATACCGAACTGTAAGAGGAGTATTGTTTGATCCTCAATTTAAACATTTTGAAGCTGAATCTCATGATTCTTCAAAATAAGTTCATAATCTTTAACGTATTCCAACTATTATGAGTTGGTTATCATTTGTAATGTTCTTGATTAGTGCTATTTCAGCAATCAGCGCGAACGTACTAAAAAACGCAAAAGAGTCAGATCTCAAATATATCAAGGACGATAAAACCATTTTAATTTTTAGAATTTTAATGCCTGGCTCTGTGATCCTTGCATTTTTATTGGCGTGGATTGATCCTTGGAAAATCTCTTTGGATTCAACAAAGTTATGTTGGTTAGACAGTACATCTGCGTTTCTTTTTATCTCTGGGATGACAATGAGATGGATAGCCATATTAAGTTTAAAAAAAGAATTTACCGTTAAAGTAAGTATATTAAAAGATCACAAACTTAAAAAAGATGGACTGTATACATGGATTCGACACCCGAGTTACACTGGGATGTTCATTTATGGTTTAGGTTATGGTTTATCATTTCATAGCATTCTATGCGTTATCTTGGTGATGAGCGCGGTTTGGTTTTCTACACATTCTCGAATTTTGGTAGAGGAGCAAGTATTAGAATCTCATTTTGGCAAGGAATATCAGGAGTATAAGCTAAAAAGTTGGAAATTATTTCCCGGTATTTATTGACGTTGGCCAGATTTTAATACCCAGTATAATCCTTTAACATTCGAACGCAACTTTTTGAGATAAATTAGGATAATTATTTCTTCAATACTACTTACCCAACCCCAAATCATTGCCAGGTAAAATATCGGAGGATAATAGCCAAAGGCAAAAAGGCTGAAGAAATATATTCCCTGTATATATCCCCCAATTTTAGCGCTAAACATGTGTAAACTGGGTAAACGACGAAATTTAATAAAGGAAAAAAGATTGTAAAAAATTATCAACCCGATAAATACATAGAGCAACCAAAAATCAGCCTTGTGATCCTCCATTTTAAACTGGTAAATCCCTAAGAATGCCAAAATATAAGTTCCCCAATCAGCCATTGAATCTAATCGGGCACCAAATTCCGTTTGAAGTTTAAAAGCGCGTGCAATCAGTCCGTCTAAAATATCACTCACTAAATTTATGCAAAGAAAAGTCGCAAAAAGCCCTTCATTCTTCGTAAAAATAAGATAGAGTAAAAACGGAAAAGACAGTAATCTATAAAGACTAATTAGGTTCGGTAGATTCCAACGTGAATTATATTGAGCCTGAACTGACATGTAATTTTGAATTACCTAAAGATAGTAAGCATTTTTGATTTTATGTCACTT
>VGFL01000085.1 GCA_016868915.1 Bacteroidota bacterium | reverse complement strand
GTGAGGTGATAAGCAGGAACTTCCATGTTTGTATATCTGCTAAACTGACCAAGCGAATCACCGAATCCAAGAGCATTCACCGGGGCTCTTGAAGCATCCATGTCTTTACGACCGATGCTATTCGGATAATAGCCCGCAGGACCATTTAAATAACGCACACTTGAAAAATGCTCAATCGCATTTGTGGCAGCAACAAATTTATTAGGTAACCCATAATCCGTTGCTGAATGTAAATTATTATCGAGGTCGTTGTCAATCTCATTTAAATCGTCGTCTGTGCCCGTGAAAATTTGACCTTTTAACCAACCATTCACAAGGTTATCAGCAAACACCCCATTTTGATATCCCGTACTTCTAAAAAATTCTTGGGTTGCAACAATAGGAACCATACATTTCAGACCAGGTTGACTCGGATCTATTTTTCTTGCTGCGGCCAACTGATATTGGTTATATCCTAATGCAGAGGCCCCAAAAGTACCCAAACGACCGTTCGTTAACTTTGCGCTCGTCTCCGGAACACCGTCTTGATCGTTATCAAACATCCAATCTTTATTCAATAAAAACTGAAGGGTATTGTATCCGTCCTCGTGACGATTTCCATTGCGAGGATCGCTGAGCGGCGTAACATCAAGAACGTGTCCGTAGGTTGGGTGGTATGCATTTTTATCCCAACTATCACTGTAAATCGGCATGTAAACACCTTCCGACGAATACCTGCCCCTCATATCTTGGATACCGTATGCGAAACCGAGCATATTGATCGGAGCAGCAATGCCATCCCAATCTCCTTTGTTGTAAGGAGTTCTCGAATAAACCATTGGCAACTGATAAGGATTTGGATTTGGCTGACCATTAATTGAGTCATACATTATGAATTGCACACCTTTTTTTAGAACTTCAATCGGAACAGATTGTCCAAGTATATCAATATTTATGACGAGTGAATCACGCAAAACAGGCAAGTATACGTCCATCATTAAGTTTATTCCGTCTGGCATAGTGACAGGGATGGTATATTTTGTCGATAACTCCTCTAAATTATCAAGTTGACCATTATTATTTGAAACTTGAGCTAAACTAAGGACTGGGATTAACAGACTTAAAACGAGTAATTTTTTATACATAAATAAAGATTTATATGTTATAATTTACAGAGTTTAAAAGTAATTATTTTATTTAAATATTCAAACCTCAAAACAAAGAGACCATCATCAACATTTGAAAAATCGAGCATATTATTTTGCAACTGCCCGCGTTCAATTATTTTACCCATTTGATCAAGTAAAGAAAAATTAATTTCTTCCTCCTGGATATTACTAAAATGTACATTTATAAACCCATTTGTGGGATTAGGGTAAATATTGCAAGACTCATTATCAAGTTCAATAATTTCAGAGCTTGAATTTCGCATACATCGAATTCCATAGCCACTCTGTTTTTTTGAGAAATTTCGTACCGTGGTTCCATTATCGTATTTCAATGACCTAAACCAAGCATAGGTGGTATCCAATTCTGAAGCCGTCCAGAGAAAACTGTAATAATTAAGGTTATTAAAAAATCCGCCATTGTATCTGCAACCATTGGGTAAGGCATCAAAACGAATTTCATTGGTTGCATCTGTATTTGGGGTGGACCAAAAATCAAAACCTTCAAATTTCAACTTGCCTCCTGCTAAACCCAATCCACCCAAAGAGCTTGTCAATTCACTCCAATCTGATTCAGTAGGTACTCTCCACCCTATTGGACAAATATTTTTATCCGCTGATATCACGAAAAAATTGTAGAGATTACCGTAGGTATCCGAATTTGTGGGATTATTCTGATAAAAACAATATGACGGGCTTGATGTAGTGGACCAGATTTCATTATCCGTAATCATTGCCAATTCGGTTCCATCGTTAAACGTTGTAGCTCTCAGGTTACTTGTCAACCATTCTTGCCCATTGTTGAGGATTATACTTTCGTATTCATTTCCATTTATATCATATATTACTTGATCAATAGGCTGAGCGATGAAATTATTTAAAGATAACGTTGTTATTAAAAAGATCGTTATAATATTTATAAAGCGCATCCTATTTATTTTCAATTTCTTGAATTATTAAAAAATTGTTGATCCCCAAACAAAATTTAAATCCTCAAAAGTTTAATTTACAAAAATAATTTTAAAAAAATTTAGTCAGTTTAAAATTTCCCTCGCCAATTTCAATGATTTACTTCCTTTAAAATTTGGAGTATGAATTGTCAAATAGAAAATTAATATTTCAATTATCTCACTTGAGTGTTTATTCAATAACTCAAAATTTACACCTACCTCTAAAAAATAATTTCGAATAACTGAACTTGCTTCGGAATTAATCGACCTGCTAAGATTTATTGGATTTGATGTAAAAACACCTTGTTCCAAATCAAAATAACCAGAATTGTTATGCTCAACAAGTGGCTTCAGACCAGTATGAATTATAAAATTCAATAAAAAGAAAATCGGATATGTTTTTACTTGTGTTTCTAATTCAAGCTTATTAATCTGATTTGTTATAAAAAACCACAATTCAGAATCTTTTTCCTCCGATTTAATACTTTGATAAATTATTTCTGCTACAAAAAAAGTTATAACAGATTTAATAGGATTATTGAAAATATCATTCATGGAATTGACTAAAATAGCTTGGTCTACTTTTCCTAGATCTGATGAAGGTTTTTTGTAAAAGGTTAGTTCATAAATTCCGAGGGGGAATAAATTTCCTACTTTCTTTTTACCGCCTAAAAATAAATACTTTTGAATTCCTGATTTTTCGGTAAAAAATGTAGCTATTAAACTATTTTCTCCATAAGAAATTCGGTTTAATAAAATTCCAAGATCGGATGTCTTCATCGAAATTATTTCTCAAGTCTGATAAAAAGCTCAGTTCCAATTCTCGGCTTAACTGAATTATAGCAAGGACTTATTGAAACTTTCGTATAATTGGTCGAAAACAAATTTTTGTATTCTTTATGGCATCCTCCAAATGGCGGTCCTTGATCAAACTCTCTGTCAAATAAAACTCCCACAAGTTTTCCACCATCATTTAACAAGTTATAAGTGTGTTCAACATAATCTTTTCTTTTTGTCGGATAAATTGCACAAAAAAAGGTTTGCTCCAGAATTAGGTCATATTTATCAAAATGGTCAAAAAAATTTTGTTCAATAATATTTTGATTAGGGAATTCTGGAACCAATTTCTTGAAATTTTCTATTGCCTCAGTAGCAAAATCTAAAAGGAAAACATTTTTAAACCCGATTGTCCATAAATACTGACCCTCATATGCATTTCCACATCCAGGAATAATTATCCTAATATCTTTATTTACCAATTGGTCAATATATTCTTTCAATGGTGGAGTTATTTGCCCACAGTCCCATGCAATTTGATTTTGGAGATATCTTTTTCTCCAATATTCCGGGCAATCGACCTCATTCATTAAAGAAAAAGAAGAGTTGAGTAAACGAAAGCACGTTAGACTTAAACTAACTTAATTTATACTTCTTAAAGAAAGCATCCCAATTCCAGATGAAATTCACCATTACTTCATCCATTCGTTTCAAAAATAATGGATTTGGTGCTTGCATTCTTTTAAAGTATTCGTCTTGGAAATTGTTAAGACAATACTTATGAAAAATAGCTTTTGACATTCCGTAAACCATATTTTTTGAAGGATGATTTACGCGAGAGATAAATGATTGATAATTTCTGATGAGATTTTCAAATTCTGTTTCATTCAATCCGTATATCTTAGATAATTTCTGAAAAACTATCTTTTCTATTCTTGCCGCCTGATCAACTTCAAAAGTACTTTCTAAGAGAGAAATATTAGCCGTGATAATAATTAAACCAAATTCACCACTATTCTTACTATCAATTTCTGGTGAGGATACAAAAGCAGGATCTTCATTTATCATTAGGAAAATTTCACTCCAACCCGAATCAACTGTATCAAACAGAGCATTGATAAAAATATTTGCCACTTGATTGTCTGATAATTTTTTCTTTAGAATAGTGTTAAACATACGACTGAGTTTAATTCTACATATACTAATTACAAATTTAGGCAGCTTTAAAACTCATTTTTAAAGACTTGTTTTTGCTTTATCAACGAAGTTATTAACAGATTAAAGTAATTTTTGAGTGAGATAATGTTGAAAACAGCAAATTTTAAAATGAAATTAATTCTAAATAAATTAAAAAAAAATTAGTTTCGTTTGTATCTATTGCTAATAACCTCTAATTGATTGGCATATGTAATTACCATTTCAATACAGGTTGTTGGTATCTTCCAGGCCTTTTTCCAGACACGATTATTAAATTCATCATCAGGGAATTGCTTCCGAAGGTTGTCTCCAAAAGATAGCTCAACGCAACTGCCTAATAAACCAAATTCATATCGAACATAATTTTCAAGTCCACCTCCATAAGTTCTTGGATCAGGGGATACCGGAACCCTTGAAAAATTACTCACGCGTAAGGATTTTTCGTTGATCAAACTATCAATTCCCTCAAAATATGAATGCGTTTTTGAGTCCGCCCAATAAATCAAATCACCTTTAGTATGGAAAGACAATGTCATTAGGGGGCGTATATTTGCTACGAATTTTTGTATCAATTGTGTCTCAATTGGCTCGGCCGGGTAATTTCCTTTAAAGCCCTCAGAACAGGGAACAGATGAAGAATTATAGCTTTTATTTAAAGCATGTGTACCATCATCAAAGGAATCATTTAAATCTACCCCTTTTCCGTTCGCCTTCCACTCAGCATAGGATTCCATTCTAAGTATTTTTTCAATTTCAGGAAGATATTTCTCAATAGAAACCCAATCTTCATGAGCTATTTTTAACCCATCAGGATTTGCAACTGGCATGAAATATAAATCAACCTCATTTAAATATTCAGCAGCTTTTGAATATATTGTTGTATCGCCTGAAAAGGAAAGTAAAAATAAATTTAAAAACTTCATAACAAACTTTGAACTATAATCTTCACGAGCATGGATATTACCGACAAAGAGCAAAGATCTTTTTTTAGGTACTTTAGATCCGATTCTTACTACTTTTATAGGAAAACCAAATTCCGAATTTCCAATCGAGAACAATTCAGTTCTTTCTGGAAAAATAATCGCCAATGAATCCAAATCTGAAGAAATCATTTCATAGGTATATTTTTCATTGTCTTCAACTAAATAGCAGTTTGTTTGAGAAAGTATTACATTGAATAAACAGACTGAACTCATTAAAATAAAAATGATATTTCTCATTGCCAGATTTTAATATCTACAAAAATAATATGATAGCATTCTCAAGTTTAAGTTCATTAATGAACTATTTCAATTAAAATTGTTAATAAAATTTTGCAGCAGATATTCTATACTCATTGGGCTTAATCAGTTTTGAAATATAATTTCGCGAATACCAAAAGGAATTAGTCTACCTTTTTTATTCTGCTTAAATTTGCAACCACATGAAGAATCATAAATCCGGTTTCGTAAATATTATAGGTAGTCCAAACGTAGGAAAATCAACATTTATGAATGCTATGTTGGGAGAAAAATTATCAATTGTAACATCTAAAGCACAAACCACTCGTCATCGAATTTTAGGTATTGTTAATGAACCTGATTATCAAATTGTTTTTTCTGATACCCCAGGAGTAGTTAATGCCGCATACAAAATGCATGAAGCCATGATGGGCTATGTTAATGCTTCAATTAAGGATGCAGATATTTTGTTATTTATAACTGATCCATATGAATCTGAAATGAATCACAAAGAAACATTAGTAAAAATTCAAAAATTAAAAATTCCTGTTTTTTGTCTATTAAATAAAATTGATTTGGTGGATCAATTAAAAGTGGAAGAGCGTATGAATTATTGGAAGGAACAACTTCCAAATGCTGAATTGATTCCAATTTCCGCTCTACACATTTTTAATTTGGAAAAAATTTGGGACACTATCTTGGAACTTTTACCTAAAAATCCTCCTTATTTTAATAAAGAAGAAATTAGTAATCGCCCTGTTAGATTTTTTGTATCTGAAATTATTCGTGAAAAAATATTTGAACTGTGTAAAAAAGAAATTCCATATAGTAGTCAGGTTGAAATTGACACATATTTAGACGAGGGTGCATTGATACGGATTAGAGCAGTCATTATTGTTGAAAGAGATTCCCAACGTGGAATTATTATCGGAAAAGGTGGAGAAATGTTAAAAAGAATTGGAACACAAGCTAGAAAGGATTTAGAAAGATTTTTAGATAAAAAAGTGTTTCTTGAATCATTTGTCAAGGTAGATAAAAACTGGCGAATGAGTGATAGTAAATTAAAAAAATATGGATACGGAAATTAAAAATATCCTATGGTAAATATTGCGGCAATAGTAGGAAGGCCAAATGTCGGTAAATCAACGCTTTTCAATCGCTTAACTGAATCAAAAGATGCCATTGTTAAAGAGGTTAGTGGGGTAACACGCGATCGAATATACGGAAAAGGTGAATGGAATGGTAAAGTATTTTCAGTCATTGATACCGGAGGCTATGTCATTGGTTCAGAAGATATTTTTGAGGGTGAAATTCGGAAACAAGTAGATCTAGCAATAGAAGAGGCAACCGTAATAATATTTGTGGTTGATGTGATGAGCGGTATTATGGATATGGATGAAATTATTGCTAAAAAACTTCGAAAATCCGGTAAGCCCGTGATTGTGACAGCAAATAAAGTTGATAATACAAAAAGAATTGGTTTATCAGCAGAATTTTATTCATTTGGTTTAGGTGATGTTTATGATATTTCTGCAACAAATGGCACCGGAACAGGCGAAATTCTAGACGCGATTGTTCCTTATTTTAATTTTGATGAGGATATTTCACGAGAAGAGGATGTTCTTCCAAAAATTGCAGTTGTCGGACGCCCAAATGTTGGTAAATCGTCACTAATAAATGCATTGACCGGAGAAGACCGAAATATCGTAACGAATATATCAGGAACCACCAGGGATGCCATTCATACTAGATACAAGTCTTTTGGATTCGACTTTATACTAATTGATACAGCAGGGATAAGAAAGAAAACAAAAGTACATGAAGACATAGAATATTATTCGGTTCTGCGATCAATTCGAACAATTGAAAATGCCGATGTATGCATTGTAATGATTGACGCGTCTGAAGGTCTTCAAAAACAAGATTTGAGTATTTACTATATTGCAGAAAAAAACTCTAAGGGAATTATTGTTTTAGTAAATAAGTGGGATTTGGTTGAAAAAGATCATACAACCATGAAAGACTACGAAGCAAAATTACGTGAGCAATTAGCACCATTTAATGATGTACCAATAATTTTCACCTCAGTATTAACAAAACAAAGAATTTATCAATCAATTGAAACTGCAATTCGAGTTTATGAAAATCGAACAAAAAAAATATCTACCTCTACTTTGAACGATGTTTTACTTCCTATTATTCATGCAACGCCACCCGCCGCTGTCAAGGGGAAATACATAAAAATTAAATACGTACAACAACTCCCAACTTATGCTCCTGCTTTTGCAATTTTTTGTAATTTACCTCAATATGTTCAAGATTCTTACAAGCGATTTATTGAAAATAAGCTACGTAAAGAATTTGATTTTGAAGGAGTTCCTATCAATGTATTTTTTAGGAAAAAATAATAAAATCAGTTTCACTTAAAGATAAAAGAAGATATAAAAAAAAACCCTGACTGAACAAACAATCAGGGGTTTAAAAAATCGGCATCGACTTACTCTCCCACCCTTAAGAGGGCAGTACCATCAGCGCTAGCAGGCTTAACTTCTCTGTTCGGAATGGGAAGAGGTGGACCCTGCTGCTATAGACACCCAAA
>VGFL01000084.1 GCA_016868915.1 Bacteroidota bacterium | reverse complement strand
TATTCGCTATTCATCCCTGAGCTCAGAAAAATTGATCAAAACGCCAAATTTATAATTCTAGTTCGAGACTATCGCGACAACGTGCTGAGTAGAAAAAATAAGCAGAATAATAAACCGGTAAATATTGGTTACAATTCTTTCAGAAATCGTTTTTTTCTTAAGGAACTGCTTAAAAATGGCCATGGCCAAGATTGCTTGGTTTTAAAATATGAAGATTTGGTTACTAACCCTCTTGAAAAGATTACAGAAGTGTGTTCCTTCTTGGATGTATCTTTCAATGAAAGTATTTTTAAAAATACCGATTTTAAGCACAAGGACCTGGAAGTTGAATTTCGGCCCTTGAAGAGGTTTATTGAAATCCATTTTTCTCACCTGAATCGACCGATTACAACCGAGGCAGTGGGAAAATGGAAAAATGAGTTATCTGAAAAAGAAGTTTTACTCATTGAAAGTATTTGTGATAGCTATGGTATTCAATACGGGTATCAAAAAAGTGCCGTAACAAAAGTTTATTTTTGGTACGTTTTAAAGTTTTTCCCCCACTATCTCATGGCAAAATGGCATATATGGAAAGAAAAAATTATTTATAAAATCCCTTCAAGGATCAAGCTAAAAAGATTGAAAAGTAAACTGCAAAAAGGGATTTAAATGAGGTGTTTTAAAGATAAAGAGTAGCTATATGACTTTCTCTCAAGAAAAGCTGGATGCAATTGAACTTCATTTCATACTTTGTACGGAACGAACAGGTAGTTCTCTGCTCAGTCTCATGTTGAATTTACACCCTGATATTTTATCTCCAAGTGAAGAACCTTTTGCCTTGTATTTTTGGAGTAAGTATAAAAACAAAACCCACTGGGAGGAAAAGGACATTCTTGACTATGTGGATACTTTTTTTCTTATGGCAGAAAAAAATACTGATTTATACTTTAGCAAAAAAAAGGTGTTTCTTCAAAACTTATTAATTCACAAGCATATTTTAAATTTCAATCGGCTCATTAAGTTAACCTATCTACATTTTCTTGATGTGAAAGATAAAAGTTCAATCACGCACATAGTAGATAAACAAATTAAATACTTTTTCCATATCCCTGAATTGCGAAAACTTTTTCCAGAAGCCAGTTTTATTGTTCTGGTTAGGGATGTAAGAGATAACATAGTCTCAAAGCAAAATAGAAAGATGTATGGGCGCTCCAATCCCCTTTTCTTGAGTTATTTGTGGAGAGATACCTATCGTAATAGCAAGCATTTGGCAGATGATTATTTAGTGATTAAGTACGAGAATTTTGTTAGACAGCCTCACGTCGAATTGCAGAAAATATGTCAACATTTAAAAATTGATTTTCAAGAGAAGATGCTAGAAACAGAAGGTGTTTTCGTCTCATTTCTTGAACAAAAAGAAAAGGATGTCGATCCTGCATTTATGAACCACTTAAAAAACTTTCATTCTGGATTAATTTTGAAGCCAAGCGAATTCAAAATAGGACAATATAAACAGTTGGAATTGCCTGTAATTCATAAGATAAATTCAATTTGCGCTAACGAATTGAGACTTTTTGGTTACGAAGATACCGTTGAAATAAAAGCACCGAATCGCTTTAAACAAATTTACTATTTCATTCTTGCGAAGTGTTACAGAGAATGGCTTTTGAAGATTTATCGCCGGATTCCGTTAAGTATCAAACAAATGATTAAGAAATGGAAGAGAAAATCTAATAAACCTTGAAGAGGTTGACCAATTTTAGTGAAATAAAAGCCAAGGGTTTTAGAAAAAATACGATAATTCGCATCATCCATTGAGGAAGTTTATACAACAGACCAAACCGTTGGGCTCTTTTTTGAAGAAATAAGGATGTTAAAACGGTGGCCAAGATTCCATTCTTTTTGTATTTAAAATCCTCTCTGATCACGTCCATTAGCAAGATGTATCTCCCTTCACTTGTGTTATTATCAGCCTCGTGCGTATAGGCATCCGTAAAAACAATCCATTCGCCTTTTTTCCAGGATTTTGATTCACCGCGCACCGTAAAGATGCACTTTTCAGTATCCTTCGGAACAATAAGGCCTAAATGACATCTTACAATGGCATTTGTATCACCGCAGTGCGGAAGAATCTTACCACCAGGTTCAAGGTAACAAAAAGAAAGCGAGACGATTTCCGGAAATTGATTCATTAATTTTGTGGCCAACGGGAAATGTTGTTGATTCTTGTAATGTTCAATTCCCCATGTTTTCAGCGAGCGTGTTTTCCATGCATCAATTTTGTTCGTCATGCGCTTATTGAAATAAGAATTGAGTTCGTTTTTTTCTAAATAGGTTTCTAACTCGTCACAAATTAAATTGAAATTATTCTGAAAATGTGAGGACCAGATAAATTGTTTCTCGTCCCAAAAATTAGGCTCGTCTCCCTTGTAATCGAAAGAAAAGTCAAAAAGACTGAACCATAATTTGGGTTTGCTCATAAAATCAAATTGAATAACTATTTGACGACTAAGATACATTTTTCATTAATTAATATTTACATTTGGGACAAAGGCAAAGTTTCATGATCAATAAGACGGAAAAAAATCCATGTTTTTTCTATTCAGCCTCAGAGTTTCCACATCTAAAAGCGTTGATTCAGAATAGTAACATTGTGAAAGCTGAATTAGAAAATTTGTTAACCAAAAACGTAGATCATAACTGGTTAACAACGTTTCCAAATTATGTTGACTCAAAAGATGGGAGATGGAGCGTATTCACTTTTTTATTTTTTGGGATGAAAAGTCCTAAACATGCCTCTTTATGCCCTAAAACAGCTGAAATTATTTACAGTATTCCCGAAATTATTTCATGTGATTTCTCGTACATGGCTCCTAATACACATATTTTACCACACAAAGGATATTCGCGAATGGTCTTACGTTGTCATCTACCTTTATTAGTTCCTGATATTGAACAATGTGGAATTAGAGTTGGAGATGAAATTCATCACTGGAAGGAAGGAGAGTTAGTGGTTTTTGACGACTCGTTTGAACATGAGGCATGGAATAGATCAAATTTTCCGCGAGTCGTACTTATGTTTGATATCCCAAACCCAACCTGGGGATATAGTGCAGATGAAATATCAGCATATAAAATAAAAAATCTGGACGATCCTTTTCTTCTTTCTTTCGCTAACAAAGAAAAATGGATTCAATCATTTAAAAATCGGGTATTGCCAATGGAGGAATTTTGGTAATCAATAACTCGTTAATTATGTCCATATTTTGTGGAGATGGCTCACCTATTAATTCCATCCTTGAAGAACCCTTGGTGAAAATAGCCGCAGCTTTATTTAACCTTAATCCTTTTATAAAATAATTTTCTTTGGTCAACTCATAGATTTCGTTTAGCCCATCACTCGTATCTTCAATCCATTCGTATCCTAGTAACTTATTGTATTGTATTGCCCTGTAGTTACTTTTTAGAATCCGAATTCGAGACTTATTGATACCGTCTAACATGTAAAAAACGAAATTTAATAAACATAAAGATGCATATACTGCAGCGAAAGAATGTTCGTATTCAGGATTTCCAATAAAAATTCCTCCTTCACCAAAACCTTGTTTGTCATCAAAATTTTTGGCATTTATTAAACCCACTTTTGTTGAGTTGAATTCAATAATGAAGTAATAATTAGAAGGATTATTGATTGTTTTGTACCATGCTTGTTGCATTTCCTCTGTTACATAATCCCTATAAATCATTTTATTTTGAATGTGAGCCGAATTACGCCAGGATCTTACCAATTCTAAATCTTCTTTTTGAAGACGAATTAAGCGAACATCAAATTGTTTCAGAATTAACATTGCTCTTCGTCAATATGATACATTGGGGCATTATTGATATTTTTTAAAATTAATCGAAGATATTGAGTTATAATTCCAAGGCTAAAAAGTATAATTCCTGTTGAAAAAAGAATACTAACAATCAACGATGTATAGCCCGGAACAGCGATTTTATCGATAATATACTTGTAGATAAAGTAAGAGCCAACCAAGGAATTTATAAGAGCAAGCGATATTCCAAGATAGGTAACAAATTTTAAAGGCAAATCGGTAGAATATAAAATTATTTTTAATGCAGTACTGAATAAACCTGAAAGTCTATAACGGCTGTTTTTCAGTGGATTTGGATTATTATTAACTTTTATAAAACTAATCTTACTTGTATACCAAATAAAAAATTCATCAATAAATATAAAATCTCGATTTTTTTCTGCCAGCTTTTTCGCTAAATCAACCCGTATTAGTCGAAAACTACTTCCTTTCCCTCTATTTCTTCCCTCTAAACGTGCTATTTTTTTGTAACAATAAACTAGGCATTTTCTTAAAATTGATTGATCTGTTTTGTACTCGCCATAAACGACTTGAGATTGAGAAATTTCACATTCTTTTATCAATTTAAAAAATTCAGCTGGCGAAACTTGTAAATCGTCATCCATGGTTAATATAAACTCGCCATTTGCTTTAGCAAAACCACAAAGAGTTGCCGCATGTTGCCCGAAATTTTTTCCTAGGCGAACTATTTTTATTTGGCCACTGGCATCCGTTTGCTTAATTTCTTTTAATATTTCCCATGTGTTATCCCCACTGAAATCATCAATGTATAGTATCTCAACTGACAATACAGGTGATAGCGTGTGAATTATTTCCTCGTGTAATTGAAGCAATTCTTTTCCCGTATTGTAAACAGGAATAATCAGGCTGTATTTGAATTTTGTTTCCACTTCACGTTAATGATTTCGACAAAGCTGTTGTTTTCAAAATTACAATTATTTCTTTTGCACTCTCAGAAACGGCAACAAATTGTAATTCTATTGGGACCTGAAGAAAAATCTGTTTATTTACTATTATTGAGTAGCAATCCTCCGTCCATTGGAATTGATATACCGGTAATCCAATTACTCAAATCGCTTAGTAAGAAAACACATAGTTGAGCCACATCTTTCGGTTTTCCAATTCCAAGTGGATATTGCGAAAGAATTTTATCCCATTGTTCTTTTGAATATGAATTTTTTGTTTGTTCGTAAATTTCAGTTTGAACTAAAGCAGGAGAAATACAATTTGAACGAATTTGATCATTTGCAAATTCGAGAGCAATTGATTTTGAAAATGCTTCAATCGCTGCTTTAGACGCAACGTATAAACTTCCACCAATATAAGGATGATTAACAGAAACGGAGGAGAGAAATACAAAGGAAGCTTTTTTTGCAATTAATTTTTGGTGAAAAAGACGAGAAGTAAAAGTTATTATTGACTGTGTATTAATCGAAAAAACTTCGTTGTATTGTTTTTCTTGAATGAATTTAATGGGATAAGGGTAAATTTTTCCTGCGCAATGAACAATTCCGTCAAGACGTTCTAACTTGGTTAAGAGCTCTTCAACTTCCTTAGGAATCAGAAGATCGCATTTTAGTATTGTGAGGTTCTTATTCGTTTTATATTCATCCAATTTTTCTATATTTCTTCCCACCGCAAAAACCTTAGCACCAATTGAGAGGCATGTTGAAACAATCTCTTTTCCGATTCCGCCCGTTGCACCGGTTATTAGTATTCGTTTATTTGATAAGTTAATCATATTCAATACACTTGGCTTTTATAGGTCCTATTTTGATAAAAACATTTGCCCAAGATAACCCAACACCAAATCCACTCAAAAGAAGATTCAGTTGCCGCTCTTTAATTTGATTTTGAAGACACACAGTAATTGTCAATGGTATAGATGCTGAACTGGTATTGCCATATTTGTGAATAGACAGTGGGAATTTTTCCTCTGTTTGTCTTAATTTTTTTCTGACTGATTCATTTATAAGCATATTGGCTTGGTGTAAAATAAAGTAGTTTACTTGTTCTTTTTCAATTTTTGCGTACATCAAACATTCCTCAATTGATTTAGCAACCTCTTTCAGTGCAAAATTAAAAACTTTCATCCCATCAAGCGCCAAATGATTTCTTGAACGTTTTATTCCCTCCTCATACTCCTTTTCTTCATCTATATATCTGTTATAAGGATAACGAGAATGCCCATATTCGATAATGATTGCATCTTTTCCACTTCCATCTGAATGTAAATCAAAGTACATTGTTTCAGCATCCTTATTAAAGGAAAGTAATGTAGCACTTCCTGCATCGCCAAAAAGAGGGTATGTCGATTTATCGTTGAAGGAAGTAGAAATTGTTGATTTATCCCCTGCTAATAAAAGTGCTCTTTTTAGTCCAGAATTTATCAAACTAGAAATTACAGAAAGTCCATAGACATATCCTGAACAACCTAAATTAATGTCAAAAGCCATACAATTTTTATCCAAACCAAGTCGCTCCTGAAGCGTCACTGATGTAGACGGTAAAAAATAATCCGGGGATTGTGAAACAAAGATAAGTGCCTCAATTTCTTGGAGGTTAATGGATAAGTCAGATAGTAAGTTACTGGCCGCATAAAAACATAAATCAGAAGAGGTAGTATGGTCCTTGGCGACACGTCTTTCCGAAATTCCGGTTGTTTTTTCAAAGAGTATCGCTTCTGACTCACTGAACAAGGAATAACTACTCGTTTTAATTTTACCAGACGGGACACAAGAGTAAATTGCGTCAATCGTAACATTATCGATGGATATTTTTGCCACTAGGATTTTCTTTTTACAATTGTCTCGAGAAGATCCTGGATGGTATTTATGTGTTTTAGTTCCTCACCTGTAAGTAAAATATCATAATGGTTATCAACGAGTGCAATTAATATGAGCGCATGCATACTACTCCAACCATCCATATTACGTATGGAGCTTGTTGGATGAAGCGATCCTTTTTGAATTTCATCAAATTCTTCTTCAATAAAATAAATTAGTTCTTCAACATTCATGACCAAATTTACCAATTTTAATAGTGTAAAATTGTTCCACCCCACGAATATCCAACTCCAAAGCCAATGAGCATTACAACATCTCCTCTTTTTAGTCGGTTTTCTTTTTCTGCATTGAATAAGGCAATTGGAATGGTGCAAGAAACGGTATTTCCGACTGCTTCAAGATATACATAAAACTTTGAGTCGGGGATTTTACACTTTCTTTTCAGCGAATCTAAAATTATTATGCTTGCTTGATGAAATACAAAAAGATCTATTTCATCAAATGTTAACTTATTTTTTTTTAAGGTTTCATTCAATAGTAGAGGAACTTTTTCTAATGAAAAACGAGTTATTTCCATTCCATTCATGGTCATTCTTCCATGGGCTAAATTACCAACCTGTTTTTTATGTAGCTCAAGGTACTCTTTATCAAGTGGTGCCCTTGTAGATCCACGTTCAACACATAAATTTTTTGCTCCTGAACCATCATTTCCAAAAACAAAATTACCTATTTTTCCAGATTCACTGTTTTCGATAATTGTTGCTGTCCCTGCATCACCAAATAATGAACGCAAATTAAAATCTTCTGAATGAATCACACTTGAAGGGATGTCCGCTGCAATAAATAAAATGCATGAAACATCATTTGAAAGTATCATGGATTTTGCTAGACTTAAACCATACACATATCCAGCACAACCCATCGGCATATCAATACAACCACAATTTTGATTCAAACCCAAACGGTAATGAATAACACTAGCGGTTGTTGGTGCTTTGTAGTCAAGTCCTTCAGAACAGAATATAAGGAAATCGATTTTAGAGAGATAGTTTGGATTTTTTTTTAGTAATTTTTTCGCAGCCTGAAAACCTAAGTCGCTTCCAATTTGCTTTTTATTGCGAATATGTCTTTTTAATATACCAGTATTTTTAAATATATTTTGGGAATCTTTACCGAATTCTTTTGCAAGGTCCTCATTTGTGAGAATCTTTTTTGGAAGAAAATATTCAATTGTTTTTAGTGTAGGCCCCATGATATATGGAGCAAAAGTAAAAGAATTTCTTAAAGACGAACATTTAAAATAATCAAGAAAAAAATTAATACTATTTATTTTTAGCAACTTTTTTTTAAATTTAGCGTCTGAACAAAAGTTACTCATACTATGCTAAATTCTTATTTGTCCATAATATTTATCGTTTTCATTGGATCCTCAGTAAGGACACAAATTACTATACGTCCAAAATCGGAGCTAAAAAGGCAAGTACACCACGATAATAATCAAGGAGTTTACTACAGCGAATATGTAGTCATGCCAGAAAAACTAAAAACCTTTTTTCATAGTGGTGAAATCCCAACGAGTTTCCCGAAGTACGATAAGTATAAAACCTATGACGAAAACA
>VGFL01000083.1 GCA_016868915.1 Bacteroidota bacterium | reverse complement strand
TTCCTGGCGAAACAGGAACAACGTACCTACCAACCTACACGGGTATGTTTGCTTCTATAGCCACAAATAATTGTGGTTCTGACACCTCACAATGTATTGAAATGGAAGTCCAAGGGTTGAATGATCTAAATACACAGACCTTCATTATTTATCCCAACCCAACAAAGGATCTTATCACTATTAATGCTCAGAAATCCAAAATCCAAACTGTGGAACTTATAGATTTAAATGGGAAATCAGTAATAAAAAAAGCCATAAATACGCACGTATTTCAACTTGATTTAACATTTTTTTCGGAGGGTATTTATATATTGAAAATTTGCAATTCTGAGAATATGTCGACTCTACACAGAGTCGTAAAGACTAATTTTTAGAGATAAACACGCATAATATAAATCATTTTACTAAAAAATCCCCTCAAAGTTTTAAGGGGATTATCAGTACTCGAGGCGGGACTTGAACCCGCACGGGCAAAACGCCCACAGGATTTTAAGTCCGGCGTGTCTACCAATTCCACCACTCGAGCAATCCTGGAGCGAGAGACGGGATTCGAACCCGCGACCCCGACCTTGGCAAGGTCGTGCTCTACCAACTGAGCTACTCTCGCGTTTTATGTCAAATTGTGATATCTAAAATATCCCTACTTCCCCATTTCAAACGGGGCACAAATATACTAAAAAAAGTTACGTTCAAAAAAATAATACTTTAAATTATTGCATAAACACATACATGATTACATTTGCTCCCATTTTAAGAGCTTGTTGTCTTTTTTCAGGTGGATCATTATGAACAGATGGATCTTCCCATCCATCCCCAAGGTCTGTTTCGTAGGTATACAGACAGAGAATTCTCCCTTTGTCAATAATCGCAAATGCCTGTGGACTTTTTCCATCGTGCTCATGAATTTTTGGTAATCCTTCGAAATTGTTTTTTTGATGAAAAATGGGATGATTTGTGGGTAATTCAATAAGTTCTTTATCCGGAAATACCTTTTTGATTTCAGAGCGAACATATTGATCCATTCCATAATTATCATCAATATGTAGAAAACCACCAGACTGCATATATAAACGTAGATTATCTGCCTCAGCTTTACTAAAAAATACATTTCCATGACCTGTCATATGAACGAATGGATACATAAAAATATCCTTACTTCCAGCCTCCACGAATGGAACATCTTTGGATATATTGGTTCCAAAAGTTTGATTACAATAGTTAATAAGATTAGGCAAGGATGTAGGATTAGCATAGTAATCGCCTCCGCCATTATACTTAAGCACAGCCAATTTATAAGTTCCCTGCTGAGCAAATAGGGCAAACGGAAATACGAAATGAAAAATTACCAAGCGCTTTGCCGATAGGGAGGATATTATCAAAGTAAGCATACGAATAATCGAAGAATGATTTTGTAAAATATACTGTTGATTCATACTATTAAGAGGGTGTAAAAAGCATTTCAACATGCGGAATTCCATCTTCAAGATACTCTTTACCCGTAGTGATAAAACCATGTTTGTTATAATATTCCTCTAAATGTTTTTGGGCAGATATTCGAATGGCAGAATTTCCAAATTCCTCTTGACAGAATTTAATACTTTCTTCCATTAATTTATGCCCAATTCCTTGACCTCTCACCTCTTCAACAATTACCACCCTTCCAATTGAAACCTCAGGATATGATATTCCTGCGGGCAAGATTCGAGCCGTGGCAATAATGTTCCCAAAACCATTTCGACAAATAACGTGATAACTTTTTTTATCTTTCCCGTCCAAATCAAGATATGCACAATTTTGCTCTACAACAAAAGCTTTTAAACGAATTTCGATCATATCGTGAAATTCATTCAAACTTAATTCACTGAAATATTTAAATTGCCAGTTTAACTCCATTAATTAATTTTACAATGGTCGAATTTACAAAAAAATAATTTTTATTGGTCGACAATTAAGAATTCAATTTCATTAATTTACCAAAAGTAAAAAGAAAACTGCTATATTTGCACCCGAATAAACGGAGGTTGTAGCTCAGCTGGTTAGAGCGCCGGATTGTGGTTCCGGAGGTCGCGGGTTCGAACCCCGTCTTCCTCCCTAAAAGCTGCTTTAATAGCAGCTTTTCTCATTTTAGCGTTCTTTAGAATTATGAATAAGAGAAATTAAATTAGCTATTTCAATACCACTTTTTTAAAATCTAAATAAATCCAAGAGTCAATATATGAAACCAGCGATCCTCAGTGAATAAAAAATAAAAAACACCGAGACTAATTATAAAAACACTTGCGTGGTAGGTAATCACAAAAAGAGGATCATTTTTCTTGTACATCCAAACTAATAATGGCAAACAGAACAAAGGAATGACAAACATCCAAGCCCAGAAAAACGTAAAATGCACCGGAATCTGATATTGCATGTGCTTTTGAATTGAAATGATTTTAATGGGAGCATGTAAAATCCAACTTCGAATTACAATTACTTCCCGATTGTTTTTGTATAGGCCATAATTTTGCGTTTGAACCCATAATTTCTCTAACCTGGATGTCTCAATTAATGAAATTTGAGCATTACTTATACTTGAATAAACTTGTTTGGAATATCTTTCAACATTTTCTTTAGATCGATGATTGGGAAGTAGTAAATCTAAAAACATGCAAAACGCCAAAACTATTCCAACAATTGATGATACTTTATTCAATTTCCAACGCCATCCCGAACGTAATTTCTTAAAATAATTTGCTAATGCTTTTTCCTGATATTCTTTATTTTCTTCGTACTTGGCACGGGCTTTTTTAACTTTTTCTTCCCACGAGTCATCAGTCCGGGATCGACGATTGGAGTAATCACCTACTTTAGGTTGCTTAACTTTTTTCTTACCCGTGAGAACTTCATATGCCTCTTGAATGAGTAAAAATTTTTCTCTTGCTTCACCACTATTATTTCTATCTGGGTGGTAGTGAAAAGCAAGTTTACGATAATTCCGTTTAATACTATCGATACTTGCATTTTCGGGTAACCCTAAAATTTGATAGTACTTTTTCATTGGTTTAATTGTAATAGTTTTATTGTTTCTTGACGGCTTACTTTACCGCTTGGAGTATAGACAAAACTTTTAAAAAAATAAACATGACGGGGTTTTTGAATACCTAAAAAATCAAAATCCATAGTTAGATCCTTTTCACTGGATTCAATACATAAAATCAATTTTTCACCTAAATTCTTATCTGGTATTCCAAAAACAAAAAATGGGCACTTAATTCGATTTGAAAGCCGATTTTCAATAGCTTCAATATGAATTTTTATCCCGCCTGAATTTACAACAAAGTCTTTTCTTCCCAACCATTTGAAGCGATTACAGTCAATCAACTCAACTAAATCATTGGTTTCAATTGGAAAGTCATTCAGCGCTGGGTAATGGATTTTTAGCGTTTGATTATCACCGTATGAAAATCGTATCCCTGGCATTGCTTGATAAAATTCATCATTTTCATAACCAACTTTTCTAATGGCAACATGACTTGCAGTTTCAGTCATTCCATATCCAAGAAAAACTGTAATTTTTTCATCTTTCAATCTAGAAATAAGATTTTCATTCATGGGTGCCCCACCAACAAGAATGTATTTAATTCTGCGAACTTTGTCTATAGACTCATTTAGCATCTTAATTAATTGCATGGGAGTAACTGCAACAAAATCAAAATATTCTTCGCGCTTTCTTAATGGATTAGATGAGGCGGAATCTATGAATAATGTCATTTTTGATTCCAAGGCTCTAACAAGCATCATCTTCCCTCCTATTGTTGCCAATGGTAAACACAATAATGCTTTCGAATTTTCATTCAAATTAAAAAAAGTATTGGTATTCCTTGCTGAAAACAACAACCCTTTTTTTGAAAGCGTAATTTGTTTTGGAGCTCCAGTTGAACCTGAGGTGTGTGCTTTTAATTCCTGTGATGTAGAATTCCATTCAACCAGAAATTCTTCTACCTCCTTTAATACAGTTCTATCAACCCAAATATTTTTAAGCAATTGTTGCACGAGATAAAATTACCAAATACTATTTCTAAAGAAACTATTAAAACATAAAGTTATTAATACCTAAGTGTCATTAAGGAATACAAAAAAGTGTGTCATAATAAGGTGAGAATCCCGCCCAAATGCCAACTGCAGGACCTTTCAGGTTTGATTTAACATTAATGGGTGATGCAAAAGGACTTCCTTGATTGTCTATTTGTTCCCTTCTTGTTCGGAAAAACTCATAAATCTGATATTCAATTTTAGAGAAACGAATAACCACAGAATCAAATTTTCGGTAATAGCGCTTATATTCCTCCAAATGAGTCGTATCCTTTCGACTCAATGGGTTTTCATATTCTAAGGTACGATACATTCCATTCCAGTACTTATCTCTTATATACCCTCCATAAGGTCGCTTGAAATATTTATCAATTGATTTACCCTCAAAAAAATGTATTCGCTTTACTTCCCAAAAATAAGCATCGCTCATCGTCGATGGATCAGTAAAATTGGCAATTGAAGTTCCATATTCTGAATTTTCAAGGCTTGGTTTCCAATACAAATTAGCTAATCCAATAGGGTTCAATAGTGAAGTTTCTCCATAGATATATCGCTCTTGATGTCGAATAGAAAGTCTATGTTTTTTCCCAAGTCTACCGACGAAGTTCGGATTTTGGGTTGTGTATACCTTAATCGGAAGCAATTTGACCTCGTGTGGTTGCATTTCCAAAATTTCACATACGCGGTATAAACTTTCATTAGGTAAGTCCGAGGTACTCATTGGAAACAATTGAACCGAATCAGAATCAATTGTCATAAAAACTTCAGCATCAGCAATAAATGAATTGAGATACGAACTTAAATCAGTTGGAGCATAAATATACTGCGTTCCAGATAGTAAAACAACGGGAAATTGATCCGTGTAAATTCTTCCTTCAACAACAATTCTTTCATCATTTTGAGGAATGTCAATTTTGACTTCTTTCGTGCACGAAAAAATCAAACCAATAAAAAGTAAAAGTGGTATTTTAAATTTCAAAGATTTGCAACCTCTATTCGTACGAAATTACAAAAATATCTTCATCATTTTTCTTAAAAAATTTCTCTTCTCTTGCAAATGCTTCGAGTCCTATTGGACTTTGTAATTTTTTCAGGGTTGTTTGAGCTTGAATTAATTTTACCTTTGTTGAGTCTCGCTGCTCATCTAATTCTTGCAATTTTACATTTTGCTTCACTAAATGAAAAATATCCCAATCATCCAAAAATAAGGCATACAAAATAAAAATGACGCTTGTAAGTAAGAACTTATTCTTTATCCATGAAAAATATTTTAATTTTAAAAATCGCACGAACAAATTTAAAATTTATATAAAATCTAAAAACTTATTTATTTTGAACTTTTAAAGATTGAATTGTTAAACTCTTTTTATTTCGCCTATTTTAATTTTCATAGTAAGCATGTCAAATTTATTACATTTAGAAATTGACCAAAAAAATTCAAATAAAACTCAATCTGTTAAATAATTTTAATTTTAGATGGTCCACCAATTCAAAATATAACTTACTTTTACCATTCAAATTAGTGAAATGAATCTACACGAGTATCAGGGAAAACAAATTTTAAAATCATACGGTGTGGCCATTCAAGAAGGTATAGTCGTTGATAAAGTTGAGGATGCAAAAGCAGCTGCAAAAAAACTATCAGAAGAAACAGGAACATCGTGGTATGTTGTTAAAGCACAAATCCATGCTGGTGGACGCGGAAAAGGAAAAATTACTGAAACAGGGTCGAACGGTGTTGTTTTAGCAAAAGGAATTGATCAAATTGAAGAGAAAGTAAAAGGCATTCTCGGAGGTCATTTGGTTACACTTCAAACTAATGCAATCGGAAAAAAAGTGAATAAAGTTTTAATTTCAGAGGACGTTTATGTCCCTGGAGACTCTGATCCGCAGGAATTTTATATGTCTATTTTACTTGATCGTGAAAAAGGTTGTAATGTTATCGTTTATTCAACGGAGGGCGGAATGGATATTGAAAGTGTTGCTGAAAAAACCCCTCATCTTATTCATAAGGAGCACATTGACCCTCGAGTTGGGCTACAAGAATTTCAAGTAAGGAAAATTTCATTCAATTTGGGTTTATCTGGCGATGCATTTAAGCAAATGACAAAATTTATTATTTCGCTCTATAAAGCATATGAAGGAATTGACGCTTCGATGTTTGAAATTAATCCTGTTTTAAAAACTTCTCAGAATAAGATTATTGCGGTTGATTCAAAAGTTACAATTGACGGAAATGGATTGATTAGACAACCTGACTGCCTTGCCATGCGCGATGTTACAGAGGAAGATCCTACGGAGGTTGAAGCCGAAGAGGCAGATTTAAACTTTGTTAAACTTGACGGAAATGTTGGTTGTATGGTAAATGGTGCAGGCCTTGCAATGGCGACGATGGATATTATCAAATTATCGGGTGGGAATCCAGCAAACTTTCTTGATGTCGGAGGAACGGCAAATGCAGAAAGAGTTGAAAAAGCTTTCAAAATTATTTTGAAAGACCCAAATGTAAAGGCAATTCTCATTAATATTTTTGGAGGTATTGTACGATGTGATCGTGTTGCCCAAGGAATCGTTGATGCATATAAAAATATGGGTGAGATACCCGTTCCTATTATTATAAGGCTTCAAGGAACAAATGCAGAAGAAGCAAAAAAACTTATTGATGAGTCGGGATTGAATGTACATTCTGCGACGCTTCTTCAGGAGGCTGCTGATAAGGTTAAAGAGTTGTTGGCGTAAAATTATATGAAAATTTAAAAGCCGTTTGCAACCGGCTTTTTTTAAAAGTACATTGATTATGCTTAAAATCGATATGCACTCGCACATTATTCCAAAATATTTACCAAATTGGGCTGAAAAATTTGGTTACGGTGACTTTATTTATCTGAATCATGTCGAAGACGGCATGGCTGATATGATGCAAGGAGGTAAGTTTTTTAGACGCATTAAAGAAAACTGTTGGAACGAAGAACTCCGAATTGACGAATATTCAAATTACCACACGAAAGTTCAAGTGATTTGTACAATTCCTGTTTTGTTTTCTTATTGGGCAAAACCTTTAGATTGTGAAGAATTATCAAAATTTTTAAATGACCATATTGCTGATTTAGTAGTCAGATATCCCAAAAATTACGTTGGATTAGGAACAATTCCCATGCAACATACCGATACTGCAATTCGAGAACTTAAACGATGTAAAGAAATAGGTTTGGTTGGTATTCAAATCGGCTCCAATATCAATACCGAAAATTTGAGTGAAGAAAAATTCTTTCCAATTTTTGAAGCGTGTCAGGAATTAAATATGGCAGTAATGGTCCACCCATGGCAAATGATGGGATTTGATCAGATACAGAAATATTGGTTACCTTGGCTTGTTGGAATGCCAGCTGAAACATCGCGAGCGGCTTGTTCCTTAATATTTGGCGGTGTCATGGAAAAACTTCCAAATCTCAGAATTTGTTTTTCGCACGCAGGAGGTTCCTTTTTGTCGACCATCGGAAGAATTGAGCATGGATATGTTTGTAGGCCAGATTTAGTTGCTATCGATAATCAAGTAAATCCTCGAGAATACATTGGAAAATTTTGGGTGGATTGCATAACTCACGACATAGATGCGCTGAAATATATTTTAAATCTTCAGGGCAGCAGAAAAGTTTGTTTGGGTTCTGATTATCCATTCCCGCTTGGTGATTTAGAGATTGGTAAATTTATTCAAGATAGCAATCTACCTCAAGAAGATATTGAAAATATATTTTACAAATCATCTCTCGATTGGTTAAATCTCGGAATTGAAAAGTTTATTTAATAAGAATAATACAAAATTGAAAAGGCTGCCTTCAGGGCAGCCTTTTCTTAAGTAGTGATTTTTTTATTTATTCTTTTATTATTTTAATCGACTCAATTCCATTCGGATGAGCCACATTAACAAAATAAATACCTGCTTTTAAATTACTCAAATCGAAATCCTCTTGGTTTTCGCCAACATTCCTTTTTGCCAAAACCTTTCCTTCAATATTCGTAAGCGAAATCTCTGAAGCATTTATTAATGTCTTTAATCCATCAACAGCAACTTGTCCATTGGTTGGATTTGGGAAGGCCGATAAAACCGGATTGGTACTTTCCTCTAGACTTGCTCCGTTTTCGTAAACAATTATTTTATAACCCGAGAAAGATATTGATTGTTCAACCGGTGCAGGAGGGATCCCAGGAAAAAGGGTTACGAGCACCGTAACATCAATAAAAATTTCAACATTGTATGTGTTTACAGTAGCTGTTGTCCCGTAGACAGTTGCACAACCTTGAATTCCTCCTGTAAATGAACAATTTGTTTGATTGCAAGTATATGCATATTCGGTTGGTAAACCAGCTACC
>VGFL01000082.1 GCA_016868915.1 Bacteroidota bacterium | reverse complement strand
ATAGAAAAAGACGGCGAGCGTATAGATCCTAAAAAATATATCAAATTCGACCTTAAAGGTTTGGAAACATATTAGTTTTCTTTAAGAAGAAAATCGATACATAAAACAGCACTTACAATGAGCGGACGTAACTCTGAATCATTGACAACGGTATCATTAATTGCTAGAATATAATTATCCGCGGACGTAAAAAGTTCCTTTCCAATACCTGCCCATTTTTTACTTACACTGGCTAATTCTACTTCATCCTTTGAAATTTTAAAATCCCATCCCAATAAATTTCCTTTGAGCGTACAAAGGTTATTGTTGTTGGAATCAGTAATTTCTAGTTTTGCTCCCCCTAAACGAAATTTACGAACTAATTTTCCTAATTCATTTCCTTTTTCATCAAAAACACTTACCGGTTTAAATCCAAAAAATGAAGAACTTCTTTTAATTGAAAGTACCGGTTCTCCTTTATCAGTTGTTATTTCAACGTGAAAAGGAGTCATCATTTTATATTTTGTGAAACGAAACATTTTAGTGAAAAATCCTAAATTATCTTCCCGACAATTCATAATAATATCTGATGTTTCTGGATTGTATATATCGAAATTATTTGCCGCTTTGAACATTCCAATATGTTCCTTAATCAAAAAAAGATTGTTGTTTAGTGAATTTTGCATGGTGTATTTTTTTACAATGATAACATTATTTTCTTATTCTAAATACAATACTCTTCCTTTTTCATAATCAACGGAGTAACCAAATTGATAAATCTGTGAATTTCCGACAGGTAAGGATAGTTTCCACGTTATAATTCCCGTTTCTTCATTCAATTCGCCGTTTTCCAGTTCATTGCGCTTCACTTTGATCTCGTTATTTGTACTGATTGGAAATTGATCTTTCACGATAAGTGGAATTAGCGCTCCACCATTGTTTCGGATTTTGATTTCCCACATAGCTTCATGTTTTTGACGCGAACCTAAAATTTTATTACTGCTCTTATCCTTCACTTTTGTGCGTTCTACATTGATTTTTGAATCTTTTCCAAAAGAGAATGAAAGCGTGTCTTTCGTTGAATTTACATCAATGTAGGATTTTCCAATGTATGTTCCGTCAAAGTAAATATTGGACTCACCACTCAATAGATTCAGTTTTTCCCATCCGGTAACTTGAGCGGCTAAAAACACTGCAGGATCAATTTTAGGAGCTGTGTGGTATTCGTACGATGCGTTTAAATCAAAATTATCAATCTGAACACGATGATCCATTCCATCTGTTGGAATAGTCATTTTGGATTGAATTTGGTATTCCATTCTCAAATCTTTTTTCACAACATTTGTTTGCGCATAATTCGCTTTTTTATCCTCAGCTTTTCGACTTTCATCATCATAAGCAGTTGCAAAAGCTTTAATCTTTCTTCCTCGTTTTTTATTTGATACTCTCACATCTCTTACTGGCATTCTTGAAATATCCTCTCTGGTAATCGTTGAGTCAGAATAAACATCATCACTCATTACATTCACTTCTTCTAAATTCACCTCATCCGCCACAAGGAAAAACTTGATGTAAGGTGCATTGATAGGTTGGGTAGAAGACTGATATCCTACAAACGAAGCAATGATTTGTCGTTCATTTCGTGGAACAGTTACGGAGAATTTTCCGTCCACATCCGTAACTACTCCAATACTTGGATTGGAAGGAAAGGATATTTTAGTAAAGGGCATCGGTTCACCTGTATTGGCGTCAATTACTTCTCCTTGTATTCTTTCTCCTGAATAGTCAACTGTTGGTAAATTGCGCTGTGTTTGGTATTTCTGCTGCGGATAATTGTTGTAATTGATGTACCATGGCGCGATTACTGGTTCTTTAGAATTTTCATAAGGGTCATTGGTTGATAAAACCATGTCCACATCCTTCCATTCAATTCCGGTATTTTGAGAAACCAGTGCTTTTGCCTCCAATTTGATCGGTTTGCCAATTCCATCACTACGCATGTCGTAATAAGGTTTCCAAGAAGCTTTGGGCGAGATGTAATTGAAGAAGAATGAAGCGTCAGTTTCTTTTTCCACGTCTATTTCCACCACGATTTCCGTATAATTTATCACGGGTTTGCTGCGTTGAGACAAAATTTCTTGCTCCAACTTATTCATTTCTTTAGTTAGCTTTTCCAATTCATCATAGATGGCACTTTCACGCACGGTGATTTCATTCATTTTTTGGTGCATGAATGCATAGGCTTCCTTCAGTTCAATCATACTGATTCCCTTATCTTGGCCTTTTAAATCGCGGTTACGCATCAAAAGTTCTTTGTCTAGCTCAAGGATTTCGTATTCGTCACGCAAGGCAATTTCTTTTTTCTCTAGCACCAACCGTTGGGCATTCAAGGCATCCATTTTATCGTTTGAAATGCGAATGTCTTCGAAGTTTTTTCGTGTACGAACTGAAAGTATGGTTAGGTCTCCGTTGGCTTTCACTTGAACGGTATTAGGGTCTAAGAAGTCTGTCAATTTGGTAAAAACTACTTCTTGTTTTCCTTTTTTGAGTTGGGTGTTAGCCTGATGTTCGACCTGAGCTCCAAGGAAAAATACGGTTACTTTTTTCAAATCTGAAGACAGCGGTACTTCTTTTTCTTTTTGAGCAAACAAAGTGCTTGAAAGCAATAAAATAGAGGCGATTAAATAATTTTTCATGCGGTGAAAGTAAAATTTATATTCGATTAGTCAAGTTATTTTGACCAAAAGACGGCTTGTATACAACTCAGATGTAGAAACGTTCAAAATTCCATAAAATTGGGTGGGAAATTATTTATACGTGTGAATTTCTAATTTACAATGATGAAAATGCATCATGGGCTTAAATCAAACCCCACTATTGAATTAGAAATTAGTGTGGTTTTTAAAGAGCATTTTCCACATGTTTATTCATCACCTTAAAAAAAAGTGGAGGAATGAGTGAGAGAATTATCATTCCCGGATAACCCGTTGGCATAATTGGAGATTGTTCGTAGGATTCTAAAATCTGGTAGGGTTTATCCGCTTTGAAATGATGATCCGAATGCCTGCTTAATTCAAATAATACAACCCGACCAATGATATGATTCGAATTCCATGAATGCCATAGTTTTACCGTTTCATACGTTCCGTTTTCTCGCTGCTTTCGCATGAGTCCATAATGTTCAATATAGTTAACTGATTCAAGTAAAATAATACCTGTTGCGCATGCTCCGATATAGTATAAAAACACATTGGTACCAAAGAAACTTAATACTGCAGTTAACCAAAAAATAGATAGAATTGAGTATTGAATCATTTTGTTTGACCAATGAAACCAAGGTTTTTTCATAATTAACATTCGAGTATTTTCAATTTGCCACGCTTGAAAATAACTTCCAAATTGGGAACGAAACCAGAAAATGTAAAGTGGTTCATTTTTTCGTGCTGTTGCTGCGTCAGAGGGAGTTCCAACATTCGTGTGATGACCTCGATTGTGATAGGGTAGAAAATGATTTTCCAAGGATGTAAATAAAAGCGCCTCACCAATTAATCTCTCCCAACTCTTCATGCGATGCCCAAGTTCATGCCCTACATTTATCCCAATAATCCCACACATTAGTCCCATTGAAATAATACGTCCAGTTAAATCGGTAGTGTTTTCTGAATTAGAAATAGTTGTTAGAAAGTAAAAAATAAAGAACCATTGGAGGGGAAGCATCAGGTAAAGAATCCAATCATAAAAGCGATCTTTTTCAAGTAATTCTTTTTCCTGGATTTCTATATTCTTTGCATTCGGCTTAAGAAATAATTCAATTAATGGAACAAAACCAAAAAAAACAATCATAGGGAGAAAAGTTAACAATCCTTTAAATTCGAAGCTAATCCAAACAGAAAGGGGGAGTAAAAAAACCGTAAGATATTTTAGTTTTTTCATTGATTTTCTGCTTCAAAAATACGAATTAATATGAAATTATAAATCAATTTAGATAGGAATTAAAATAATTTTTGACTTCGGTATTAATTATTTTAAATCACAATATAAGGATAAACAATCACTAATGATACACTCAAAAATACAACTGTAATTAGTAAAAACAAGATTTGTTTTAATTTAGAAATAAATCCCCCTTTCACTGAGTTTACATGGTTGAAAAAGACAGAGCCAAACAAATCGTAAGTCAGTAACTCGATAAAAACATCACTTTCAAGCTTACTTTTTCTTTCGAACAAATTTATTTGCATTCATTTGCTATTCAAAATGATATTCGTATACTTTGTGAAAATTTTCAAAAAGCGTTCAATAAATGAAGCGAATTGGCCTTTTATCTGATACACACGGCTATTTAGATGATCGAATCAAACATTATTTTTCTGAAGTAGATGAAATTTGGCATGCAGGAGATATTGGGTCAATTGAGCTGTTAGACGAGCTTAAGAAATTCAAAACAACAGTTGCAGTTTGGGGTAATATTGACGATCATATTATTCGAAAAGATACAAAGGAATTTTTGCGATTCTCTTGTGAGGATGTGGAAGTTTTAATGACTCATATTGGCGGTAAACCAGGGAAATATTCAAAACCAGCTTTTGATGAACTGCGAAAAGCAAGTCCACAGCTGTTTATTTGCGGACATTCTCATATTCTATTGGTAAAAATGGATCCAAATTATAATATGCTTTGGATAAATCCGGGCGCTGCCGGAATAAAGGGGTTTCATAAAGTAAGAACGATAATCCGATTTTCAATTACAAAGGATCGAATCCATGATTTAGAAGTAATTGAATTAGGGAAGCGAGCCTAATTTTTATTTTTTTACACCCTCAAGCAAGTAACGGACTCAATGAGAAATTAATTGTTTGTACCACCATTATTGAGTAGGTCAACAAATTCATCAAAAGTTACTTTTTGATAATCACTTGGTATTCCAAAAAGGTCGTAATTTGGCGTAAGTGTTGTATGTTTTCGTAAACGATATTCCAAAACTCCATCCTCTGTTTCAACATAATAAAGAGTTGGTAATCCCGGCAGATCGACATAGACCTCGTTGTGTTTTGCACTAAATTTTACACTGTAATAAAAATTGAAAGACTTTTCTGATTTTAGATGGGTTAGTTTTATTTTTTTTGAACTTAAACCACCAATTTTTTTAAATCCAAACGTTTTTTTCCATAAATATTGCATTGACTGTTTTGATGAATCCGTTTTTGAAAAATCGCCTCTTATTGCATAATTCTGACCTTCAGATAATGAAATCAATAAGTAGGATTTATTTTTGATCAGGTGTTTGATGTATGATTGTCTTCCGAAAATTTTTGATTCTGTTTCAATACGTACAATTGAATCACAGGATAATACAAGCATTTGTGTCGGTTTTTCATCCTTTAAGGTTAGATTTTTTATTTCGTAGGTTAACGTCCCAACAAACGGAATATTTTTTTGTGCAAATAGTGCATTTGATGAAAGGAGCATGAAAAAAATGAAAAGCCTGGAAATCATATTTTAACTTTCGTAACAAAGATGCAAAAATTTTCATCTCTGTTTATTTAATTTATTATTTTTGGTGAAATCTTGTGTTATGAATTTTGAACTTCAACATAATGAAAATATAGTAACCGTTATCTCCCGTGTCGAAAAGTTGGATGCTAATACGGCTCCGGAATTAAAGGGGCACTTCCTATACGTTAGCAAAAACAATAGAAATCGAATTATTTTCGATATGGCGCTCACGAAATATTGTGATTCTTCAGGATTGAGTGCAATATTAATGGCAAATCGACTTTGTCGTGATACAAATGGTAAATTTATTCTATGCAACGTTCAGCCGAATGTTCTTAAATTAATTTCAATTGCACAATTGGATAAGGTAATTGATATTGAGGAAAATCATCAAGACTCTCTCTCAAGGTTTCATTCGTGAGCTTTACTGTCACTATTTTAGGTAGCGGTTCGGCCGTACCCACCAACAATAGATTTCCAACGTCGCATTTTATATCTTGTAACAGTCGTTTTATTCTTATAGATTGTGGAGAAGGGACACAATTTCAGATGCGTAAATTCAATCTTAAAATTCAATCTATTCAAATTATTTTGATAACACACCTGCACGGAGATCATTTTTTTGGGTTACCTGGATTACTGAGCACGATGCACTTACTTGGAAGAAATAGAGGATTAAAAATAATTGGACCTGAGGGATTAGAAAATTGCCTACGTAGCCAATTGGAAATAGGCCAAAATAGATTAGACTTTGAGATTGAATTTATTGCATTGGCAAAAAATTCAACTCATTGTGTCTATAAAGATAAAGTGATCGAAATTAATACCTTTCCGCTCAATCACCGTATTCAAACCCAGGGATACGTTATTAAAGAATTACCGGGTGAATTAAATATGTGTAAAGAGTTAGTAGAGAATGAAAAAATACCCCTTGAGGTAATTCATCAACTTAAAGCAGGGAAAGATTTTTTAGATTCAAATGGAATGTTTTGGAAATATAAAAAGTATACGCTTCCCCCCAAACCAAGATTATCATACGCATTCTGTTCGGATACTAAATATGATGAGCGAATAATAGAGAGTATAAAAGGTACAACCCTTTTGTATCACGAAGCGACGTTCCTTGAAATTGATTCGGCAAGAGCAAGACAAACATTTCATTCTACCGCGCAGGATGCGGCAAAAATTGCGATGAAAGGAAAAGTGAAGAAATTACTAATGGGACATATGAGCGCAAGGTACTCCAATCCTAATCAGCACATATCTGAGGCAAAATTATTTATGAAAAACGTGGAATTCGCCGAAGATGGTATGATACTTAAACTCGAAGAAATCTAAGGTTTATTTGCCCTCAATCCATTTTACAATCTCCTCATCGTCAGGAGAAGTACGAGGACTAACAACCTTTGTGAGAAAACCGTTTTCATCGATTAAATATTTTTGAAAATTCCATTGAACAGAATTGTCCTCTAACCCGTTTTTTGAGCGATCAGTTAAAAACTGATATACCGGGTGCATGTCTGAGCCTTTAACAGAAATTTTCTCCATCATTTTAAAGCTTACACCATAATTTTTTTGACAAAATGCAGCTATATCCGCGTTTGATCCGGGTTCTTGCCCCATGAAATTATTCGCAGGAAAACCAATTATTTCAAAGTTTGAATTCTTGTACATTTTGTAAAGGGCTTCTAATTTTTCATATTGAGGCGTTAAGCCACATTTCGAAGCCGTATTCACGACAAGTATTTTTTTACCTTTCAGTGATGCAAAATCAAACGATTGACCATTAATATCTGAAACTTTAAACTGATGTATGGATTCCTTGGTTATATTCATAGCTGAGTTTTTACTGTCATCCGAAGTGATTTTTGTTTGCCCACAAGAATAGAGAGCAATAAACATAGAGAAGAAGCAAGCGTATTTCATAATTTTTTATTCATGTAACAGTTTTAAAATTTAAATGTTCTTTGTTAATTGGAACTTTTTTTGATGAATAACGAATAAATTCAGGTGAGTAAGTTAATTTCTTTTCTCTTTCTTATAAATTGTTTCGTTGGTGCAAACATTTTACGTTCTCAAACTTCCTATCCCGGAGTTTGGAAAGGGTCTTTATACTCCAATTCAATAATGGATTCAACTGCTCAAATTCTGTATTTAAAAATAGTAAAGTATAAGTCGATTTGTGAGGTAAACTTTCGAATTGAGCAAATGCAATCAATATCATTTATCACCGGAAAAATAACAGGAGTAATTACTGCAGATTCACTCGAATTTCAGGATGTAATCTTAGACTCAAAAGGGGCAATTTCATTTCTAACTGAAAAAGGCATATTGAGAATGAGGTCAAATGATTCAACCGGATACATTACAGGGGAGTTAATCAACAAAAAGAGTATGAATATAACACATCGGTTGATTTTGTACAAGGTAAATGAAGAATTTATTTCTGGCGAAAAAAAACAGGTAAATCATTCTTGGTTTTCGCTTTTTCAAAAAGAATTTTTAATGGGTATGCTTGCCCCAGAGCTTCGCGAACGCGAACGTCAAAACTTTCTATTTCAGTCTGTGTATTTTGATCCGGCAAAGGCTGATCTATCCCCTGACTACTATGTTTATCTTAGAAAAATAATTAATGTGGTTAATGGCCATTCAGACCTGAGGTTGAAAGTAATTGGTCACACAGATTGGGATGGTTCGGATATTTACAATGAAAAATTATCGAAAAAAAGAGCGGAGGTAATTATTTCTTTTTTAGAAAAAAATGGTCTTTCAAGAGATCGTATCGAATATGAGTACTTGGGCGAAAAAAAGCCTATTGATACAAATAAAACATCCGAAGGTAGAAAGCGAAACCGCAGAGTTGATTTTCAATTTATTTAACCAAGAGGTTTAGAAGATATATTTTTTAAATAATCGTTGGTAAAATCGTGATTATTTTATATTTTCGTGCATTAAAAATTAAAAATATGAGAAAAATTTATGTACTAACTGGCCTACTTATTTGCACCTCTTTTGTGTTTGCGCAAAAAAACAACGTAAAAAAGTATGCTAAAGAGAAGGATGTTTCAGTCATTAAAA
>VGFL01000081.1 GCA_016868915.1 Bacteroidota bacterium | reverse complement strand
TTTTATTCGCTGAAACAGTGAACGATGCGGCGCTAAAACTAGGTGCAGAAAATGTATTTCTCGCATTATTGGAAAACCCATATTCCTCGGTGGGGACTCCAAATAGGTTTTTGTTTAAAATACCATCCTTATTCCTGTCGTGAAAAACGGCGACCGCATATTTTCCTTTCGTGAGATTTTTGTAAGTAACAGTTGCTGAATTTTTAGATATAGAAACGACCTTACCAATATATTGACTGTTCATTACTGGAAAATCGTCTTGCTCTCTATACAAGCCCATGTATGCTTGACCAGTGTTATCAGGGAAACCGACAGCAGTGACAGAAAGAGAAACCTTCTGTGCCATCATATTAAATGAGCCAATAAAAAGGAATGTTGAAATAAATAATTTCATTTTTTTTAAACAAAAGAGTACCTTTAAAGTTTTCAAGGCGAATTTAAAAACTATATTTACTAGGTATGATATATATTGGTAAATTTATTCAGCAAACCACTCAAGCAATAATTCCGCCTGTTAGAAAAAGAGCGGTGAACGCACTACAAATACAAAAAAAAACACTTTCAAAACTGATTCGAAAATCACTTTTAACAGAAATTTCTTTTGAATATAATTTTGATAAAATATTAAAGTCGAATGTGGGGGATTTAATCGGTAAATTTCAAGAAAAAGTTCCTATTTCAACTTATGACCAATTTCATGAATTATGGATTAAAAGGCAATTATCTGGAGAAGAGAACATTACATGGCCCTCTAAAATAAAACATTTTGCGCTTTCATCAGGAACTACAGGCTCTCCAAGTAAACGAATTCCTGTCTCTAATCAAATGATAAGAAGCTTTCAAATGTCGAGTCTCGGACAATTCAATGTTTTGTTCAAGGAAGATTTACCGCTAAGTTTTTATAAATGCCAAGTTTTAACTATTGGAGGTAGCACTAAGCTGATAAAAGTCGATGGTTATTTGGAGGGTGATTTGAGTGGGATTCTTCGAAAACATACACCAATAATTGCAAGAAATATCACGCTTCCAGGCCAATATATTACCGACAAAAAAGATTTTCAAGAAAAATTGGAAATGATAGTAAGAGACGCACCAAAATGGGATGTTGGAGTCATGGCAGGGGTTCCAACTTGGTGTGTTATGGTGATGGAAGAAATAGTCTCTCATTATAAAGTGAATAGTATTCATGACATTTGGCCAAACTTTAAGGTCTATGTGCATGGAGGGGTATATATTGATCCATATAAAAGAAGGTTAGAAAATTTATGTCAAACTCCGCTCGTATTTTTAGATACATATTTGGCAAGTGAAGGATATTTTGCATATCAAGACAGGATTGATCTGATTGGTATGAAATTATTATTAAACCGAGGAATTTTCTTTGAGTTCATTCCTTTTAATAAAGGTTATTTTGATACCAATGGAGATTTAATTAATAGATATAAAGCATTGACCATAGACGAAATTGAGGAAAATAAGGACTATGCCATTGTTATATCGACTAATTCTGGGCTATGGAGGTATATTTTAGGAGATTTAATCCGGTTTATTGATAAAAATGAAATGAGAATTATTATTTCCGGAAGAATTAAACAGACACTAAATATATGTGGAGAGCATTTAACTTTAGATAATCTGAATCAAGCCGTCAAAGAAACTTTTGAGAATCTAAGTCTCCGTTATGCAGAGTATACAATTATTCCTAATCACGAGGGTCAAATTCATCAATGGTATATGGAGGAACAAGAAAATATAGAGGCGTCAAAACTCATTGAATTAATTGATCAGAAAATTTGTTTTTTAAATGATGATTACGCCTATGTTCGAAAACATGCTTTAAATCGTCCGATACTTACCTATATTCCGAAAGGGGGGGTATTTAATTTTATGAAGTCGTTAAATAAATTGGGAGCTCAAAATAAAATGCCTCGTGTTTTAAATAAACAACAGGCAACAGAGTGGTTGAATTTTATAAATTCAGTACATATTAAGTAAGCTCAGCGCCAAGAAGACGAATCAAATCTTGTACACTTTTTTCCCAAACTAATTTACTTTCCTCCAAATCGTCTTCTTCGGCAAAGTCGGTTATTTTAAGTGCAACAATGTTGGTTAATGTATCAATCGAATAATGCATTTCAAAAAAATAATCGACCCCTTCATCATTTAACCATTTAAATTGTATTTTAGAACCTGGTTTTACAAATCTTAATTCAGCTTTTTCAGATGAACCATTCCAGTAGAAATCGTATATATTTCCATTGACAGTTACTTTATCCGCAAACCACTCTCCCAAACCTGAAGGGGTAGTAAGTTTATCCTCCAATACTTTTGGTGAAGTTTTTAGGAGAAATTCGATTTCAAATTGAGTTTTCATATTTTTGAAAAAAATAGTAGTCTATTTAATAGACAATATATATATTTTTAATGAAATATGAAAAGATTCAACGAAAATATAGCAAAACAACTTTTTAGATATAGGGGACAGTTACCGCTTATTCTTGTTTCCCTGGCAATAATTGTTATTTATAATTATCATTCGACTAGTTTTATAGAGGGATTTTTGGGAAAAAGTATTCATATATTTCTTTTTTCTTTTTTAATTTTTTTAGGGCATTTATCAAGGGCATTAGTAATCGGTTATCGCGGCGTTCATACCTCTGGCCAAAATAGACACAATCAAGTTGCTGAAGAATTGAATACAACAGGATTATATTCAATTGTCAGACACCCGCTTTATCTTGGGAATTTTTTGATTTGGAATGGGATATTGGTTTTGATTGGAAACCTTTGGTTTTTATTTTTGGGGTGTTGTTTCTTTTTTATTCTTTACATTCCAATAATGAAATTGGAGAATAATTTTTTGAAAAAGAAATTTGGAGAAGAATATATTATTTGGGCCAAAAGTACAAATATGTTTCTCCCAGCGCTAAAGATGATGAGACGGCCGAAAGTTAAATTTAGTTTTAAAATAGTGTGGAAAAACGAATACCCAGGAATTATTTCGACCTTATCAAGTATTTGGTTTATTTTCTTTCTTCAACTTATTTTCTCAAAAGGAATAATAGCAATATCATTTCCTTTGATCATTTTTGCGATTGCCATATTCGTCTTTGGCCTTACTTCCCGTTATCTTAAGTACAAAACAAAATTTTTCCCAAAAATAAGTTAGATAGTCTAATAAAAATTAGTATTTATAGCTCTTGCGATATGCAAAATAGCATCGCCCTTGTATACAACAGGCGATTTATTAACACAAATAACATAACCGGGGCTACTTGCTTTTATTTTTTTTTCGAAATTTCCATAAGGGTCAGTTACAACTGCTAATATTTCATTCTTCTCTACAAAAGCACCATTTTTTACTATCGATTGAAACATTCCAGAATTAGGAGCTCTCAACCATTTGGAATCCTGAAGAATTATTGGATCTCGATCTTTTGTGAAGTCAACCTTATAATTGCGCATTCCAAGGTGAGAAAGAATTCTTTTTGTTCCATTTAGTCCTTCCTCTATTATCATATCCTCCAAATCATTGGCCATGCCCCCTTCGAACAGCAATATTTTTTTTTTCATTTTAATCATTGATTCTCGAATAGTCTTTGGAATTAACGATGAATTTAAAATAAAAGGCGGATTAAAAATACGTGCCAATTTCATACTTTCGTTATCACTGATTACACACCTTATTTGAGGAAAATTATTTCGACGAGCCGCTCCGGTATGAAAATCAATAATATAATCGCAGTGCGGCGCTATTTCTTTCATAAAATGATAGGCAAATTGACTGGCCAAAGAACCAGACGCAGTTCCTGGGAAACTTCTGTTTAAGTCTCTTCCGTCTGGAAGCTCCCTTTGAACATTGAGAAAACCAAATATATTAAATACAGGTAAACAAATAATTGTACCCCGAGAAGGTTTATGAAGTTTTTTTCTAATGAATCTCCTTATGATTTCAATTCCATTAATTTCATCGCCATGAAGGCCAGCCATTAATAATACAACTGGGCCATCTTCTTTTGCTCTTTCAACTATAACTGGTACTTGAATTGGTGTTCTTGTGTGAAGACGCGCAACATCCAAATTTAATTGAAGTCCTCTTCCTGGAGAAATTTCTTTTCCTAAAATAGTAAGTTTTTTATAACTTTTACCGGTTGACATTTCTTTCAATATATTGGATAATTTTATCGGCAATATCTTTTTTTGTTGTTTTTTCTATTCCCTCCAGTCCCGGAGATGAATTAACCTCTAATACTAAAGGCCCGCGCCCTGATTGAAGTAGGTCTACTCCGGCGATACCAAGTCCAACAGCTTTCGCAGCCATTATTGCAGTATATTTTTCCTCAACGGACAATTCAATCATTTCTGAAACGCCACCTCTATGCAAATTTGATCTAAATTCCCCCGGCTTTCCCTGTCTTTTCATTGCCCCAACAACCTCACCGTCTACAACAAAAGCACGAATGTCAGCACCTTTGGCTTCCTTTATAAATTCTTGTACAATTACTCTTGCCTTGAGCCCATTAAATGCTTCTAATACAGATTGCGCAGCATTCATATTTTCCGCTAAAACAACTCCTAATCCTTGAGTCCCTTCAAGTAATTTTAGCACTACAGGCGCCCCTCCTGCTGATTCAACCACATGTTTTACATTTTTTGAATAATTTGTAAAAACAGTTTTTGGTAACCCGATTCCCTCTTTCGAAAGAACTTGTAAACAGCGCAATTTATCTCTGGAATGAATTATTCCTCTAGAATTTACTGCGGTAAACACGTTCATCATTTCAAACTGTCTAACTACTGCTGTACCGAAGAAGGTAACTGACGCTCCAATGCGGGGAATTACAGCATCAAACCCGGTTAAATAATCCTCCCCATAATAAAGTGCAGGTCCTTTTTGTTCAATTTCAATATTACATTTTAGATGGTCAATTATATGTGCTTCGTGACCCCTGTTTGTTGCTGCCTCAAATAATCTACGCGTTGAATATAGATTAGGATTTCTAGATAGTATTCCAATTTTCATGAATTAGTATTTAAAGTATATTTCAAGCTTGTATCTATTATAAACCTATTATTTAAAAGTTTTCTGCCTATTAGAATAGGGTAGCGCATCCCGTTTCTTTGTGTGATTGAAATCTCAGTCGATATTTTACATTTTCCTAAAAAAATTTTTGTTTTGATAAAATAGCGTTCTTGAATTATACCGTTTGAACTTTTGACTTTTTTTATCCTGAATTTTTTAAATGAGTATGAGGTATTTTGAAAATTTGGATGGGTTGGGTCAAGAAAAATAACATAAAGAATGCCGTTTTTTTCTTCGATTAATGATGCGTGAATACTTGATGAATAGGCGCCAGTGTCGATTTTTACCTTAACATTTATTAGCCCAAATTCTGGAATTGAAGCCCATTCTCTTCTCCCAATTGTTGTTCTCGCATCACTCATTAACGCAAATGTAGAGAAATTCCTTTAAGGTAAAAAAAGTTTAGACTCGCCTTCTTTCAAGATTTTCTGAATTAATTAAAAATTTTTAGAATACAAATTGGAGCGGTCTTATTACTTGTATCCCTGTGTGCGAAAGAAGTGTTTCAAGTGTGGGTATTATTTCTTTAATTCATAATATGCATTGTCGTCGTTATTAATGTTTAGATACATTAACTTGATTTTTTTTACACAAATAAATTATCAATAAGTAGTGTATCGCTGAGGAAAACTAACGCTTTAAATCAAATACACGTGATACACTAATTGTTAATTCTATAAAATCCTCAACGGATAGTCGCTCCGCACGTAAATCGAGAAAAGGCAAATCAGCTTGTTGAATAATAGGTTTCAGCGCGTTTCGAAGTGTTTTTCTGCGTTGATTAAAGGCTGTTTTTACAACTTGAATGAATAATTTTTCATCACAACCCAAAGTTTCTCGCTTATTTCTCACGCAACGAATAACCGCAGACTTTACTTTTGGAGGAGGATTAAAAACGTGTTCGTCCACCGTAAAACAATATTGAATATCATAAAAAGATTGAAGAAGAACACTTAGAATTCCATATTGCTTTGAACCCGGTTTTTCGGCCACGCGTTCTGCAACCTCCTTTTGAAACATACCAACAATTTCAGGTATTTGATTACGATATTCAAGACATTTAAATAAAATTTGAGATGAGATATTGTACGGGAAATTTCCTATTATTCCAATTTTATTCCCTTCAGTTATTTTGGACAAATCTTCTCGTAAAAAGTCACCAAAAATAACTTTCCCCTTGAGTTGGGGAAAATGTATGTCAAGAAAGCGAACGGATTCATCATCGACTTCCATACACCAGGTATCGAGCTCGGTTCTCTTTAATAAATATTCGGTTAAAGCGCCCATTCCAGGACCAATTTCTATGATTTTTGGAGCAATTTCATGACTCCTGTAAAGATTTGCAATTTTTTCACAAATTCCTTTATCCTTCAGGAAATGTTGTCCCAGTCGTTTTTTGGGCTCAACCTTTTGCATGAAATTCTTCAATTATTGTAAGAAAAGTTCTGAATGCGGCAAATTTTCCTTCGTATTTAGCGCTGTGTTCTTTTTGTAGTGCTGGGGCGTGTTTTTCTTGGTATTCATCCATCATTTCTTGCGAAGGGCTTACATACATAACTGAATACGTAACTCCTCCCTCTTCTTCACCGTGAATTCGAGACAGGCGACTTTCTCTGAAACATCCTGTATCAAGAATATCAGGAATATGTTTACTTCGCATCCACTGCAACCATTCATGTTCTATGTTAGGATCTAGACTTACGGTAACATTGTATAAAATCATTGTGCTACTTTTGAACAAAGATAGATGAATCCTTTGGAAAGCGTTAGAATCGAATTAACTTTGCTTTGATGAAAAATGAAACTTTCACAATTGAGGGAGATTATATCGAGTTGATGGCCTTATTAAAAGCTATTGGAGTGGCAGAAACAGGTGGTCATGCAAAATTTATCGTAGATGAAGGTGAAGTTATTCGAAATGGAGAAGTAGAATTTAGACGTAGAGCAAAACTTGTTAAAGGAGATCAGCTTGAAATTGCTGGTCGAAAAATCAGTTTACGTTAAAGCGATTTTGTTCTTCCTCCATCTACCGGCAAGTTTACACCATTTATATAGGATGCATCCGGAGAAATTAAAAATGCAATAGCTGCAGCGACTTCTTCTGGTTGGGCAATTCGTTTCATCGGCGACTCTTCTGCCATCTCCTCAAAGATATCTTTTATACTTTCACCAGTTTTTTCAGATTTTGCCTCTGCGATTCCTTGTAGTCTAATTGTATTTGTAGCGCCAGGCAAAATATTATTTACCGTAATTCCATATTGCCCCAATTCATTTGCTAAAGTCTTACTCCAACTTGCAACAGCCCCTCGAATAGTATTTGAAACTCCGAGATTCGGTAAGGGTTGTTTAACGGAAGTTGAAATTACATTTATGATTCTTCCATAGCCTGATTCAATCATTCCCTGATAGCAAGCTTGAACGAGTATGTGATTACAAATTAAATGTTGGTTAAACGTATTTGTAAATTCTTCAATTTCCGCTTGAATGATCGGGCCACTTTTTGGTCCGCCAGTATTGTTTAAAAGGATATTAATTGTATTTCCTTCTTGAATATAGTTCGAGATTATTTCTTTTAATTTATGAGGTTTAGAAAAATCGGCGACTAAATAATGGTGCTTTTGACCACTGTCATTTGGCAATTCAAGTAATGTTTGTTTTAATTTCTCCTCGTTTCGTGCAATGAGACAAATGGTTGCGCCCATTTCGGCGATTTTAATTGCACTTGCTTTACCAATTCCTTGTGTGCTTCCACAAATTAGTGCTGTTTTATTAAGAAGTGATTTCAATTTTATGAATTTTTTTCAACTGCTAAAATAGAAAGAAATAATGGCTCGCATGAATTACAAAAGTATTTTATTTCTAATGTTAAGAAATCATTAACTTGGCTTAATAATATTTTAATGTTTCCTTAACCCCTTTGTTACTTAGGACAGGTTACTTTGCAAGTGAAATATTTATAGGATGAAAACCCTTTTACTTTCCCTTTCTTTTCTAAGTGTCTCTTTTGGAATCTTCTCTCAATTTGGTGTATTAAGCGGGGTTGTTTCCAATAAGACCACAGGCGACAAAATCGAGATGGCACGTATTAAAATAGAAGGGATTAACAAAGGAGGATTTACGGATAGTACCGGATCCTTTACCATTCAAGGAGTGAAAGCCGGAGTTTATACCATCACATGTAGTGTAGATGAAATGGGCTCTGACACCCTTAGAAACATTACTATAAATGCAAACGAAACCACTAAAATTGATTTTCAATTTAAAAGTTCTATTAAAACATTAAAGGATTTTAAAATAAGTGTGGAGAAAAACAAAGAATCGGTTAATGAATTAATTCGAATGCAGCGCAATAGTGCTACAATAATGGATGGTACAACTGCAGAAAATTTCAAGAAAACCCCTGATTCAAAAGCTTCAGATATTTTTAAAAGAATTAGTGGAGCTAGTATACAAGACAATAGATTCGTAATTGTTAGAGGACTAAGTGATCGGTATAACTTCGCC
>VGFL01000080.1 GCA_016868915.1 Bacteroidota bacterium | reverse complement strand
TTCAGTACCCAAACGTCGCCTTTCATAATTCTTTGCATGAATTGAACTTTGGCGATTGGGAAAATAAAGATTGGAATGAAATAAATCAAACTGAGTTGAACCATTGGATGAATGACTTTGTGAACATCAAGGTTCCCAACGGTGAAAGTTTACAAGAATTATTTCAGCGAGTGAAGCTATTTTTTGACGACCTGAGACAAAAAAATTACCAAAGTATTTTAATTGTTACTCACGCAGGTGTTATACGTTGTTTGTGGGCCTATCTTCTGGATATACCTCTTAACAATGTTTTTAAAATTCCAGTTGGCTACCATGAAATGTTTATGTGTAAATTGGCGAAAAATCCAATGGAAGACAGCATAAAATTGCTCAAATAAAAACAGATTACTTTTTAGAGATACTTATTAAATACCGAAAGCAACCCGAAAAAAACCGGGAGTCACATATAAGTATCCGTTTACTTGGAAGCTCAGGGTTTTTTTTCAAATAATACGTGTAAGAATGAAATAAGGATAGATGAAAAAAATCTATTTTTCATAACCTTGGGTCTCGGTTGTTTATTTTTAAATAATTTTACGTAATGTTGAAGGAAAGACCCTTGTCGGATTGGTTACCATTGTCACTAAAGGAGGCGGAAAGGCGCAGTTGGGAAGAATTTGACGTTATTCTTATCTCTGGCGATGCTTACATAGATCATCCCGCATTCGGTACATCTGTTATTGGTAGAATAATTGAGGATGAAGGGTTACGAATAGGTATTGTAGCGCAACCCAATTGGAAAGACGATTTACGTGATTTTAAAAAGTTGGGTAAACCCCGTTTATTTTTTGGTGTAACTGGAGGCTGCATGGATTCAATGGTAAATCATTACACCGCTGGTAAGCGCTTGCGTTCTACAGATGCATACACTCCTGGAGGAGTATCTGGATTTCGCCCAGATTATGCGACAACAGTTTACACTAAAATTCTAAAAAAACTTTTTCCGGATGTTCCAGTTTTGATTGGTGGAATTGAAGCCTCTCTGAGACGGGTTACTCATTACGACTACTGGAAAGATAAACTTATGCCATCAATTTTAGTTGACTCAGGGGCGGATGCTTTGGTCTACGGTATGGGAGATCAACCACTTCGAGAATTATTGAATCTTCTAAAAAAAGGGATCCCATTTAATCACGTCAAAACGATTCCTCAGATTGCCTTCTTGCAAGATAAACAAATAAAATTACCTAAAAATAAAAATTGGGAAACCATTGAATTAGCTAGTCATGAGGAGTGTTTAAAAGATAAAATTAAGTATGCGTCAAATTTTAAAATTGTTGAGATTGAATCAAATAAATGGGAAGCCAATCGCATTATACAGCATGTAGGAGATAAAACGTTAGTAATTAACCCTCCATATGTAACGATGGATGAAAAAGAAATTGACCGTTCCTTTGACCTGCCGTATACCCGTCTTCCGCACCCGAAATATAAGAAACGAGGAGTCATACCAGCATATGAAATGATTAAATTCTCTATAAATATGCACCGCGGGTGTTTCGGCGGTTGTAGTTTCTGTACTATTTCGGCTCACCAGGGTAAGTTCATAGCTTCTCGCAGTGAGAAATCTATTTTAGCTGAGGTGGAAGAGGTGGTGAATCATCCAGAATTTAAAGGATATATTTCAGATTTAGGAGGGCCTTCTGCCAACATGTATAAAATGAAAGGAAAAGACGAAGCCATTTGTGCGCGTTGCACTTCACCAAGTTGCATTCATCCTGTCATTTGTAACAATTTGGATACATCGCACAAGCCAATGACAGAATTATATAAGAAGGTGGATGCAAATCCAAAGGTGAAAAAAGCTTTTGTTGGCAGCGGAATTCGTTATGATTTGCTTGTGGATGATTTCAATAAAAATAACGAAGATGGAAATCACGACGAATACATCGAACAACTTGTAAAACATCATATTAGTGGGCGATTGAAAGTAGCTCCGGAACATACCTCAGATGATACTTTGCGCGTAATGCGAAAACCATCCTTTAAGTATTTTCATAAGTTCAAAGAGAAATACGATAAGATTTCTGCGAAACACAAATTAAATCAACCTTTGGTTCCATATTTCATTTCCTCTCACCCGGGCTGTGAAGAAGAAGACATGGCCAATTTGGCTGCGGAGACAAAGGATATGGGGTTCCAGCTTGAGCAAGTTCAGGATTTTACACCAACTCCAATGACCGTTGCTGAGGTAATTTATTACACTGGAGTTCATCCCTACACGCTGAAACCAGTTAAAACCGCAAAAACAAAAGAAGAAAAACAAAACCAAAATCGTTTCTTCTTCTGGTATAAGCGAGAAAATCACGAGTGGATTAAGCAACGATTAGAAAAAGCCAAGAGACCTGATTTATCCTCAAAATTATTGGGGGAAAACACACACAAAAAGCCAATACCACCGTGGCTTGATAAAAGAAGGAGAAAATAAAAAGCGGGGAAACCCGATCGTTATTCATTTAGAAAAGATCATCCATCTGTTGAAGTTCTGAATCACGAGTTGCAACATAGACACCCGAGTATTCTCCATAGTATTTTGGGAAACTCTGAGCTCTTATGATATCTTGGATTATAGCTTAAGGGAATTTTTACCGAATATTTTCGAGAATTTTAAGTTTGAATCTATTTACCTAAATTAAAAGTAAAAAATAGTCAAATGCAAACAGACAATTTTATGGCGTTTTCGATTTTCTGAAAATAATGTTTTTTCACAAACTTTCTAAAAAAAACGGTAGTGAGCCCCAAAAATGGAAAAAATAACGTATATTTATATAGTCATATAATTTTTTTGGCGGCTTAATTAACAATGATAAATAGTGAAATTCTGGTAGAGGAAAAAATGGATTTGAAAGAATCACTAAAAAAGTATTTTGGTTTTGACCAATTTAAAGGAGCGCAAGAAAATGTAATTCAAAATGTTCTATCAGGAAAAAACACTTTTGTCATCATGCCAACAGGGGGTGGTAAGTCTCTATGCTATCAGCTTCCTGCTTTGATTAGCAAAGGTACCGCAATTATTGTTTCTCCACTGATCGCATTAATGAAAAATCAAGTGGATTCTATTCGAAATGTTAGTGATGATGAATCAGTTGCCCACTTTTTAAATTCCTCTCTCTCAAAAACAGAAATTGCAAAAGTCAAGAAAGATATTAGAGATGGAGTAACAAAAATGCTTTATGTTGCTCCCGAATCGCTTACTAAACAAGAAAATATAGATTTTTTAATTTCAGTAGAGGTGTCTTTTTTTGCTATTGATGAGGCACATTGTATTTCTGAATGGGGGCACGATTTTCGTCCCGAGTATCGCCGTTTAAGAGAGATTTTTGAACGTATTTCAGATGTTCCGATAGTCGCACTTACAGCAACTGCTACTCCAAAAGTTCAATATGATATTCAGAAGAATCTCAATATGCTTGACGCCGTAGTTTTTAAATCCTCTTTTAATAGAGATAACCTATATTATGAGATTCGCCCAAAGCGCGAAGTTGAAAAGCAAATTGTAAAGTATATCAAAAATAATGCGGGTAAAAGTGGTATTATTTACTGTTTGAGTCGTAAAAAAGTGGAGGAATTTGCTGAGTTACTTCAGGTAAACGGAATTAATGCCTTGCCATATCATGCCGGTCTTGATTCAGCCTCTCGAGCAAGGCATCAAGATATGTTTTTGATGGAAGAAATAGATGTGATTGTTGCAACAATTGCCTTTGGGATGGGGATTGACAAACCTGACGTGCGATATGTAATACATCACGATATTCCAAAATCTATTGAAAGTTATTACCAAGAAACAGGAAGGGCGGGGCGTGATGGTGGTGAAGGTGAGTGCATTGCTTTTTACAGTTACAAAGACATTGAAAAGCTAGAAAAATTTTTACAAGATAAACCAGTTTCTGAAAAGGAAATCGGAAAACAGTTATTGGGTGAGATGGTTTCTTATGCTGAGACTTCCATGTGCCGTCGAAAATTTATCCTGCACTATTTTGGTGAAGAATTTGATGAAAAAGGATGTAATTTATTTTGTGATAATTGCCGAAATCCTAAAGAGCGAAAAGAAGGAAGTGAGTATGTCAATTTACTCCTTAACGCGATCGTTCAATTAAATGAATCTCAAAAAGCAAAGCATTATTGTTCATTCCTGTCAGGAAATGTTACATCTGATATTAAATCATACCAGCATAATAAATTGAGTATGTTTGGAGCTGGGAAAGATAAGGATGAGCATTTTTGGAATGCAGTAATCCGGCAAGTGACCGTGGCAGGCCTCATACAAAAGGATATTGAGAGTTATGGAATCATTAAATTAACAGAAACTGGGAGAAAACAATTGGAAAATCCTTCACCGTTTATGTTGATTAAAGAACGTGATTTTTCAAATACCGATGACGATGATGATCCAATTATTTCAGGAGGCTCGAAAGGAGGAGCCTTCGATGAAATTTTGTATGATATCTTGCTCGACTTGAGAAAATCGCTCTCAAAACAACGCAACATTCCGCCATTTGTGATTTTTCAGGAACCGTCCCTAAAAGACATGTGTTTTCATTACCCCACATCTCTTGAAGAATTGACCAATATTCAAGGTGTCGGATCTGGTAAAGCGATGCGTTACGGTGAGCCTTTTGTGGCTTTAATTGCCAAATATGTAGCCGAAAATAATATTGAACGACCTCAAGATATGGTCATCAAATCCCTAATTAATAAATCAGGACTGAAAGTTCAACTTATTCAAAACATAGATAGAAAGTTACCTCTCGAAGATATTGGTCGTTCGCAAGGTAAAACATTGACAGAGGTCATTGATGAGATTGAGGGAATCGTTGCGTCTGGGACTCGTGTCAATATTAAATACTACCTTGACGATATTCTGGATTCGGAAAATCAAGATGAAATTTATGATTATTTTTCTGAAGCCGAGACCGATAATATTATTGAAGCCTACCATGAGTTTGATGGCCTCTACACCGAGGAAGAGCTTCGTTTGATGCGAATCAAGTTTATGAGTGAAATGGCAAATTAATTCATTTCAAAATAAAATATTTGTTTCATAGAAAATTCAGTTCGATGGACTATCTTTGCATCCCTTTAAAAATTTTATGCGTTTAGTAACAGTAGGTAGCGTTGCATTTGATGCCATTGAAACTCCGTTCGGAAAAACGGATAAAATTGTTGGGGGTGCTGGAACTTTCATCACTCTTTCGGCTTCATTTTTTGTAAGTTCTCAAGGGATAATTTCTGTTGTTGGTGATGATTTTCCATTGGATGTTTTGGGGAATATGAATTCGAGGGGGATTGATACATCGGGAATTCAAATTAAAGAAGGTGAAAAAACATTTTTCTGGTCTGGAAAATATCATAATGACATGAATTCGAGAGATACTGTAATCACAGAATTAAATGTTTTAGAGCATTTTGATCCTGTCGTTCCAGATGTTTTTTCAAACGCGGACTATTTGATGTTGGGAAATTTATCTCCAACTGTTCAGAGGCAAGTAATTGAACGTATGGATAAACGCCCAAAAATTGTAGCGATGGATACTATGAATTTTTGGATGGACATTGCTCGAAATGATTTGTTTCAAACTATTTCTATGGTTGATGTCCTTATAATAAATGATGAGGAGGCACGTCAATTGTCTAATGAGTATTCTTTGATGAAAGCGTCTAAAATAATTCGATCAATGGGGCCGAAAACTCTCATTATCAAAAAAGGTGAGCACGGGGCTCTTTTGTTCAGAGGGAATCAGGTCTTCTTTTCCCCAGCACTTCCATTGGAGGAAGTTTTCGACCCAACAGGTGCAGGGGATACTTTTGCAGGCGGCTTCATGGGGTACTTGGCGGCAACAGACGACATTTCGTTTGAAAATATGAAGAGAGCGATTGTTGCAGGATCGGCCTTAGCATCTTTTAGCGTTGAAAAATTTGGAACTTCCCGATTAATGGAAATAACAAAATCAGACATCGAAATGAGAATGCAGCAATTGGTTTCTCTATCAAACTTTGAAATGAATCAATCAGTTTAAATTACAGGTCATGGAAATAAATCCATTTATTAGTGAACTGAATACTCTTATTAATCAGGATGACCTAATCAATTTAGGACGTAATGCCCAAGAACTTAAAATACGTTTTGAGGATTTTATTCTTGAAGAGGAGCGTATCGATCAAGTCAATTCTTTGAATGCAGCAGATGAGGGCGAAATATACGAAAAACAAGATTTTTCGACTCTCAAACAAGCGTTCTATGAGTTATACGATGCCTTCAAAAATAAGCGCAATCAGCAGAAGCTATTGAGAGACACTCTTGAAAAAGAAAATTTAAAGCTAAAACGGTCATTAATTTCAAATTTACAGGATGTTATCGAAAATGAAGAAAATATAGGAGTGGCCTACAATGCACAAAAAGAAATTCACGAAACATGGAAAAAAGTAGGTGATATTCCAAGGGATAAAAGGGATGAGGTACAGCGAGATTATTCACGGATGTTGGAAATTTTTTTTCATAACATGAAGATTTATCGTGAGTTAAAAGATCACGATTACCACCGGAATGCCCAACTCAAATTTTCACTCATAAACCAACTAGAAGCTTTGAATAATTCGAATGTGGTTAAGGACATGGAGTCTGCGTTAAAAACCTTACAGAATGAGTGGGAGGAAATTGGACCTGTGCATAATGATGAATGGGAGAAATTAAAAATTCAATACTGGGATGCAGTTAGATCAGTTTACGAGAAAATTAATCAGTTTTATAATGAACGGAGAAATATTCAATCAGATAACCTGTTGAAAAAGAAAGATTTGGTTGCTGAAATTTTGAGCATTAATTCAAAATTAGATGAATTAAATTCGCTAAAATTATGGGAAAAGGCTTCCCAAAATATTATTAAAATACAAAGTGATTGGAAATTAATCGGGCAAGCCTCGCGAAAAGAAAATGATGAGGTTTGGAATGAATTTCGTGCAGCTTGTGATCAATTTTTCAAAAGTAAAAAAGCCTTCTTCAAGGAAAGTGAAGTAAAACAAAAAGAGGTGGTTGATAAAAAGAGAAAATTAATTGAACAGGCCAGGAGCATTCAAGATTCAACGGATTGGAAAGCATCCTCAGAAAAATTAATTCGCCTACAAAAAGAATGGAAAAATAGCGGAAATTCTGGTCCGCGTTATGAAAATAAACTGTGGACAGAATTTCGAGCAGTGTGTGATATTTTTTTTAATGCACGTGCAGAAAAATTTAAAGAACAAGAATCCGAGCTTTTGATAAATTTAGAATTGAAAAAACAAGTGATTGAAAAACTAGAAAATATCGCATTAACGGGGGTTAAGAAAACTGATTTGGATCTTCTCAAAGAAATAAACGAAGAATTTAAATTGATTGGCGATATACCAAATAAGCAAAGAGAAGAAATAAATTCTTCGTATCAGAAAGCGATGGATACTTGTTATAGCAAGCTAAATATTGATGCAAACGAAAAGGAGTTGATTCTATTTAAAGCCCGTTTTGATAATTTACCGAGTGATTCAACAAGATCTGATTTCATCCAAAAAGAACGATCTATAGTAAGAAAACAAATAGATCAACTGAGCGCTGAAGTAATTCAGATGGAAACAAATTTAAGTTTCTTTTCTAAATCAAAAGGAGCCGACTCATTAAGGAAAGAAGTCGATAAAAAAATTGCCCTAATCAGGCGTAAAATTGAAATGCTAAGGCTAAAATTGAAAGCAATCCCCAGTGAATAGTTTTATAAACATCCTCACTCTCGTTTTTACGTTTCCATTGATGGTTTTATCCATTTTCACTGGTTTTGACCTTCCTATCGACTCGTTGGGAATTACGGGTTCAGAAATTCCTTATCAAAGCGTAGTGTTTCTTATATTTGGAACTTGTATATTTTTAATTCAAATCCGTCGTAGCTCACGACGCTGGTTTGCACTCACCTTGGTAAATAAGATAAATCAGTTTCAATGGAATAAACCGGTTAGTCAGTCAAGAAAAAGACGAGTATTAACTTATAATTTTATTGAAGCCGGTGTAATGATTTTTCTGGGAATAGGTTTGCTATGTATTTCCTTTAAAACAATAATTCCAGCAACCGTTTATTTTATTTTTTCGATTGACGCAATTATTTTTAGTATTTATGGAAAAAATAAATTTCGTGTCGGGCTCTCCACTAAAGCAATCTTAATAGGTGATCGCGAAATCATTCTGATTTATTTTACTGGTCTCAGGAAAATTTCGATTCACCAACAAACGATTTTTTTTGATTACATAGAGAATTTGCAACTGACTTTCCCAATAAACTGCATCGAAGAAAGCAATTTAAAAGAGTTTTTTGATTCCTTAGAATCAGTGATAGATAAAGATCGAGTCTTTTTACATAATATCAAACCTTAAACTAACATTTCAAATTTTGCTGTTTTTTTAAAATGGTTAAAAATTGGGTATTTCTGAAAAAATATATATTATATTTACCGTTAATTTAAGCAGATAATTTAAAATGAATATACAACGCTTTTCAAATATCACGATTACAATATTGGTTTTCTTGTTATTTGGTCTACAAGGAAAATTATTTGCCCAAACGGCATCATTCACCACCTTACCGATTAGTTCTGGTGGTTCTTTGACGATTTGTCAGGGGCAACAGGTTACTTTTATTAAT
>VGFL01000079.1 GCA_016868915.1 Bacteroidota bacterium | reverse complement strand
CGAAATCCCATACATAATTTGTTATGGCTGGGCCCCCATTCGCGTTGGACGTACTGTTGAAGGATATAGGAACGTTTGAGCACGCAGAGGTTGGATTAGCTGTAAAATTTGCAATCGGAGACTGACCCAATAAAAAATCGTAGGACAGTACTAAGAAGAGTATAGATAGAATTAATCGAAAACTTTTCATATTTAACTAGTGTATTAAGCGATACAAAGATAATAAACAATTGACGTTATCAAGTTTTTTAAAGTTGCATAAAATGGTTTAAGTAATAATTAATTAATTTTGTTTAAATTTTTTCAAAAAATGCATAAAAGAATTATACTTTACATTTTTTTCTCTACGAGTTTCCTGTGTTTTTCTCAGTCAAAACAACCTAAAATTATCGTGGGTATAGTTATTGATCAGATGTGCTATGACTATCTCTACAGGTTTCAGGATAAGTTTTCACAAACTGGATTTCGGAAATTAATGGATAAAGGAACTAATTGCCGAAGCACAAATTACAATTATGTTCCAACATATACGGGTCCTGGTCATGCGTCAATTTTCACTGGAACAACTCCGGATGATCATGGAATAGTTGGAAACGAATGGTATGCTAGAAATTCTAAAAAAGTAGTGAATTGTGTTGCTGATAATTTATACCAATCAATTGGTACCACTTCGAACGAAGGAAAATGTTCACCAAGAGCACTTAAAACGTATACGATAACAGATCAACTAAAATTGACTTATCCATCAGCGAAGGTTATTTCAGTTAGTATAAAAAATAGGGGTGCAATTTTACCCGGTGGTCATTTGAGTGACGGTTCTTATTGGTTCGATTACAGCTCGGGAAAAATGATAACTAGTTCTTTTTATAAAAAGGTGTTACCAACTTGGGTAGAGGATTTTAACAAAAAAGAATTCCCAAAAAATGCACTAAAGTTAACATGGAACACGCTTTATCCTATCGAAAGTTATACGGAAAGTGGACCAGATAATTCGCCCTATGAAGAACTACTATCAACAAAAAAGGAACCTACATTTCCTTACAATTTTGCGGAACTAAGTAGCGATTTGAAAGATTTTTCCCTTTTTACGGTCTCGCCCTTCGCAAATACATTTCTTACCAACTTCGCATTAGAAGCTATTTCAAATGAAAATATGGGAACCGATAAACAACCGGATTTTCTCTGTGTAAGTTATTCCACACCAGATATTGCCGGACACGCTTTTGGACCCTATTCCGTTGAAATTGAAGATCTCTATTTGCGTTTAGATCAAGATATTTCAAGATTGTTAACATATCTGGAAGACAATTTTGGAAAAAATGGTTTTACATTGTTTTTAACTGCCGATCATGCGGTAGTTCCGGTACCGCAGTATTTAATGGACAAAAATCTACCCGGTGGATACATCTTCCTCGATGAAAAAATGGCTCAGTTAAGAAAAAGCGTTAAGGAGAAATTTGAGGTAGATGTTGTAGAGGTGGAGGAAAATCAAAACATATATTTAAATTACAATTTGATAGATTCTTTACGTCTATCAAGAAGAGCTGTTGAAACTTTTATTTCAGATGAAATTAAAATTTGGAAAGGGGTAAAAGACGTCTTTTCAACAGATGATTTTAAGAAAAAATCAGATAAAAATTGGGTTGGAATGGTCGCGAGAGGTTACAGCACTGATAGGAGCGGGGACATCATCTACTTATTGGAACCAGGTTATTTACCAAAGAGTACAGATACGCCCTCTGCCCACCAAGGGACAAGTCACGGTTCAGCTTTCAATTACGATTCTCATGTTCCGTTAATTTGGTTTGGAGCAGGGATACGAAAACAAGATATTTTTAGACCAATTGAAATTATTGATATTGCACCAACTCTAACTCATCTTCTTAATCTGCAACGAACGGGAGCCATGACGGGAAATCCTATTGTTGAAATTCTTAATCGTAAATGAGTTACTAAAAATTTCATGTTCGAAACTCTTCAAATTTATTAATTTAACGAAGGCTCATTAAGGTAAATTCGATTGTGAATTTATTAAAAAGATATGAATCTTTAATTATTGCCGCTAAACTGGGATCGGCAATCCCAGTTTGTATCTATTATTCAAGTCTAAAGCAGGAAACCGGATTGGTCGATGCGCCCTCTTATGTATGGATTCTTGCTTTAACCTACACTGCATTGCAGTTTCTAAATAAACAGGTAGTTCCTGAAATACCTTCGTTAGTCTCTTTGTTTTATTATGGTGGGTTACTTGCAATAGGTTTGCCGGTATTTTTAGTTACTAAATTTAAAGAAGTAGATTGGTTGTTGTTTTCAAAAATAGGTTGCTGGTTTTTAATTCTTTCTGTCTTATTGCAGATGGGAAAAACTGTTCAACAAAAAAATAAAACTGCATGAAAGTTCATTTCATTGCTATTGGTGGGAGTGCAATGCATAATTTAGCAATTGCATTAAATCGCAAAGGATATCTGGTTACTGGATCAGATGATGAGATATTCGAGCCCTCTCGAACGAGATTAAGCAACGAAAGGATTTTACCTTCAGATATGGGTTGGAATCCTGAAAAGATCAATTCTAATTTGGACGCTATAATTCTCGGAATGCATGCTCGTGAGGATAATCCCGAATTGCTTCGTGCCAAAGAATTGAATATTCCTATATTCTCTTATCCGGAATACCTATATGAACAATCGAAAAATAAAATGAGGATTGTAATTGGAGGTAGTCATGGAAAAACAACAATTACCTCGATGATCTTACATGCTTGCCGTGAACTTGGAAAGGAAGTTGATTATATGGTTGGTGCACAATTGGAAGGATATGATTGTATGGTTAAACTTTCCGAAGATGCGAAAGTGATTATTTTAGAAGGTGATGAGTATTTGAGTTCACCGATTGATCGAAGGCCGAAATTTCATTTGTATAAACCCGACGTGGCTCTTTTGAGCGGAATTGCTTGGGATCACATAAATGTTTTTCCAACTTTTGAAAACTACGTTTCTCAATTTGATGTTTTCTGTGAGTTGATTGAACCGAACGGAAAGTTAATTTACAATCAGCAAGATGAAGAAATCGTCAAATTAGCTGAAAAGCATAAAAATAAAGTTGAAGTAGTTGGATACAATACACCAATCTACGAAGTAAAGGATTTTGGAACGCGTTTACAGTTGAATTCACAATCGTACGATTTAAAACTTTTTGGTGAGCATAACCTTCAAAATTTGATGGGAGCCATGCATGTTTGTGAATCAATTGGGATATCGAATCGTGATTTCCTTTCTTCTATGTCAAATTTTACGGGTGCCGGTAAACGTTTACAGAAAGTGGTGGAATCCCATGATTTTATCATGTTTAAAGATTTTGCGCACTCCCCTTCAAAATTAAAAGCAACAACCAAAGCTGTCAAAGAACAATTTTCTTGTCGTAAGTTGATTGCTTGCATGGAGTTACATACGTTCTCCTCCTTGAAAAAAGAATTCTTACCACATTATAAAAATTGTATGCAGATGGCTGACGAGGCGCTGGTGTATTTCAGTCCGTCCGTTGTGGCACATAAAAAATTAGAGTCCATTTCAAAGGAACAAGTTTTTGAGGGATTTGGAGGTGGAATTACGGTTGCTATAAAAACACAGGAGGTTTTGAATTTTATCAAACAGAATGTATCTGAAAATTCCGTTTTGCTGATGATGTCCTCTGGGAATTTTGATGGCATCGATTATGATAAATTAGGTTCTAACTTAACTCTAAAGTAGTATGAAAAATAGCGTAATTTTTTTATTTATTATCGCCTTGGCTGTTACAAATAGTTGTAAAAATTCAGAGGCATTTTCTAAACAATCAGTTAAATCTTTGATGAAAGTGGAAACGGTCAGTTACAAATCATCCTTTAATTCAGACCTTTCTAACGGAATTTTTCTTCTGTATGATTTGAAAGAGAATAAATTAATTGAATACAAAGGGTTGCAAAAAGATACTATGTTAATACCTGCTTCAACTTTTAAAATTCCAAATTCTTTGATTGGTTTAGAAACAGGAGCTGTAAAAGATGAATTGACCGAATTCCAATGGAACGGAAAAACCTATCGAAACCAATCTCGGAACAAAGAACAAAATTTGATAGAGGCATGTCAAAATCCTACTGTCTTATATTTTTATGAATTGGCCAGAAAAATGGGTGAGAGGCACATGAGAAAGTTTATGGCTCAATTTAATTATGGAAATCAAAATACCGGTGGTAGAATTGATCAGTTTTGCTCATCTGGCGATTTACGTATTTCTCCTCTGCAGCAATTGGATTTTTTGAAAGGGCTGTGGAATGAGGAGTTGAAATTATCCAAAAAGACTATCAAAACTAAGAATAAAGAGTTTTTGGTGGAAAAGAGAGGCGAATCAACACTGTATGCTAAAACAGGATGGGGATTCACAGATGGCTCTGATGTTGGTTGGTACATGGGCGTAGTTGAAAATGGGAACTCCACTTATTTATTTGTCCATGTTCTCGTTTCCAAAGATTCTCGGTTGGAGTTGTTCAGTGAAGCCAGAAAATCCATCGCTCGAAAAATTTTAGCTGAAAAAGGAATTCTGTAATCGTTGGGAATTAATTGAAAGGGTAAAAAAAGATAACATCTTCATTTTTATTAGGATCAAAATTTTTTTTAATAATCTTATCAGCCAAGTATTCCGCTTTTACAGAATGGTATTTTTGCATGGAACCAATCATAAATAAATCGAAAAGGAAAGACAATTTTTGAGCGATAAATTCTCCCGGACGAGATTCATTTCTTTTTCCAATGAGCATTCCAGGTCGGTAGATTAGAGTTGTTGGAATTCCTGCCGCTAAAACACCTTCTTCCGCTTCACCTTTGATTCTGTTGTAGTTGATTGCTGAAAGTTTGTTGGCTCCAATTGCAGAGATTAAATGATAGTGTTGGATACCGTTTCTTTTACTAATTTTCGCCAAACGAATAGGGATATCTCGATCAATTTTCTCGTATTCTTTCACATCGGGCGTTTTAGCTTTTGTTGTTCCAATGCAACAAATGATCGCAGCACCATGGATTGAGTTTTTCAAATCTTCTTCCTTTTCAAAATCAACAACATAATTCATTACTTTCGGCGACGGAATATCGATTTTTTCTCGAGTTAATACGTTGATTTTCTTTATTTTTTCTTCTGCAAGAAGCTGAGTTAGAACTGCACTTCCAACTAATCCTGTTGCGCCAACTAATGTGATTTCCATTTTTTTTCCCAAAAATACAACGAACTGTGTAAGTGGAATAGATAATTTTTCTTTTTGTTTGCGTATTTTCGTAGAACCTATCTAACAAATTGGAAATTAACAGGCTCAAACTTGCCCACTTCGGGAATATTGAATTACTCGCAAAACAAGTGGTTGAGGGTTTTATTACAGGTTTGCATAAAAGTCCGTTTCATGGTTTTTCTGTTGAATTTGCTGAGCACAGAATCTATAATAAAGGCGAATCTACACGACACATTGATTGGAAATTATTTGGTAGGACAGAAAAATTATTTACCAAAAAGTATGAGGAGGAAACAAATTTACGTTGTCAAATTATCATTGATGATTCCAGTTCTATGTATTTCCCGAAGGACGATGGGATTTCCAAGTTTGAATTTTCGGTATATGCTGCCGCAAGTTTGATTGAGTTATTGAAAAAGCAACGAGATGCCGTTGGACTATCGCTCATTTCTGATCAAATTGATGTGCATACACAAGCGAAATCTTCCATTGCACATCACCGTTTTTTATATGCTGAATTGGAGAAACGAATGATTTCTTATGATCCAAACCAGAAAAAAGCAACGAATATCGTTCAATCCTTGCATGATATCGCAGAATTGGCACACCGAAGAAGTTTAATCATCGTTTTTTCAGACTTATTGGATGATCCTGAAAAAGTAGATGAATTATTTCGCGCGCTCGAACACATGCGCCATAATAAGCACGAAGTCATTCTATTTCATGTTATCGATGGAAAAAAAGAGCTTGAGTTTGAATTAGGCAATCGACCGTTCAATTTAGTAGATATGGAAACCGGTGAGCGTATGAAAATTCAACCGGCCGAAGTGAAAGAAAGCTATAAAAAAGCGGTTACTGCCTATTTTGAGGAATTGAAAATGCGCAGTATCAACAACCGAATAGATTTCATGCCAGCAGATATTCACGAAGGATACAACCAAATACTCTTGCAATATTTCTTGAAGCGGCAGAAAATGTTTTGATCTTTATGTAAAAATTTTATTAGAAATTTTTCGAGTCAAATTAGTATCTTTTTTGTTTCTAAATCTTTAAACATTGTTATTTCTTACAGATATTACTATTTTTTCTGTTTGAAAAAATATGCTTTAATTAAGATATTATTCTAATTTTCAATTAATTGTAATCTGAGAACATTTAAATTTTGATTATGAGTAATCAAATGGCTCTTGGTGGAATGTTGGGTCTTTTAATTGCTTACACGGTCTTTGTTGTGATAATAAGTTTGGCTATATCCATTGCCTCTTGGAGCACACGTTCATTAAAAGAAAGCCAACTTAGTTCACGATTCAAAATATCCATTTTACAAAACTGCAATTCAAAAACTAATTAAAAAAGCTGTTTGTATTAAGTTTTTGTGAAGAATCCTTTTCCTGCTCACAACGGCACTTTTAAACATCAAAATGTGGATACTAACAATATGTTAAAATGCTAATATTCAGTTAGTAAAATGATAAATACAATATAAAATTGTCTTAAATGAAATTGTTAAATATCTCAGCAACTTTGACAACAAAATAGTAAAAATGGAAAAAAGAAACATTGATTTAGTGGTTATTTCTGATGTTCATCTGGGCACTTATGGTTCTCGAGCCATGGAACTTGAACTTTATTTAAGATCAATTCAACGAAAAAATTAGTACTCAATGGAGATATTATCGATATCTGGCAATTCAGCAAGCGTTATTTCCCAGAAAGTCATTTACGAGTTCTAAAAGCTATTATTTCATTTATGGAGCAGGGAACTGAGGTAGTTTATATTACAGGAAATCACGATGAGATGCTGCGGAAATTTAAAGGTTTAACCCTTGGTAATTTTAAAATTGCAAACAAACTTGTGCTAAACCTTCCAACAGGAAGAGCTTGGATTTTTCATGGTGATGTTTTCGATACAACTATGAAGCATTCAAAATGGTTGGCAAAACTCGGAGGAAAAGGGTACGATTTGCTGATCATCATTAATACTTTTATGAATTGGATTAGTCAAAGACTTGGGAGAGGAAGAGTTTCATTTTCAAAAAAGATTAAAGACAGTGTCAAAGGAATTATCAAATATGTGAATGATTTTGAGAATACAGCTGTTGAAATCGCAATTGAAAATGACTATCAATATGTTGTTTGTGGGCACATTCACCAACCTAAAATCAGAGAAATCAAGGCAAAAAACAATAAAAAGGTAACCTATTTAAATTCAGGTGATTGGGTTGAAAATTTAACTGCTTTGGAATACAATAATCAAGAATGGAATTTATATGAACATCAGAAAAACACTTTTATAATAAAAGAAGAATCAATAACCGACAAAAGTTTACAAAATATTGATCTCAATTATAATTTCCTTCTAGAAGACCTACTCACTAACAATTAAAAGAGATGAAAATACTTTACGGAATTCAAGGTACTGGTAATGGGCATTTAAGCAGAGCTGAGGATGTCGTACCGGCTCTTCAAAAAATAGGAGATGTTGATGTTTTAGTGAGTGGAAATCAATCACAAGTTAAAACCCAATTTACTATTGATTATCAGAGAAAGGGACTTACATTTTACACATCAAAAAATGGAGGAATCAACGTTGGGAAAACTATTTCAAATTTTCGATTGGCAAATTTCATTCGAGAAATTCGGGATTTTCCAGCAAAAAAATATGATCTAATTATTTCTGACTTTGAACCAATTTCGGCTTGGTCAGCTATGTTAAAAAACGTTCCGTGCATTGAATTAAGTCACCAAGCAGCAGTTTGCCACCCTTCCTCGCCGAAATACGATAAAAGTGATTTTCTTGGTAATTATGTTTTAGAACATTATTGTCCAGCGAGAACAAAGTATGGATTTCATTTTCAATCCTATGATAAATCGATTTTTGAACCCGTTATTAGAAAATCAATTCGCGAATGTCTTCCTACAACTGAAAATTACTTCATGGTTTATCTACCTGCTTATCACGATGATTCAATTTTTAAAGTGCTTTCTTGTTTTGATGTTAAATGGCAGGTTTTTTCAAAACACACAAAACAATCCTACACCCGACATAATGTTGAATTTCAGCCTATTGACAACACGAATTTTTTGAGTTCTTTTCAAAATTGTGAAGGTGTTTTGTGTGGTTCAGGATTCGAATTACCTGCAGAGGCGTTATACCTAGGAAAGAAATTATTGGTAATTCCAATGAAAGGTCAGTTCGAACAACAATGCAACGCGGCTAGTTTAAAAAAAATTGGAATTACTGTATTGCCGGAATTGAATTTAATTCATCACAGAGCCATCCAAAATTGGTTAACAATAACAAAACCTGTGCAATTAAACTACTCGAGTAATTTGGATGCTGTAACAGAAAAAATCATAGTAGATTTCGAGCATCAAAACATCCCTAAACCTGAGTTAACGAAACCACTTTTCAATCTTGAATTTTATAAACCTTTCTTGTAAAAATGAGACCTAGACATACTCGTAAAATTAATTTTGCCACTTGGATTTCTATACTTTCACTTGCGCTTTCTATTTTTCAACT
>VGFL01000078.1 GCA_016868915.1 Bacteroidota bacterium | reverse complement strand
GACTAATTAAATATTGCGTAATTTTGTACTTTAAAAACAGAAAATGAAGAGTGATCTATATGTACATCCTGATTATTATGAGATGGATGATTTGTTATCTGAAGAACATAAATTGGTTAGAGATGCGGCCCGGTCTTGGGTAAAAAAAGAAATGTCTCCAATTATTGATGAGCATTACGAAAATGCAACTTTTCCAAATCATATTTTACCGGGCCTTGGAGAAATAGGCGCTTTCGGCCCTTATATCCCATCAGAGTACGGTGGTGCTGGTTTGGATCAAATTTCTTATGGATTAATTATGCAGGAGTTAGAGCGTTGCGATTCTGGATTACGATCTACCGCCTCTGTTCAATCTTCACTAGTGATGTATCCAATTTGGAAATATGGTTCAGAAGATCAACGGCTTAAGTTTTTACCAAAATTGGCAAGTGGCGAAATGATGGGTTGTTTCGGATTAACTGAACCAGATTATGGGTCGAATCCTGGGGGAATGATAACTAATTTTAAGGATTCAGGGGATTACGTTATACTTAATGGTGCTAAAATGTGGATTTCTAATGCTCCTTTTGCGCATGTTGCAGTTGTTTGGGCAAAGGATGAAAGCGGAAGAATTCACGGATTACTTGTAGAGCGCGGAATGGAAGGGTTCTCAACACCTGAGATGCATGGTAAATTATCATTGCGAGCTTCCTCTACCGGTGAGCTGATTTTTGATAACGTAAAAGTTCCAAAAACAAATATTCTTCCAGGAAGAACTGGATTAGGAGCTCCATTAAGTTGTTTGGATTCAGCGCGATATGGAATTGCATGGGGGGCACTTGGCGCTGCAATGGACTGTTATGACCAAGCACTGAGATATTCAAAAGAAAGAACTCAGTTTAATGTTCCAATTGGAGCATTTCAATTAATTCAAAAAAAGTTAGCTGAGATGATTACTGAAATCACAAAGGCACAGTTACTTACATTTAGGTTGGGCCAGCTAAGAAATGAAGGTCGTGCAACGAGTGCTCAAATTTCAATGGCTAAACGAAATAATGTTGAAATAGCATTAAATATTGCCCGTGAGGCGCGACAAATTCATGGAGGAATGGGAATCACAAGTGAATATTCGATGATGCGTCACATGGCTAATTTAGAATCTGTTGTAACGTATGAGGGAACACACGACATTCATTTATTAATTACAGGAATGGATGTAACTGGGATTTCAGCATTTACGCGTGAAATGTCAAACATATAAGGATTAGATTTTTCGAGATAAATATAGGCCATCTCTTACCGGAAGCAGAATAGATTTCAGTTTTGGATGAGACTGAACGTAATCGTTGTATTCATCAATTAATTTAGTATCCAAATCCATGTTGTCTTTTAATAACGTTACTTTCCCTGACCAAAGCACATTATCAGTTAAAATGTATCCACCTGAATTAACCTTATCAATTACTAAATCAAGGTAATTCTTATAGTTTCGTTTATCAGCGTCAATAAATACAAAGTCAAAGGATTGATTTAAGGTTGGAATAATTTCTATTGCATTTCCTGTTAGCTGAATAATTTTATTTCCTAAATCAGCCTTGCTAATAAATGAGCCAATCATTTTTTCTAATTCAATATTTGTATCGATGGTGGTTAAAATTCCGTCATCTGGCAGCCCTTCTGCCATTGCAATAGCTGAATAACCCGTGTAAGTCCCGATTTCTAAAATAGATTTAGGCTGAATGATTTCTACTAAAAACTTTAGTAATTGGCCTTGAAAATGACCACTTAACATTCGAGGTTGCATTACTTTTAAATGCGTTTCACGATTGATTTGGTGTAGAATTTCAGATTCTTTTGGGGTATGCTTTAATACGTAATCATCAATTTCTTTAGGTAGAAATTCCATATTATTGTACTTTTGGACCAATATAATCAAGACACGGACTAAAACCAACAAAGCACTTTCCTTTTAACTCGATGTGAATTGATCCTGTATTGTTTGCTTCGAATGAAAAGTCAGGCTGTAGTTTCCATGTCTCCAGGCATTTTTCACCGCTAAACTTATAAAAATCTGAATCGACTAATTTGAATAGAGAAATTAATTCTTGAATAGTCAAAAATTTTTCAGCGCGATAAATATCGTAAGAACCGCAATCAAGTTTACCCTTCCATGTCCCTGAAGTATCAGTTACTATCCATTTTTCAACTTTTTTTCCACCTTTTTTGGTAATTGCGAACTTTGATTTGGAGGCCATAACTACGGTTCCTCTTGCCATTGCAGGTGTAGGTTTTGCTCCACCGCAATATGGCGTATGTTTTATGAATACTAGCGTGTGTTTTTGTGCTGAGCAAGAAATTAAGAATAGAAAACTTAAAATAAAGAGCGCTTTCATTTTACTGATTCTTTACAAATTTTCAATTATTGAATAAGATACTTTAATTAATTCTAAAGGGTTGAAACAAGTAAAAAGTTGTTCAAATGGACTGCTTTTAGAGTTGAAAAATTTATTTTTAATTAAATCTTATTTTGAAGCTTATTTTTTTTCTGATTTACATGATGCCTTATTATCACTATCAATCCATTGGCCTTTTTCATTATAGTGAGACAGACACATAGATTTTTCTTCTTTCGAGCATCCTATTTCATCACACATCTTAGCACATTCCTCTTTGGTCATTTTCGCACATTTAGACATGTCACATTTCATTTTCATATCCTTTTGGCATTCATTTGCTTTATCTTTTTTACAACATGTATTTTCATTTCCACGAGAAGCCTCCAATTTAGCTGAGGATGTAGGACCTGCTTTTTTCTCACTGCCGTGACCATCACCTAATATTGGCGCGATTACTAAACCAACTAAACATGTTAGTTTTATTAAAATATTCATTGATGGACCAGAAGTATCTTTGAATGGGTCACCAACGGTATCACCCGTTACTGCAGCTTTGTGAGCATCAGAACCTTTAAATGTCATTTCACCGTTAATCATTACACCCGCCTCAAAAGATTTTTTTGCATTATCCCACGCGCCGCCTGCATTGTTTTGAAAAATTGCCCATAGAACTCCAGAAACTGCAACTCCTGCCATGTATCCACCCAAAACCTCAGCTGCCATTGGCCAATTTCCAGATAAAAGTCCTGTACCCAAGCCAATTAATATTGGAGTAACAATTGTTAATGCACCTGGAAGCATCATTTCACGAAGTGCAGCTTTGGTTGAAATTTCTACACATTTACCGTATTCTGGTTTTCCAGTTCCTTCCATAATACCAGGAATTTCCCTAAACTGACGACGAACTTCTTGAACCATGTCCATGGCTGCGCTACCAACTGATTTCATTGCCAATGCCGAGAAAACAACAGGTACCATTCCACCAATAAATAGGGCAGCTAAAACAGGTGCTTTGAAAATATTAATTCCGTCAATTCCGGTAAACGTTACATAAGCAGCAAACAAGGCAAGAGCAGTCAATGCTGCGGAAGCAATAGCAAATCCTTTACCTACTGCTGCTGTTGTATTCCCAACTGAGTCTAAAACATCTGTTCGTTGACGTACTTCTTTTGGTAGTTCGCTCATTTCTGCAACTCCTCCAGCATTATCTGCAATTGGACCAAATGCATCGATAGCTAATTGCATCGCTGTTGTAGCCATCATTGCTGAAGCTGCAATTGCAACACCATAAAATCCCGCCAAAGCGTAAGAACCCCAGATTGCTGCAGCGAATAAAATTACTGATGAAAAAGTTGAAATCATACCGGTTGCAATACCAGCAATGATATTTGTGGCCGCACCAGTGGATGAATTTTGAACGATTCCTAAAACTGGTTTTTTACCAAGCGCTGTATAATATTCAGTGAAATAGGAAATTAAATACCCAACGCTTAATCCCACTAAAGTTGCATAAAATACATGACGACTCGGGATTGGCTGCGTTCCCTCTCCGAAAAAATTCATTTGAATAGTTTCAGGGAGCATCCAATCAACCAAAAACCATCCAGTAATTGCAGATAAAACAATTGAAGCAATATTTCCAATATTTAAAGCTTTCTGAACTTCATTTTCTTTAGCATCGTTACTTGAAATTCTCACTAAGAAAGTTCCAATAATTGAAGCGATGATTCCAACACCTGCAATCATTACAGGCAAAAGGATTGGACCTATCCCACCAAACTCTTTAAGAGTTTGTCCTGCCTCAGCCATATCTTTAATAATGTAGTTTCCTAAAACCATGGAAGCTAGTACAGTAGCCACATAAGAGCCGAAAAGGTCAGCACCCATTCCTGCAACGTCTCCAACATTATCCCCAACATTATCGGCAATTGTTGCTGGATTTCGTGGATCATCTTCTGGAATACCAGCTTCAACTTTTCCAACTAAGTCAGCGCCAACATCAGCAGCTTTCGTGTATATACCTCCACCAACTCGCGCAAACAGAGCAATTGATTCTGCTCCCAAGGAAAACCCAGCTAAAGCTTCTAAAATTATAGTCATTTTGTCATAATTCCAGGTTTCTCCACCCAGAAAATAATTCAAAAATATAAAGAAGAAGAGGGATAACCCTAGTACAGCCAATCCAGCAACTCCAAGACCCATAACACTACCACCCCCAAATGAAACATTTAAAGCTTTAGGGAGTGACGTTTTAGCCGCTTCTGTAGTACGGACATTCGCATCAGTTGCTATTCTCATTCCGATATTACCCGCAACTGCAGAGAAAACAGCTCCCACAACAAATGCAGGAACAATTAACCAATGTGTTGTTTCAACTTTTAAAGATATTCCAAATAATGCGGCTGATGCAATGACCACGAAAATCGCCAGTAAACGGTATTCAGCGCTTAGAAAGGCCATAGCGCCTTCTTTGATACTTTTGGCAATACCTTGCATTTTTTCATCTCCAGCAGGCTGTTTTTTTACCCAAGACATTTTGTAGAACATAAATATAAGTCCAACAAGAGACAAAGCGATGGGGATAAATATCAGATTGTTTTCCATAATAATAAGTTTATAAAACGGGTGCGAATTTACGTTTTAAAATCCATGTCTGCAAATACGAATGAGTAAAATTATTGTTACAAAAATTCAATAATTAAGGAATGATTCGCTTTATACATTTTAGATAATGGGAATAAGATTGGGTTTCATCTACCCAAATACCTGTTTGATCTAATTTATTGATTTTAACTTTTTTTGATGCATGAATAATTTTATTGCCTTCAATAACAATTCCTACATGCACAATTTTCCCATTGTCGTGAAAAAAAGCGAGATCACCTGTTTGAGCGTTCTCAAAGTTTATTTCATCTCCAATTTTAACTTGTTGTCCTGAGTCTCTTGGCAAGAATATACCTAATGTTTTGTAAACTGTTTGAACGAACCCTGAACAATCATAACCAAATGCATTTTTCCCACCCCATAAATAAGGGATTTCAAGACATAATTTTGAAGTTGAAAGTAAAATATCTAAGCTAAATTCTCTTGGAATAGTTGCTACATTTCCAATAAAGGTTCCTTTTTTCCCATCGATTAAGAGGGATCCATTTTTGTAAAATGGGAGCGTACTTCCCAATGAGATTTCAAACTTCTTCCCCTCAAACTCGACCAAACCTTTCAAATCAGCACAAACTGGGAAGGTGTCTTTTTTCATTTCGAAGTATGTCCTTTCGCTTATGGAACGATGGTTTACTTTTGGGATCCAACCTTGATAGCCATCAAAGAGATTTTCGATAAACAGCCACTTTTTGTCTTTAGATTTTGAAATAATCATATAAATATCTCCAAAAATTAATTGTGTTACTTGTTCACTTGAACTATCTGTAGTTTTGTGAACAGTGGTGAAATTAGAGATACAAATTCCGTATTCGGCAGAATAAAATAGGGCAACTGAAAAAATAAAGGATGCTGTTAGGATATATTTCATGATCTTAGAATTAAAAAATATGCCTCTCTGCATGGTATGATGAACGAACCAATGGCCCACTTTCAACATATCTAAATCCCATTTCTCTTCCCAAATCCCCATATTTCTCGAAGCATTCAGGACTAATAAATTCTTGAATCGGTAAATGTTTTGAAGTAGGCTGGAGGTATTGGCCTAGGGTTAAAATATCAACTCCGACGCTGCGCAGATCTGTCATTGTTTCGATGATTTCTTGTTCTGATTCTCCGAGGCCGAGCATTAGCCCAGATTTAGTTCTCATTCCTCCTTTTTTCAATCTAAAAAGTACCTCTAAACTCCGATCATATTTCGCTTGAATTCGAACTTGTTTTGTTAATCTTCTTACTGTTTCTACATTATGAGAAACTATTTCAGGAGCAACATCAATGATCATCTGTAAGTTTTCCCATTTTCCTGCAAAATCAGGAATTAAGGTTTCTAAGGTGGTATTTGGTGATTGATGTCGAATTGCCCGTACGGTTTGAACCCATATTTCAGCACCGCCATCTTTTAAATCATCACGATCGACTGATGTGATTACAGCATGCTTAACGCCCATAAGTTTTACGCTGTTTGCGACCCTTCCTGGTTCAAATTCATCTACTGAATCAGGTTTACCTGTCTTTACAGCGCAAAAACCGCACGAACGGGTGCAAATATTTCCAAGTATCATAAATGTAGCAGTTCCCTCGCCCCAGCATTCACCCATATTTGGGCAGTTACCACTTTGACAAATCGTATGAAGTTTGTGTTCATCAACCAGTGAGCGAACTTTTTTGAAATTTTCTCCAGTAGGTAGTTTAACTCTAAGCCATTTTGGTTTTTTTTCTCGGGTAAATGAGTCATTCGGTAGTAGTGAATTTTCGTTGCTCATATTTCTTTTTCAACTTATTTACAAAAATAAAGCATTTAAAATATATAATTCTTGTAAAACATAAAATGTATTCGCTTTACTGGTTGTTTTTTTCAATCTATTGTGCATAAAAGATAAAAATAGCATGTTTGAATGAAATTTTTCAATTTAATATACACACACGAGTAAGTTTCTATTTTCTTTAACTGACATAGTTAGCTTGTGGTAATTTAATGAACTATTTAATCAAACGACTGTTCAAATGAGGTAAAATAAAAGTAATCAAGTCGAACATGTGGTTTAATTTTATAAATCTTCGATATAAAACACTTAAATCAGTGTTGAAACAAAAATAAAACTATAGATGTTTGCGAGCGACGAACAAACTTTAAAAGACCTAGAATTTAATGTTATAATTGAATGGCTGCAACAATTTGCTATCGAAAAATCAGCGTCGCAAAAGATCAATGATTTGAGGCCATCAAATAATTTTCAACAAGTCGCAAACGAACTTAACAAGCTAAACGAATTAAAAAATATTCGATTATCAAATGAAAGTTTTCCGCCGTTAGATTTTGAAGAATTAAAAACGGAGATAAAATTATTGAAGATTTATGACGCTGTAATTTCTGTCGAAGGATTTCGAAGAATCTATCTTGCATCGAATTTAGTAAACCGAATTATTTCTTTTTTTGAGACACACAAAGGAAAATATTCAGGCTTGGAGAGAATAATTGAATCTTGTGAAATTAATTACGAAATCAATAAAAAAATTGATTCGGTTTTTGATCGGTCCGGGAAAATAAAGGACGATGCATCAAAAGAATTATTTGAGATTCGCCAGCGCATTAAAATTTTGCGCAATCAAATAAATAGAAATTTTGATCGAGAGCTTCGAAAACTTTTAAAAGCTCAAATTTTAGGGGATGTTACCGAGGGGTTTATTAATGAGAGGCGAGTACTTTCTGTTCAATCTTCATTTAAGCGAAAAGTACCCGGAAATATACATGGATCCAGTAAAACAGGTAATCTTACATATGTTGAGCCTCACTCAAATGTTCCGTTGAATAATGAAATGGAATTTCTGTTAGACGATGAACGTAAGGAAATTTTGAGAATTTTGAGAAAATTAACCAGTGATATTTCGATTTATCAGAAATTAATAAAGGCTTACCAAAGATGTCTGGTTGATTTTGATTTTCTGAATGCAAAATGTCGTTTGTCCCTTGAAATGAATGCCGTTTTACCAATATTAAATCAAAATACTAGTTTTGATTATCACGAGGCATTTCACCCTATTTTACGCAATACTAATTCAATGGTCAGAAAAGTTACCAAATCTCAGTCAATGACAATGAGTAATAACAAAAGAATGGTAGTAATTTCTGGTCCAAATGCAGGCGGGAAAAGTATAACATTAAAGACGGTAGGGTTACTTCAACTTATGCTTCAGTCTGGTTTATTGATACCAGTAAATGAAAATAGTAAAGCATGTTTTTTTCAACAGATTTTATCTGATATAGGTGACAATCAGTCTATCGAAAACGAATTATCTACTTATTCATATCGTTTACGTCGAATGAATTACTTTTTAACTATTTCAAATAATCAAACGCTCTTACTTTTAGATGAATTTGGGACTGGATCAGACCCAGAATTAGGGGGTGCTTTGGCCGAAGTTTTCTTTGAAGAGTTATATAAAAAATCCGTATTTGCAATAATTACTACTCATTACAGTAATATCAAATTAAAAGCCAATCTCCTTAAAAATTCAATCAATGGCTGTATGCTTTTTGATACTTTATCCTTGAAACCGAAATATGAGTTTTCAATGGGACAACCAGGTAGCTCTTTTACTTTCGAGGTAGCCAAAATGAACGGTATAAATAAGACTCTAATTTCAGCCGCCAAAAACTTACTTGACGACAAAAAGATAAAGTTAGACCATCTCATAAACGATTTACAGAGCAATAAAAATTATTTAGACAAGTTGATTAAAGAAAATGAAGAATTTAAGCGCAAAGTAAAGGAATCGCGAGAACATTTCTTGGAGAAAAAAGAACATT
>VGFL01000077.1 GCA_016868915.1 Bacteroidota bacterium | reverse complement strand
AAACGAGAATGGAGTCGCCTGTATTCACATTCGACCATATTCCACCTGATTGCGTAAAAAGACCATTTGAATTACTTGGTGTATAGTCAAACGGCTCGTACATTAGTAATTGTGCGTTGACACTTACCACATGCACAAATACTATAAATAAAGAAATTAATTTCATGTTTTTTTTTCAAAATTAACCAAACAAATTGAAATTTAAATGAAAAATCTTGGGTGACTGAACTTTTCTTTATCTTAATCGAATTCCAATTGAAACTTATGTCGGAGACATATCTGACTGGGTTAAACCTAAATTACGTAAAAGATAATCTTCCTTCAGAATTTAAAATTAGTTGTGACGACCATTTAACGTATTATTTTTTAAGTAGAACAAACTGAGAAGAAATGAAAAAATTGTGATACCCATTTGCGTTTCAAGTGTGTCCTCGGTAAAAAATGAACTCGTTATTATTAGTATAAAAACAAAGCTTAAAAAGTCTACTCTTTTATAAAATTCTTGTATCGTAACAAACAGAAAATAAAGAAAATATAGAAAGCCAAATATTCCAAAAGTTATAAAAAAAGTCAAGAACGTATTATGTGCCTCTAATCTATTTCCCGGTAAAAGAAGTGACTTGTTTTGTTCATACCGCCTTTTATATTCATCTTTAATATCACCTGAACCGACGCCGAGAAAAAAATTATCCTCTATGAGTTGAACCCCTGTTTTCCAAAATTCTATGCGTTGACGAATGGTACTCCCATTTGGATTTGTTGCAATGTGAATTTGAAATCTTACTTCATTTAATTTCCCGATAAATCCTGGAGTCTTCTCACGAATGTCTGCTGTGCCTTTTTCAATTTCCAGAATATCATTTTTTGTTAGTTTTAAAGAGCCTACTGAGTCAGCCGAAAGCCCCTTAGAATGCATATATCGAATCATTGTCGAAGAGACGGGTTGATTTTTATTATCCTTTCCAAAATAGTCAATTTTTGATGATTTTTTCCAAAACGAAGCCAGCTGTTTTTCATTCACAGGCAAATTCGATTTTTTAGGCGGAGTTATCAAATAAAATAAGATTGAAATCAAAACCAATACAACAATAGAAAGTATGAATATCCCTACCCATTTAAATCTATTTTTAGAAATCTTCTTGACTCCATAAACAGTAAAAACAACGAAGACTGCAATAAGACCTGCTAAAACTTGACTCAATAAAGTATAAAAAATTAAGTACGCTACAAGAAATAAAAAAAAATATTTTCTTGTCTTATCAAAATAAAAAAGTGATAAAGCAATACCAAAAGCAATTAACAAACTAAACCGAATATGAGATCCAAAAAGAGAAAGTTGGCGCATATCCGTATAATCACGGAAGCCAAACACTTGATAAAATGTCAGCACATTTAAAAAAGAAATAAAACATATTGTTGCTAATAAAAGTGCTAAAATCCTCTCTCTAACTTTCAAGCTCTCTTCCGCTTTAGCAAAAACAATAAATGGAACTGTCACCAAAGAGGTTTTCATACGTAAATCATCAAACCCCTCAGCTAAATTTGTTGTCCAGATTAAACCCAAGAGGTGCAATATAAAAAGCCCACTAATCAACCAAAAGGCACGATTCATCTTTAATTTTAGCAAAAGATTTTGATAATCCCCTTCCAATAATACATTTAATAGACCCAATAAAATTCCTATGGACATAAGCGCCTTACTACATACGATCCCGATTGCAAAAAGAGATAATACCAGAAAATGGATATAAAAATGACTTTTTGGATGCCAAAAGCGATTGAGCATTTTAGGATTTTAAAGAGAACGCCTATTTATTTAAAATCGTATTGTACTGAGCTAAATTTTGAAGTATCTCTATTGATTTTAAAATACTCTTATCTGAGTTAAACCCATTCAAAATTCTTCCATTTTGAAAATAATAACGCGAAACAATTTCATCCTCCAATAAAATTTTAATCTCATCTTTTGATTTATCAAAATTTTCATCCTTCGTGAAACTCAATTTTGATAATAGTTTATCGTAGTCATCCGTTATTTTTTCAAAACCTCCTTCCTTTTCTGAAATTTCTTTTAATTTTTTTAACTGTTCCTCAGCTGAAGTTAAAAAGATGAATTCTTGACTTAACATATATTGCTTAAAATCAATAAGGTCTTGATCAGATAATTTAAATTTTTCAGCGGACTCAATTTCAAGATTTTTCTGTCTGTATTCTGTCGCAAAATTGAAAATAATATGATTTTGTATCAATGCTTTTGAAAATTTACTCATTGACTCCCTCCCTGCTTTTTCATCTGGTTCTATACCCCTACCATCTATCACTTCACGCCCATTAGAAGTTTTAAACGTTTTTAATAATGAATCTGCGACTTCAGATGGTTTCTCGCCATTTGTCTTGTCATAATACTCCAAGCGTTGAACGCAACGGCCAGAGGGAGTGTAATACTTTGCAATTGTCAACTTAACTTTTGAACCATATTTTAAATCATAAGTTCGTTGGACGAGCCCCTTTCCGAAACTTGTTTCTCCGACAATGACCGCGCGATCCAAATCTTGAAGAGATCCAGAAACAACTTCTGATGCAGAGGCTGAACCTTCATCAATTAATACAACCAATGGGATTTCCAAATCTTCTGGATTGTCCAATGCTTTGTAAACTTTATTCTCCTCTTGAACCCGCCCTTTTGTAGATACAACCGTTTGATTTTTTGGTACAAACATATTTACAATCTTTACTGCTTCTATTAACAATCCGCCTCCATTGCCACGCAAGTCCAAAATGAGTTGCTCCATTCCTTGACTTTTCAAATTTTTAAAAGCTTTTAATACATCTGAATGAGAAGTTTGTGTGAATGAATTTAATTTAATATATCCTACCTTATCCTTGATTATTCCGGAATACGGAACATCTGGAAGTTTTATTTCATCTCTTGTTAAATTCAACGTTTTCTTCCCTTGATTTGGACGATCAATTTCCATTGTAATACTTGTCCCTTTAGGCCCTTTCATTGCCGTTGAAACCTCATCTGTAGACTTTTTTAACATACTTTTTCCTTCAATAGAAAGGACTTTATCTCCGGGTATTAATCCACTTTTTTGAGCAGGATTTCCTTCAAATACCTCAGATATCACAACATAATCACCCATTCTTATTATCTGTGCGCCTACACCACCATATTGACCTGTTGTAAGGAGTCGATAATCCTCAATATTTGACTCATGATAATAAACTGTATACGGATCTAAATCCTTTAACATGGCATCAATTGCCGCCTTCGATACCTTTCCTGTTTCAGGATTATCAACATAATACAATTCAAGATGCTCAAAAATCTGATCCATTATTTCAAGATTTTTGAGAACCTCAAATCCTGTAGACTGAGAAAAACTAATCCGATAAAAGGATATTAGAAAAAGAAACGATAATAGTATTTTAGCTGTTTTACTCCTCATTTTATTCAGATACATGATTTATTATTTTATTCATTAGTCGATTAACTTTAGCTTCCAATTCAAAATAGGTTATTTCTTCGGTAGATGAATAAGAGATACATATAGCCAATTGAAGATTATTTTGAAGTAAAAACGTTTCTAAATTTAATTTATTCTTTCGAATTGATTCACGGAGAATTCTTTTTATATAATTTCTTGTTGCAGCTTTCTTAAATCTTTTTTTGGGTACAGAAATTAAAACCTTAAATGGAATATTATCCGCGTCAGAACTATTTAGGATAAATGCTTTGAGTGGAAATTGAGAAATATGAAATCCCTGAGTAAAAACCTTATCGATTTCTATTTTACTACACAATTTATATTCCTTGCCAAATTTTTCTTTCACAATGCAAAGTTACATCAATTGAATGATTCAAAATCTTATCGATTTTCGATAGACTAAAAAGAAAGGTAACACTACTTTAAACTAGATACCAGAAAACGATAGAATTTTATTAATTTATTTAACTATCATTAAATTCTTTCCTTGCTATTGAGTCAGTCAGAGGCTATCCATAATTCTCAACCTCCCTCTAATTAAATTCGCTCATCGAGCTTTACTATTAAAACAAAATTGACTATTTTTATGTACGTATTAATTAGTGATTCCAGCCCAACGAAAATCGATTTTTACTCTATTTAAGTTTGTAAACAAAAGAATTATGAGGAAATTTACTAGTGTTCTTCTACTACTTCTTTTTCTCTTTTTAAATTTTAGTTACAATTTTGGACAAAGTTTTAAAAATTGTCGTCTACTTGATAATTGGCGATCGGATACAATTCTAACTAATTCAACAAAAGTTAGATTCAGCGGATGTTGGGGATTTATACAAAATGGAAAAGAATATGCTGTAATAGGCTCAACAGAAGGCCATCATTTTTTTCAGTTGACTGAAGCAGATTCTTTTCAATTTATTCAATTCATCCCCGGGAGGTATGTTTCTTCACAAGCGATAACAAGAGAGTATAAAAATTATTCTAATTATTTATATGCAACAGGTGATGAGGGTGATGGGAGTTTACAAATTATTGATTTATCTTTTTTACCCGATTCTGTCTCACTTGTTCAAGATATTCAAAATTCAGAAATTGGAAAAATTCATAACATATTCATTGATACGGCTAATGACTTACTTTACGCGTGTTCTGTTACTCCGTTTCTTAACGGGCAAGAATTAAATTTAGTGCCCTTAAAAGTATTTTCTCTTCAAGATCCCTTAAACCCATCCTTAGTTTGGCAAGGACCTGAAGATCTCTTTGAAGTTCACGATATTTTTGTAAGAGAGAACTTGGCAATTTTAAATTGTGGATACGAGGGCATTCGGATTTACGATTTTTCACAACCCGATCAGCCCATATACAAAAGCAATTTATCCATTTATCAGGATCAAGGATATAATCACCAAGGATGGTTATGCCCAGATAATAAAACATATATTTTTGCCGATGAAACTTCGGGAACTAAAATTAAAAAGGCACTATTAAATCCAGATTTTAGTTTGACCGTTAATCATTTGTTCGGTACTGAAAATGAACCTTATGATAAAACCGCGCACAATATTCATTGCACCAATGAATTCGCATTTGTAGCATACTACAATGATGGATTGAGAATATTTGATTTACGCTCAAATCCTCCACTAGAAATTGCTTTTTACGATACACACGAAGATGAGCCGGAAAATATTTTTTCCATGTGGGGTGCCTGGGGAATTTATGCGTTTTTACCAAGTAATCGAATTTTAGTCTCTGATCGAATTTCAGGATTATTTATGTTTGATTTCGATAGAGAATTATTTTTAAAATCCCCTCCAAAAGAAGAAATCGTTATTTTTCCAAACCCATGCTCATCAGATGAATCGTGTATCTTTTCTATTCCTCACGAGGCAAAAAATCCTCAACTAAGAATTATTGATATGTTTGGAAAAGTTATTTGGAGCACTAATTTTACCAATACTAGTATTGTAACTTTTGAGAAAAATTTAAGTTCAGGAATGTATTGCGTTCAATTTGAATTTACAAATTACATGAATGAACAAGAAACCCAACTAAAAAAATTAATAATCGAATAAAATGAAAAATCTACTAACTTGGATTTTAATTATCTTGATTTTTGAACCGACATTCAGCCAAAAAAAGTGCTTTGAGGATAGCATTGATGCAGAGGGTTACATTGTATCCGATTGCGGTCGAAAAAAAGGCGTAATAAATTTTGATGAAAAACTTATTGCGGAACCTGGAACGAATATCATACTCTGGGATCACAATAAACAACCATTTAATGGTGAATGTGAGTCTTGTTTTTCACATAATGAAAAAACAAGATTTAGGATTAAGGTTGAAAATGGAAATATTAATGGTAAGTACATTTCAAACTATGAATCGGGCTGTATTCAAGAGAGGGGAACAAAAATAATGGGGAAGTTTGATGGTTTAATTGAATTATTTTACGACTCAACAAATGCTGTTAAAGAAATCACCAATTATAATGCAGGAAAAATCGACGGTTCGCGTCTATTTTTAAGCCCCAATGGAGATACAATTTCATTTGAAAACTATAAGGTCATTTCAAAAAAAGAAATAACAGAATCAATCCTTCATGGTGTTCAAAAATTCTACTTTTCGAATGGAAAAATGGAATCTGAGATAAATTATAATCTTGGACTTCTTGATGGTACGTACAAAAAATATAATTCAGATGGTATTCTTGTGAACGATCGAAACTTCAAAAAAGGAAAACAAAATGGGAATTGTGTGTCGTATTATGAAGATGGTAAAAAAATGCTTGAAGAAAACTGGAAAGAAGGATTAAAAAATGGAACTTTTACATTTTACTTACCAAACGATTCCGTTCAATTTATTGAAAATTATATGGCCGGAATTCCTCATGGAATTTTTGAAGACTACCACAGAAATAGACAGATAAAATCAAAAGTTGAATATAAAAAAGGCATTATTATATTTGAACAATATTGGAATGAATTTGGTCAGGATATAACGAGTGATAAAAAAAAGGAACAAAATAATAAGGAACAATCTGAAGATGGAAAATCAGATCAAAAAAAAACGAACAGAAAGAAATTAAAGGAGGAAAAAGGGAAAGAAGAAGAGAAACTATAAATTCATTTAACCAAAATGAACCCACCCTTGAGCCTTGAGTTCCACAGCGCTTCCTTGTTTATCAATATAATACTTCCCTTCATCTGAGTTTGTAATATGACCAATCAAAGTCATATGAGGATTCCCTTTAATTTTATCGAAATCATTTTGACTGATGGTAAAAAGTAATTCGTAATCCTCTCCTCCATTTAATGCACAAGTGCTTGGATCGATTTCAAATTCTAGAGCTGTTAATGAAGTTTGAGAATCAATTGGAATTTTATCGTCGTATATATTACACCCTACAGAACTGTTTTTGCATATGTGCAATAATTCTGATGCCAGTCCATCCGATATATCAATCATCGAGGTAGGTTGAACATTTAATTCTTTTAAAAATCCAATGACATCAACTCGAGCCTCTGGCCTCATCTGACGTTGTAAAATATAATCCTTCGCATCAAGATCAGGCTGAATTTGCGGATTTTCCTGAAAAATTTGTTTTTCACGCTCCAAAATTTGCAAACCCATGTAAGCCGCACCTAAATCACCTGTGACCACTATTAAATCATTTGCTTTGGCGCCGGATCTATATACAACATCCTCTTTTTTTGCTCTCCCAAGAACTGTAATGCTAATAACTAAACCTGAAAGCGATGATGTCGTATCACCACCAACTATATCAACCTTATAATTTGAACAAGCCATCTTGATTCCATCGTACAATTCTTCAACTGCCTCAACAGAAAATCGATTAGAAAGTGCAACAGATACTGTTATTTGTTCAGCTAAAGCATTCATAGCGCATATATCAGAGACATTTACAGCGACAGCTTTATATCCAACGTACTTTAGTGGTATATACGTTAAGTCAAAATGAATACCTTCAACCAACATATCAGTTGAGACAACTTGTACAAACCCATTACCAATATCAATAACCGCAGCATCATCGCCAATCCCTCTGATACTTGAAGGATTCATTAATGAAATTGAAGATTCTAACTGACTAATTAATCCAAATTCACCGAGCTCATGTATCTCTGTTCGTTTCGCCTCCATTCTTATTTTTTAATAAAACGAAACACCGTTCTTTTTGAGGAATCAATTACATTCATGAAATATACGCCTGGTAACATCTTCTCAACATCAATTTCAAAATGTTTTTCTTGGTTTTTCTTGATTTCTTCAGAATAAATAAGTCTCCCGTTCATGTCAGTTATATTTACTAAATAGTTAGTAATCGGGTTGGAAAACGATACATTTAATATTTTATCTGTCGGATTCGGATACAGATAAATCTCATTTGATATTGGCTCATCCAATCCCACCCAAATACAATCCTCTACAACAATTAGCGCATTCGAAGTATCCGCAGCACAAACACCATTTGCAACAATGTAGTCGTAATTAAATTGGCCGGGAAAATTACCCGTCACGATATTGGAAGACGCCATTATCTGGTTACTTGGATTGTACCAGGTACCTCCCTGATCTGGATCTCCTCCAAGCGCAGCAAATAAATCAAAAGGCTGCCCCTTGCACAATTCTACTAAACTGTCAATTCCCGCATTAGACTCAGCAAATAATTCAACAGTGGCAATGGCCGAGGCGGACTGACAAACATTATTCACTTGATACTGTATGGCGTATTCACCCTCAACGATACTGTCTAAATACAGTATATTTCCTACTATTGCATTTGGATTACTCGGTAAATTCCAAGTTCCTATACTTTGACCAATATTAAGAACAGTTGATAAATCTAAAGTAGTACTTGATTCACAAACTTGAATACTGCCGTTTTCAATGGGTGATCCTGAGCATGCTCCAATACATATCTGATCTAAGTACAAAATCCATCCGTCCAAACCACCTTGTGGAACGTGAAATGCGATGTACGCATTTCCGCTATATGCACTCAAATTGACGCTCGTATCTAAATAAATTACATTTGAAATAGTATCCAAGGAAAGTAAAGTCGTAGTAAAATCTGCCGGTGCATTTCCTGTGGTAGAAATTTTAACTTTTAAATCATTTGGTTCAAATTCACTTATCACACTATAATTAAAGCTTAATAATTCTGACCCAGTCAAAACTAATTGAGGCGAAATTAGCCAATCATCATTATCTCCAGCATTAAAATCGGTATTCAAAGCAGCGCAATTATTCCCGTCAAATTGATTAAACGCTTCATTCATATTCCACGCTGAAAAATCATTATTAAGATTCAAAACCGTCCAACATTGCTCTGAAGCAGAATTACTGTCAAATCCCTCACACCAACCTAAGGCTGTTATACTACCACACGCTGTTACGAA
>VGFL01000076.1 GCA_016868915.1 Bacteroidota bacterium | reverse complement strand
TTCACAATTCCATATTCAAACGTATTTGTGCATTGAGCAACATAAAAGAATGAATAAAAAAGAAAGGAAAAAAAGATACCTGATTGCTTTATAATATAGTATTTCATATGAGTCATTTAAAAAGATTAAATGTGGCCTATGGAAAAAATCTATCGGGCTAAAGATACTTATTTTTAATTTCTTAAAAAAAACAGGGATTTTAGTTAATTTAATTTTTAAGAAGTTACACGTTCAAATAATTTGGATTTTCTGACTAAATTTGATAAAATCTATTAATAAAAAAAATTAAACCATGTCTTTTGAATTACCAAAATTAGCGTATGCATACGACGCGTTAGAACCTCACATTGATGCGAAAACTATGGAAATACACCATTCGAAGCATCATCAAGCATACATCTCAAACTTAAATAATGCAATCGCAGGGACAGACTTAGAAGGTAAATCCATCGAAGATATCCTGAAAAATTGCTTGGCTAAACCAGCTGTCAGAAACAATGGCGGTGGATTCTGGAATCACAATTTGTTTTGGGAAATTATGGGTCCCAACAAAGGAGGTCAACCAACGGGTGCTTTGGCTGACGACATCAATGCTACTTTTGGTTCGTTTGATGCATTCAAAGAGAAATTTGCACAAGCAGGAATTACACGTTTTGGTTCTGGATGGGCTTGGTTGTGTGTAACAGATGGAAAATTAGAAATCTGTTCGACTCCAAATCAAGATAATCCATTGATGGGTGAAGGATGCTCGGGAACACCAATCCTTTGCATGGATGTGTGGGAACATGCATATTATCTAAATTATCAAAATAGAAGACCAGATTACGTTCAAGCATTTTTTAATGTTATTAATTGGGACGTAGTTTCTGAAAAATATTCAGCGGCTATGTAAAAAGCAGATATACTTATAAAAAAAGTCGACTTTTTGGTCGACTTTTTTTATGCTTAATAATCTAAACGAATCTATTTTATGGGATTAATCCTTTTGTTTGTGGAATTATCCGCTTTAATCAGTGATCCTTTCGGTCCGACGTTATTTAACTTGACATAATAAATTATATATGGAAATGGTAACCTCGGATCCTTATGCATATCAAAAGGAATATAAACCCGATACGTTCCGCCTTGCTTCAATTTAGGGAAAGCAATTGACCATCCTTCATACATTTGTTGAACATTAAAAACCGGTTCTTTTTTCTCCTTAGATCTTTTAAAACTATTCTCCATCGTATCGCCATAAGGTGTTGTTAGAATAAAATCTATTGCAATATCGGAAGAGTCAGAAGGGGAAGCACCATTACCCTCCTGAATAGTTTCTATTAATAGTTCATTTTCAATCTTTTGAACGTTTTTCTTAACAAGAACACTATCTAACATAACTTTAGTTAAGTCTTCAACTAGTTTTTCATAGAAATTTTTAATTAATAAAGATCGGTCTGCTTTAGTCAACGATAACGGTTTTTTCTGAATTACATCCTTAAATCCCCGTTTAACAAATTCAAGATCTAATTTCTCAATTGCACCAGGTTTATTCCAAATTCTCATAAAATTTTGAGCATTCATTTTTCCAATACAATATGACCCTTGAACAATATATCTATCATTTATTTCTTGTTGACCATTCCCTAAGAAAAGTTGTACGGTTTGAATACAAGCTGAATCAATTTCAAATTCTGTCTTAAGTTCTTTAGAAAACCCTTCGATCACTTTGTTTTGATTAAAATCTTCAGGACTCAGATTTGCTTTATTAAAATAGATTTCCGCTTGATTAACCCCCAATGAATAAGACAATTTTTCTTTTTCACCTTTAAATTTAATTTTATCTACAGTTCCTTTATGATCATCTCCGCAGGATGCCGTAAGTAACAAAACCAGTATGAAAAGAAAAAATTGCTTCATTATTATTTTTTAATTTCAAGTAATTCAACATCAAAAATCAAGGTACTTCCTGGCTGAATTGGACCTCTCTCTCGCGGATTATCCCCATATGCTAACTCACTTGGAATATAAAATTTAAATTTTGAACCAACCGGCATCAACTGTAACCCTTCTGTCCATCCTGCAATTACTTGATCCAACCTGAATTCAGCAGGAGTTCCTCGGTCTACTGAACTATCAAATTTTGTCCCATCAATCAATGTTCCTGTGTAGTGCACTTTCACAGTATTTGAAGCTGAAGGTTTTTTTCCGGCTCCTTGCTTTATCACTTCGTATTGCAACCCTGAAGCAGTAACTTTTACTCCGCTTTTCTTTTTATTTTGTTCTAAGAACTTCAACCCAATTTGCTTTTCACTTTCTTTGAAATCTAGTAACTCAACTTCAAAAATGAGTGCACTTCCTGGCAGAATTGGTCCACCAGTTTGCACATTTCGATCATACGCTAATTCTGTTGGAATGTAAAATTTATATTTTGAACCTTTACTCATCAATTGTAAACCTTCTGTCCACCCTTTAATTACTCGATTTAAAGGAAATTCAACAGGCTTTCCTTGATCTAATGAACTTTCAAATTTTTTGCCATCAATTGTAAATCCAGTATAATGAACCTTTACTGTATTTTCTGCTGTTGGTTTAGCACCGCTTCCTTCCTTAAGAACTTCATATTGTAAGCCCGAAGTAGTCGTTTTAATACCTGTCTTTTGTTTGTTTTTAACTAAAAATGCATCTCCTGCTGCTTTTTCTTTTGCATATATTTTTGACACATCTGGTGAATCAGCAGAGTTTGGCAAGTCATAATTTTGAACCTCTTTAACTTCTCCTGAAGAACATGCAACGAAGAATAGAACTGCCGGAAACAAATAGAATATACTTTTCATGATTCTAATTTTTTTACAAAATTAGCTATTATTTCTATTCAACATTTTGTAGAACGAACAATTAACAACCTTTAAAGGATAACTTATTAGAGAAATTAAAAAAATCCTTCTCCTTCACCCTAATTTTGTTAAAACAGTAGTTCATAATGAAATTACCTAGAGAATACTCATTGGCAGAAATTTGCGAGCTTATTTCTTGTTCTTACATTGGAAGTCCTGAACACAAAATAACGGGAATCAATGAAATTCATAAGGTGGAACATGGTGATATTTTGTTTGTCGACCATCCGAAATACTACGATAAAGCTCTACATTCAGCCGCTACAACCATAATTATCAATAAAGAAGTTACTTGTCCGGAGGGAAAAGCACTTATTATTTCCCAAACCCCTTTTGATGAATTTAATCGATTGACTCGCTATTTCATGCCTGAGAGAGATCCGTACAATTCTATCAATCAAAATATTCATTCTTCGACGGTAATTTTTCCAAATGTATTTTTGGGCTCGAATGTGTCGATTGGAGAAAATTGTAAAATCATGGCTGGGGCAGTAATTGGAGACAACACAATTATTGAAAATAATGTAATCATCGGTCCAAATACGGTGCTTGGTCATTCTGCATTTTACTACAAAAAAAAGGAAGCGGGATATGATCGCATGCATACATGCGGTGGTGTGTACATCGAATCTGATGTAGAAATTGGAGCTTTGTGCACAATAGATGCTGGAGTAACAGGAATGACGTATATTGGCAAAGGAACAAAAATCGATAACCAAGTACATATCGGTCACGATACACAAATTGGTGAGCACTGTTTAATGGCAGCTGGGGTTGGTATTGCGGGCTGTGTAATTATTAAAAACCACGTTACTCTGTGGGGCCAAGCCGGTTGTGCTAGCAATATTACAATTGAAGATAATGTTACTGTTTATGCTCAATCCGGGATAGGGAAAAATCTTGAGGCAGGTAAAACCTATTTTGGAAGTCCCTGTGAAGATGCTAAAGAAAAATTTCGTGAAATACTAGCATTGAAAAAACTACCCGGAATAATAGATAAGTTGTCTCATGATTGAGAAAAAAATTCAACTATTGGAACAACAGAATCAACTGAAAGAGATTCAGCTCAATTCCCTTCTTGAAATAACTAAAGAAATTAATGAAAATGGACCTGTAGATCAGCTGATACGAATTTTCACTTTTATTCTCAAGGAACAACTTGGTTTCTCTAAAATTGTTTTTATTCAGAAACAAGATTCGTGGAATACACTCATCAAAATTGGAATTAAAGGAAAAATCCCTCAAAATGAGTTATCAAAATCACTGATTCGATTCAAAGAAATTACCATGTTAGCCTCGTCAAATTCTGAGTTTTTAAATGAGTTTCAGGCAGTCGTTCCCGTTATCCATGAAGAGAAACCTCTTTCATACCTCTTAATTTCAAAATCAACAATTTCATCAATTCAAAATAGTGATTCTCTTAACCTCCAATTTATTCAAACCATATCAAACATTATTTCTGTTGCTATTGAAAATAAATCCTTAGCCAAAAAAAGTTTAGTCCAGGAACGTATTAACAAGGAGTTGGAAGTGGCAAGAGAAATGCAAAAATTACTTTTCCCAACCGAATTACCCACAAATAAAAAACTAGATATTTCAGCAAGGTATATCCCACGTCATGCAATTGGTGGCGATTATTACGACTTCATTCCTCTAGGAGATGAAGAATATATAATGTGTATTGCAGACGTTTCAGGTAAAGGAATTTCGGCAGCCCTACTAATGGCAAATTTTCAAGCTACAATTCGGACTGTTTTGAAATATCAAAACTTTGAATTACCCTTCCTCATGGAAGAATTAAACAAAAAAGTAGTTCTTGCCACACACGGCGAAAAATTTATAACATTTTTTATTGCACACTATAACGGCTTTTCAAGGGAATTGAAGTATGTAAATGCGGGGCACAACCACCCAATTTTGTATGAAAATAAAAATATTTTGATGCTAGAAAGTGGTTGTACAGGTTTAGGAATGCTTGATGAACTTCCAACAGTAAAAGTTGGGAATTTAAAAATTACACCCAACTCAAGCTTAATACTCTACACCGATGGAATTGTAGAGTTAGAAAATGAGGAAGGAGAACAATTTGGGCTTGAACGGTTAATACAAAATGTTGAGACATACTCTAATCTATCAATGGAAGACATGAATTCTATTGTTTTCTCAAAACTAGAGGAATGGAAAGGGAAACAAAAATATGACGATGATACTGCGATTTTCAGCTGTAAATTTTTTTAACATCCGAACCAATAGAAACTAAAATACATTTTATTTTTTTTGACTTTTCGGCTTGTCAAGTTTCAGTCTCATCGAAATAATATGCGAATACAAGGCAACTGAAGCATCTCCTATATCGGTGAATGCATAGTCTAGATAAAAGCCTTTGATCGCGATACCAAGCCCAATATTAGGCTGAAGATTGAACCTTTTTGTATTATTCAACTCATTCGTATATTGTAAATTGGTAATACCTGCTCTTACGTTGACAAGATCTTTATAAGCAATTTGAATACCGGCATGAGGATCAATCGAAAAAGGATTTGCACTTATTACCGTATTTCTTCGGCCATCAGTGGTAATATCAAAATCTATTTCACCACCCGCGGTAAATCCTTTTTTAGAAATAGGGAAATTACCTGCAACACCAAGTATCATTTTTGGCAAGGTTAATTCCAAACCATTTTTAGGAATCTCATTTCCCGTGTTCAGAAACACATTTTTAATATCTTCATCTAATGAAAATGTCCATGCATTGAAGGTAGAGGTTGCATCTCTTAAAATTGCACCGAGCTTCCATTGAGAATTTACTTGGTATTGCCAACCAGCATCTATTCCAAACCCCCACGAACGAGCAAATTTACCAACCTGACGATAAACTATTTTTGACGTTGCACCTAGTGTCATTCCTTTTATTGGTAGTTTTCGAGCATAGGAAAACAGAAATGCATAATCTCCCGCTGAAAATGATGAAACATTATCATAGTTAATATTCCCGCTGTTATCAATGAGTTGCGTTGTGTTCGGAATGTCGTCTACTCCAAAACGAATAGCTGTAAAACCTAGAGCACTTTTATCATTTATCACATGGGCAATACTTAATTGATCATATTTTGCAATTCCAGCAAAATACTCGGCGTGCATAAAATTAACCTCCAACCACTTATTAACGCCTATCAATCCGGCAGGATTCCAATACGAAGCACTGGCACCTGATGTCTGAGCCACAAAAGCATTTCCCATTCCTAAAGCATCAGCTCCCACACCAATTGCTAAAAATTCATTGGAATATTTCGGTGCGATTGTACTTTCTTGCCCCTTTGCAATAAAAAAATAAAAAGGAAGAAGAAGTATGATTACTTTAAATCTCATTTAGAAAGTTTTACCTACAATAACATACCGATTTTTAAAAAATTGTGTACTTTTCCAATCAATTGTAAATTTAAATCAAAATTGCGTATTTGATCTCCCCCCATGAAGATTTTAAAACATTCTCTTTTCAATTTACCAAACATAATGACAGCATCAAATTTCATTTGTGGCATAGGAAGTGTTATTTGTTGCTTCGCCGGAAGAATAGACTTTGCTGTACTACTGGTTTTTTTAGCAATGGTTTTTGACTTTTTGGATGGGTTTTTGGCTCGATTACTTTCTATTTCAAATAACCTTGGCAAACAACTCGATACCTTAGCCGATGTTGTCTCATTTGGTTTAGCCCCAGGAATTATTATGATGCTCATGATTGTCACATATATTCAAGGAAAACAGACCATTTTTTTAACTGATTTGAATGCCGTATCCTTTATTCACTATCAAGTAATAAGTTGGTTAAATGCTGTTTTTCATGAAATTCCAAATGACTTTGATGCATCGATTAAATATTTACCTTTTTGTGCATTAATGATCCCATTTTTTTCATTGTTTCGACTTGCAAAGTTTAACATCGACGAAAGGCAAACAGATAAATTTATAGGTATTCCTACGCCCTTGAATACCCTGTTTTTTCTATTTTTCCCTATAAGCTTTATACTCAATTTTGAGAATTGGGGTGAAACTTTCACTTCATGGTATTACTTTTTGTTCAACCCCTATTTTGTCTCTGCCTTGTGCATAGTCTTCCCTACTTTGCTCTTGGCAGAGATACCTTTAATGGCCATGAAATTCAAACATTTTCGATGGGAGGGCAACCAATTTAAATATATACTGTTGATAAGTTCTGCTATTTCAATACCTTTTTTTATTGTTTGGTCGATTCCAATAATTGTACTTTTGTATTTGAGTTTATCGATAGTTGAAAACCTTGAACCCTTAAAACCAAATCATGAAGTTTAAAGCCGAGATTGATATAATGCCTCTAGATGCTCTTTTAGATCCTCAAGGTAAAGCAGTAAGTAATTCAATGACAAACATAGGGCTTCCAGAAATTGAAGGTGTTCGAATTGGAAAACACATTCGTCTATTTATTGAGGCTGAAAATCAGGCTGTTGCCGAAGAAAAAGTTGATGTCGCTTGTAAGAAATTATTAGCGAATCAAATCATGGAAAGTTATAAATTTGTAGTAACACCAGCCTAAAACACTATGTTTGGGAATCAAATTTTAGGTTCCGTTTCTTACCAAGGTATTCGTCATTTCTCATCCTTTGATCCGACGAAAAATCGTGAAAACTCAGAGCATTTCTTGTGTGCGTCAGATGAGGAAATAGAAATAGCACTTCAATCTGCTTCAATATCTTTTGATTCCTTTGCTCAATCAACTCCACAAAAGAGAAGTCTACTTCTACTACAAATTGTTGCTGAATTAATTGAAATTCAAGAAAATATAAAACACATTTATTGCAAAGAAAGCGGGCTTTCAACAGATAGATTTTTTATTGAATTCAATAGAACAATCAATCAACTACGTTTATTCGCATCATTCCTCACAAACTCCTATTTGGAAATTCAATCAGAAACACCAGAAAACACAGACTTATCACTACCTAAATTGATAAAAAAAAGAATCGGAATTGGACCTGTTTTGGTTTTTGGGGCAAGTAACTTTCCCTTAGCTTATTCAACTATTGGTGGTGATACGGTATCAGCCTTGGCTGCTGGATGTCCTGTAATTGTAAAAGCCCACCCTTTTCAACCAGAGACGAGTTATTTGGTTGGAAATGCTATTCAAAAAGCAATTTCCAAAACAGATTTTCATCCAGGAATTTTTTCACAACTCTTTGATGATAGCTACGATTTAGCCAAAATACTCATTCAAGATTCAAGAGTTAAGGCGGTAGGATTTACAGGGAGTTTTTCAGGAGGTAACGCATTGTTGGAATTAATTAACAAACGAGAAGAACCTATACCTCTTTTTGCAGAAATGGGAAGTAGCAATCCAGTTTTTATCTTTCCGGAGCTTTTGAAGGAAAAATTAGATAAATGGTCAACGATATTTGCAAAATCAATAACCAATGATGCAGGACAATTTTGTACGAAACCAGGTATTTTCTTTGTGCCAACAAATTCAGATGGACGTGAATTTGTGGATTTACTAACAAAGAAAGTACTCGAAGAACCTTCATTTACAATGCTGCATCCTAAAATTTTTAATGCATTTGAAGCAAAAAAACGAGAGCGCCTCGAGGAATGTTCTGGGGAATTAATTGAAAAGAAAGGAGACCTAGTTCCTTGCATGGCAAAACAAGCTATCCTTATTTCATCTATCGAAAGTTTTTTAAATTCAAAATCACTACAAAAGGAAGTATTCGGGCCTTTTGCATTAATTCTATATTATTCAACTAAAGCTGAGTTAGCTTCAGCCATAGATCATTTAGATGGTCAATTAACAGCTTCAATACTTTTATCAGATGAAGAATTTGTTAATAATCAAGACTTAATTTTTAAACTCTCCCAAAAAGTTGGAAGAATAATTAAAAATGGAGTACCAACAGGAGTTCGAGTTTGTGATAACATGCATCATGGTGGTCCATTCCCAGCAACTACAGATTCTAGATTTACTGCAGTTGGAACTGATAGTATCCATCGATTTACTAGAAGTGTAGTGTTTCAAAATTGAAATAACTTTCTGCAAACT
>VGFL01000075.1 GCA_016868915.1 Bacteroidota bacterium | reverse complement strand
GTCCGGCGATTGCCGATGATGGGCATACGGAGATTCCTCATTTACCCCTCCACTCGACTCCCCTGAGCGATGAATTGTTCCAGCAATGCCATGCTGTGGTGGTGGTAACCGACCATAGTGGTTTGGATTATCACGGCATTGCCTCCAAAGCAAAAGCGATGGTAGATACGAGGGGAGTCATTTAAAAGTCTATTTTTTAATTAATTACATATGAGCAACACTTTGTTAATAACAGGCGGCACAGGCTCTTTTGGAAACGCTGTGCTGAGGCGTTTTCTTAAAGATGATTTTTTTAAAGAAATCCGTATTTTGTCACGTGACGAAAAGAAACAGGACGACATGCGACTATTTTATAAAAGCGAAAAAATAAAATATTACATAGGTGACACGCGCAATAAAAGCGCAGTGAGTACGGTGATGCGTGGCGTCGATTTCGTCTTTCAGGCTGCTGCTTTAAAACAAGTGCCTTCTTGTGAGTTTTTTCCGATGGAAGCAGTCAAAACGAATGTGATTGGTGCAGAAAATGTACTCGATTGCGCCATCGACTGCGATGTAAAAAACGTTGTCCTGCTGAGCACTGATAAAGCAGTTTATCCCATTAACGCAATGGGCATGAGCAAAGCTCTGAGCGAGAAGTTAATGGTGGCGAAAAGCCGTGGATTAAACGGAACAAATCAAATCTTTTCCTGCACACGCTACGGCAATGTGATGGCTTCAAGAGGTTCGGTTATCCCCCTATTTATTGAGCAGATCAAGGCAGGAAAAAGCCTAAGTATTACCGATCCTGAAATGACACGATTTATGATGACATTAGACGACGCTGTTGAGCTGGTTTGGTTTGCCTTTAACAATGCACAAAACGGAGATATGTTTGTACAAAAAGCGCCTGCGGCAACGGTAGAAGTTCTTGCAATAGCTTTGAAAGAGTTGTATAATGCCAGCAACCCTATAAACATTATTGGAACACGCCACGGCGAAAAACTCTTTGAGACTCTAGTAAACAGAGAAGAAATGGCCAAAGCCATTGATATGGGTAATTACTATCGTATTCCGGCTGATAATCGCGACTTGAACTATGGTAAATATTTCACTGATGGAGAATCAAAAGTTTCAGAAATCGCAGACTATACCTCACACAACACCGCACGGTTGGATGTGGAGGGGATGAAAAAACTGCTCCTGAAACTCCCCATCATCCGCAGAGACGTCCTCAGCCAAGACATAACGAACATTTACGAACCTTAGTGTTTTGAACCACTCGTGACACGTATCAATCTTAATTTAAGATAAAATTCACCCCCAACAAGTAGCAGCTATGTCACTTGCGTTTATTTATTATGCAATTAATCAAAGGAAATACACATAAAGATCAGCGAGGATTTGTACGATTTGTAAATGATTTTCATTTTGAATGTGTCAAGCGATTCTACTGCATCACCCATCAGGAAACCTCGACTATCCGTGCCTAGCAGGGCCACAAACTAGAGACGAAATACTTTTACGTCACTAATGGCAGCTTCCAAATCAACTTAATAAAAATAGATAATTGGCGGAATCCGTCAAAATGTTTACAAAGTCTAAACCATACCTTGTACGATAGCGTCAGTGAAATTCTTATTATTCCTCCAGGTCACGTTAACGGCTTTAGGGCTTTGGAGGCCGATTCAACTATGGTTATTTTTTCCGATATGCTTATAGAAGACTCAAAAAGGGATGATTTCCGGTTTCCTAGTGATTATTGGAGTTTTGAATGTAACTAATTACGCTTTGTTTAAATAGGCGAATAAAGCTTCAAACCCCTTAAAACACTAAAATTAACCAATGATTAAGATAGGAATTACAGGCCAGGCAGGCTTCGTGGGGACTCATCTTTTCAACACATTAGGGTTACACCCCAGCAAATTTGAAAGAGTTGAGTTTAAGGATGAATATTTCCAGAATGTAACGGAACTACAGTCTTTTGTAAAATCCTGCGACGCCATCGTCCACCTCGCCGCCATGAACCGCCACAACGACCCCGAAGTCATCTACAACACCAACATCGGCCTCGTTAAGCAACTCATCCAGGCTTGTAAAGATACGCAATCTACACCCCACATCCTTTTCTCCTCCTCCACCCAGGAAGAACGCGACAACCTCTATGGAAAATCTAAAAAAGAAGGACGGGAACTCCTCGAACAATGGGCACTCAATAACAATGCCCAATTCACCGGCCTCATAATACCCAACGTCTTCGGTCCCTTCGGGCACCCTTATTATAACTCCGTTGTTGCCACTTTCTGTCACCAACTCACCCACAACGAAACACCCAAAATCGAAGTGGATGGCGAAGTTAAATTGATCTATGTCAGCGAATTGGTAACCTACATCATCACACGAATTACGAATTACGAATTACGAATCACGAATCGCGTAATCCCTCATACATCAACTATAAAAGTTTCTGAACTACTACACAAACTAGAAACATACAAATCCAACTACTTCGAAAAGGGCGAAATACCCAACCTCGACACCCCCTTCGATCGTAACCTCTGGAACACCTTCCTCTGTTACCTCGACCACGAAAGTTTCTTCCCTTACCACCTCAAACTCAACACCGACAACAGGGGCAGTTTCGTAGAAACCGTAAAACTCAACAGCGGAGGCCAGATCAGCTTCAGCACCACCGTCCCCAGCATCACCCGCGGTAACCATTTCCATACCCGAAAAGCCGAGCGTTTTGCAGTGATCAAAGGCAAAGCCACCATCGAACTTCGCCGCATTGGCACCAACAAAGTCATGACCTTCGAACTCGATGGTAGCCAACCCAGCTTTGTTGATATGCCCATCTGGTACACCCACAACATCACCAATGTTGGAGGCGAAGAGCTTTACACCATCTTCTGGATCAATGAGCATTACGATGCAAATGACCCTGATACCTATTTTGAAAAGGTCTAAAAACAGATAACCTAATTTGACAAGTTTCTAAAATAAATTTACACACGACGAGCAGAGAATAAAAATAATTATGAAAATCCCTTTCCATTCTTAATTGCAAAATCATTAAATATTAAATGAAGAAATTAAAAGTACTAACTGTCGTAGGCACACGACCTGAGATTATCCGCCTGAGTCGCGTAATGGCAAGACTGGACGAATCTGAAGCTATTGAGCACATTACTGTTCATACCGGACAAAATTATGACTATGAACTTAACGAAATTTTTTATGAAGATCTTGGTATCCGTAGGCCTGATTATTTTCTCAATGCTGCTGGTATTAGTGCCGCTCAAACCATAGGTTTTATTATTGCGGCCATAGACCCTATTTTGGAAAAAGTACAACCCGACGCATTTTTAGTATTAGGTGACACTAATTCATGCCTTTGTGCTATTCCTGCAAAAAAACGCAAAATCCCTATATTTCATATGGAAGCAGGTAATCGCTGCTTCGACCAGCGTGTACCAGAAGAGACCAACCGAAAAATTGTTGATCATATTGCTGACATCAACCTAACATACAGCAGTATTGCAAGAGAATATTTGTTGCGGGAGGGCCTTCCCCCTGAGCAAATTATTAAAACCGGGAGTCCAATGCAAGAAGTTCTAAATTATTACATGGAGAAAATAAAAAAATCCCAGGTTCTAAGTGATTTAGGCATAGAAAAAGGTAAATACTTTGTTGTTTCTGTACACCGTGAAGAGAACATCAATTCCGATAAAAACTTCAATGGATTACTAGCCTTACTTAATCGAATAGCGGAAAAATATAAATATCCAATTTTTGTTAGTACACATCCGAGGACTCGTAAGAAGATAGGTGAGTATTCCGATGATTTTATTTCAAATAATTTAATACAGTGGCATAAACCATTTGGATTTTGTGACTACAACGCGCTTCAAATAAACGCATTCGCAGTTTTATCGGATTCAGGGACCATTTCTGAGGAATCATCCATTTTAAATTTTAGAGCATTAAATATTCGAGAAGCTCATGAAAGGCCTGAGGCAATGGAAGAGGGATCAGTAATGATGGTTGGGATGTCACCTGATCGTGTGGAACAAGGTTTGGAACAATTACGAAAACAAGGAACTGATTCTGATAGAAATTTTCGAATTGTGGGAGATTATTCAATGGTAAATGTTAGTGATAAGGTAGTTAGAATAATTTTAAGTTATACGGATTTCATAAATAGACGGATTTGGGGGAAAATGTAGAATACTTCTTTGTAAATTGATTGATGACTTGGCAGTAAAACAATAAATCATGAACAACAAATATTATATATTCAACACCTTTTATGCTCGGAAATAATACGCAGAAATATCAAAAAGGATCATTCTTTTTGAGATTTTTAGTTTTTTGTGTTATAGTTTTTTCCACGAGAGCAAGTGATTTAGCCAATAGCCCTATTGCTTTATTGTCAATATGTTTATTTATTGTCATATATTCATACCTCATAGGAAATAAATTCTCAAGTGTTTTTTTTAACTTGATTATTATTTTATTGCTATATTTCACCCTACTTTTTTTAAAATTCAAAGAATTTACGCCTTTATTTTATGCAAGAATTCTCGCGATATTTGTATTAGGCTACGCTGTAGTTTTTTTTACAAAAGAAAAATTCATATTAATATATGCCAAAATAGTTTCTTTCTTAGCATTAGTCAGTTTGCCATTTTTTATACTAGGCATTTACTCTCATCCTCTTTTATATAGGATTGGTGCCAATTTAAGTGAGGCTCTTTTCTTAGACTCACAACTTTCTACCCAGATAGATTATAGGCATTTCTTGATATTTACAGTCAGGCCAATTGAAGAAAAATTTAGAAATTCAGGATTTATGTGGGAACCAGGAGGTTTTAGTGTTGTTTGTTGTATTGCACTATATTTTAATTTATTTAAATCAGGATTTAAAATTAATCGATGGTCAATAATTCTTATTATTTCAATTTTAACAACACAATCAACCACTGGGTATTTACTATTATTAGTTGTTGGCCTGTTTTATTTAATAAATAGAAAGGCACGTATTTCAATTTATTTTTTTCCGGTATTTATTTTGGTAGGGTTTTATTTCTGGCAATTGGATTTTATGGGAGATAAAATTATAGATCTCTCCTCAGAAGCTGACGAAAAACTAGAGGTTTTCTATGAATCAAAAAGCCATACAGGGACTCAGTCTTTAGGTAGATTTGCTGGTTTAATTTATAACCTCGAAGGCGTTAAGTTAAGCCCTATTTTTGGCATTGGGAGTCATGAAGATATTTTGTATAGCAGAAATCAGGTATATTTATATAGCACAAATGGAGTAGGTCATTTTTTAATGACATTTGGTTATTTAGGATTGTTTATATTTCTTTTTTATTTGTATAAATCTAGCGTAAGACTTTCTAAATATTATAATTATAAGGGTGGCTGGACGTTCTTTATAATCTTGCTAATTTCTGGATTTTCATTTCCGTTTTTTATGACCCCAATTTTTTGTTCTTTCATTTTTCTTTCTTCCACACTAAAAAAATGAAAAGTTTATTTGGTAGAATATTCAACCAAAACAGTGGGGATTCTAGATCAAAGATTGTAAATTTTAATTCAAGAATAAGCTTTTTGATAAAAGGCTTTAGCTTAATTATTGGTTTATTTTTGGTTCCAATTCAACTTGATTTAATTGGGAAAGCTAATTATGGCATCTGGCTTTCTATATCTTCGATTATGAATTGGATCTTTTATCTTGATTTAGGGTTAGGCAATGGATTAAGAAATGAGTATGCGATCGCAAATGCCAAAAACGATCAATTTCTAACTAAAAAACTTGTTTCTACATCTTATATATCCATATTTTTTTTTGTATTATTTTTAACCATTTGTTTTTTAGTTGTGAATCCATATTTAAATTGGAATGTTTTGCTTCACACTGCGCTTAACTCAAATTTTAGTTTATTAATTTATTTTGTTGTTTTTTCTTTTCTTTTTAGATTCTTGTTCCAATTAATAAATTTTATTTTGTTAGCTGAGCAGAAATCTTATATAATGAATATATTTCCCTTTATTTCAAATTTTTTAATAATTTGTTTTTTGTATATTTATAAAACCGCCGAACTGAAATTTATTGATTCTTTCACTTTTTTAGTCCTTGTAAGTTGCTCAATTCCTTTGATTGTGGTTTTTCTTTTCAATCTTTATTATTTTTTAAATCATAGAGATCTTAGGCCTCGAATCACGAATTTTGATTTTAGTCTTCTAGAGACTCTATTTTTGAATGGTATAAAATTCTTTTTTTTGCAGGTTTCCTCTATTGTGATTTTCACGCTATCAAATATAGTTTTAATTCATTTAATGGGAGGAGGCTCTGTTGCTGATTATAACATTGTATTTCAATTATTTGGTTACATCACTACATTCTTCATGATTTTCATTTCACCTTATTGGTCGGCTTACACAGATGCTTTTCATAAAGGTGATTACATTTGGATGAAGAAAACATATATTTATATAAAAAAGGTTTGGCTCTTTGTTATACTATCAAGTCTGATATTTTTAGTTTGTTCTAGATTTATTTTAAATCTTTGGGTTAATGATCAAGTAAAACCATCCACTTTTTTTCTTGTTTTAAATGCAGTTTATGTTGTATTATATACTCATATGGCAATACATAATCAAATAGTAAATGGGATAGGTCGAATTTCGCTTCAGCTTAGAATTGCATTTTTAACAAGTTTGATCTTTGTGCCTTTATCTTATGTCTTTGTAAAACACTTTTCCTTTGGTTTAAATGGAATAATGTTGTCAATGATATTTTGTATGTTGCCGTTTAATATTTTAATTTCATTTCAAGTCAAAAAGTTACTAAGGTCTTCTTCTGACTCATCCTTTATTGTTTAATTATCGTGTATACTAAGGTGTTGATTATTGGTGAAACTTTCCACAAACAATCTGGCGGCGGAATTACTTTAACTAATTTGTTTAACAATTGGCCTGTTGATAAATTGGCTGTTGCTACAACTACAAAGTCAATCCAAAAAAGTGATTTCAACAAATGTACCAATTATTATAGGCTCGGAAAGGACGAGGATGATTCTTGTTTGCTTTTTAAAGCATTTATTAACAAAAGAAGCTCAGGTAAGGTTTTTGAACAAACTGAAAAACTGAATTCAAATTCCTTAAAAAGTTTGAGTAAAACCAAATTTATTAAAAGAACCATTCTTAGTATCTTTTATGTTTTTGTCGAAAGGTTAGGGCTAAATTTTTCATGTGAGAAGTATAAATTATCAGAGAAATTTATCAATTGGGTTGAAGAATTCAATCCTGAATTTATTTATACTCAATTAAGCACATTACAGCTAATTCAATTTACTAATGATTTATATGAAATCAATAAGAGAAAGCTGATTATTCATATTATGGACGATTGGCCAATAACCATAACTGAAAGGTGTTTATTTCGGAAAAAATATTGGAATCTTACTATAGAAAGTAAGTTTCAAAAAGTACTTGATTCAACATACAAGCTTCTTACAATTTCTGAAGGAATGAAAGAAGAATACCAGATAAGGTATGGAAAAACATCTGATGTTTTTCACAATCCCGTAGATGTTGAGCATTGGCTACATGGTGAAAAATCCCCAGACATTAATGTGAAGCAAAGCTTTAAAATATTATACACAGGTAGAATAGGGAAAGCAAATTCTAAAAGTATATTCATCTTGATTCAAGCAATTGATATAATTCGAAATCAATTAAAGCGAAACATCGAATTGTATATCTATTCAACAGATAGCCTGCAGTTGAATAAAAAATTAAAGGAATTTATTTACATAAAAAAGCCAATCTCCCACTCGGCAATGCCAGAATTGCTTCACAGATTTGATTTGCTCTTCTTGCCATTGGATTTTGATGAAAGTAGTATTCGATTTGCAAGACTTTCAATGCCTACCAAAGCATCAGAGTACATGATTTCAGGAACTCCTGTACTACTTTTTGCACCAAAAGAAACCTATCTTTATCAACACGCTTTAAAAAACAACTGGGCCAAAGTTGTTGGTGAATTTTCACTAAATGCTTTAACGGAAGCGATTATTCTTTTAAATGATAACGAGAAAATCAGGTGTAGTTTTGCTAAAAATGCAAAAGAATTTGCTTTAAGTAACTATGACACAAAATCTGTACGTAAAAGATTTGAAGAAATATTTTCGGTTTGAAATTTTCTAAATAAATTTTTGTACGTTCACATTTAATGTTGTTTAACTAGTGCTAAAAACAATATTGCCTTGATGAGTAAAAAGAAGAGCAATGTTTAAAGAAAATAAACTGATCAATCTAATCGTTTTTACCAATGAACCAGTCCCCGTTGGTATGGCCGCCACAAACAGGATATTTTCATATTCTAGAGGACTTGTGGAATTAGGACATGAAGTAACAGTTTGCTCATCCAAACCGGGATTAAATAATATTTTCAAGAAATTTACCGGAGAATTTGATGGTGTTAATTATCAAATACTATCTGAAGCCAGGCATTGGAATTATGGTCAGTTAAGAAAATTAATCTTCTTTCTAAAAGCACATTTGTTTTTTATTCCATTTCTTTTTAAATCGAAGAAGCGAAATAAAAAAACCATAGTTTTGATCGTTTCAAATAAAGTTTCAACCATAGTATTTGTTCGTGTTTTTACATGGTTGCTTAGAATGCCACTATTGCAAGAAAAGAGTGAATTCCCTTTTCATTACATGAGTAAATTGTGGATTAAACGCGTGGTCATTTCTCGTTTATATAGTAATACAATATATAAGTTATTTGATGGGATGATTGTTATTACTACAAATCTCGAATCTTTTTATAAAAGGAAAACAAGAAAGTCTGTTCCTATATTTAAATTGCCATTAACTATTGTTGCGCAGCGATTTATGAACATTCGATGTTCGGATCATTTTCCAAAACGTTATGTAGGATACTGCGGCTATATGGGCGGTGACAAAGATGGCATTTCAGAT
>VGFL01000074.1 GCA_016868915.1 Bacteroidota bacterium | reverse complement strand
CCGCAACTGACTCCCGTCAAGATCAGATCCGAAATCTATTTTACCCTGGTCTTTGCTCCCCTACCCCCGGATTGCAAGGTCTTTGATTTGATCGAAGAAATCCCCGAACCCGGGAGATTCGAAGTCTTCGGCATACAACGGAACAAAAGCGATGTGTATCGGGTGGAAATTAAAAAAACCCTTAATCCCATCCTTATAAAGCCTAATCCTTGAACAACCTTGACTTTATTCCCAAACTATGCAAAGACCGTCAGTACAACCCAAATTGTATGCATTTCGGAAGTGCAACTGTTTCTGCCTTGGCGACAGTGACAGATTTAAAAACAATTGTTGACGCGGAGAACCAAATTTAGATACACCGAAAATGTTTCTGAGGAGCACTGAATAGCTACTTATTCCAAACCCATGGTATAGCCAGTAGTATTTGCCCAATCCCCTTAGAAACCATTGTCATTATTAGGTACTGTATTAATGACGTAGTCCTTGTAAGTTGCCTTTCTAATTTTTCTTGAACCTATGACAATTTTTTCTAAAACAATGTATTCTTTAAAGACGGCTTTGCAAACTCTAATAAAAACATTGGCCGGTTGTCGGCATGTGTGATTTTCAGTCATTCATACAAACTGCTATGACTATTCATTGAATTCTTGTGCTGCTTTGTTAAAATCATTTATTGTCAGGCTACTTCTAAGTTCTGACAATTTTGCATATCGGAAAACACGATTGCCACCAACTACACTTTCAATTCTATTTGGTAAAAGTGTCCTGTTTTTCAATGAGAATACAAAATAAGACGCCCCATCATCTCGGTACATTCCAACTTCGGTTCTTTCAAAAATATCTCGCCTTGGAATTACTTTAATGTCAGTAATTTCATAATATTCGGAAACGCCGTTTATCACTGGACAAAAATATCTTAACTTATCGAGATTTCTAATTGTGTTCAATGAACCATTTGGCCTATGTACTGGAATGTGGTAAACCTTTGCGATGCCTGATGCGAAATATTTTTTTTGATTTGTATTCGAAACAAAACCAGCTAATACAAAAGCATCTGGGTCTTCATACTTCATTGCTTTGAATGGAATAACATCTTCGTTCAAAATATTAAACGTTTCCTTTACTTCAAGAATCTTTTGTAAAAATTTATATAGCAATGAACTATTGTATTTTTTTTTTATACCGGGAATAAGAGGGTAAGCTCCAATGTTTATTTTGACAATAGATTTCTGAAAATATAAATTTTCTACTTCATCCGCATCATCTGAACTCGGAAATAAAACATAGGCACCAATAACTTCCTTCTTTGGTTTGAAACTATCCTGATTGTCTTGATAAAAAATTGCATCGCGATAACGGTGCATTTGATTAATTGAATCGTCTGGAGGGAAGTCTTTCCCGTTTTCTGTATCGTCAGAAACAAGTCTATATTTTGCATCAAACAAATAAGTAAATTGTAAATTTTCTTTCCAATCACTTTTGGTGACTCGTAAAACAATATCAGGTTCTTGATTAACGGTATGCGAAAGTAAGTTGTCAGAAATACTGCTGGTGAATCTAAACTCATGGAAAAGCTCAATCAAGTCACCGTTTTCTTTTTTGAAACTCACTTTAGAACTTTTTCCGGAACTTAGCTGAATTGTAAAACCATTAACAAGAATATCAGCAAGATTTACTTCTTCCGGATTTTTTTTCAAAATATTTTGAATCATGTTCTTCATTTCAATAAAACACCAAATTTGATAGAGATCAGCAATGTTCTTTAATTCAATCTTGTTTACTCCGTCTAAAAAATCAATGCCTCTTTTCAGTATTATCCATGACCGGAATAGGGAAGAGTAGCCGGATGCTTTTTGCAGCACAAGCGATTCCTGTTTCATTCCTCTGAATTCCGTAATCTGTTTGAAGAATGGATGATGAGTAATAACCGAAAAATCCTTTTCGATTTGCTCTAACTCTGATCTGAATTCATCACTCATTCGCAGTCCCGAACTATTCAGCAGTTTATTTTTAATTGAAATAAATTTCTGCAACACATAGAAAACCGAATACTTGAAAAACTGATTCTCCAGTGTGTTGGTGGTTAATGTTTTTTTTTCAACACGATAATATTTTTGAGTGTTCTCTCTGTGTTCTGCAATATTTTCTTCTAATTCGTAATTAAGATTTCTTATTCTGTCAGTCTTTAAAAAATAATTATCCCGTATAAGTCTATTGTGCGGTTTATTCAAAATCAGTTTTGAAGAACCGATAATGTCTTTGTATAACTGTCCGAAAACTCCCCACCAGATTATTTCATTGTTTAATTCATTGCCTTCTTTAAATCCGGTGTAAGTCTTTTTAAGCACATCAAATACGAGCGAAGAAAATTCTTTGTTGATGTCTGCAATGATACTTTTGTAATCTGATTTGTAATCCAGTTTAACAGGGAAAACTTCAAAACTTAATTTCTGACTGATTGAAACTCCTTCTCTCTTATACCGAATAACAAAATCAGATTTACCAATGTCATTTCTATAATTGATTGCTCCGGTCAAAAAATATTTGTCGTTTACTTTCCGAGAGATAAAAGATTTTTTAACTTCTTGAAGTGAACTATAAATAACTGGCTCTGTATCTGTCTGGTTTCTAAAGACAATATCAAAATAGTAATCCTTGTTTTCAAAAAATACCGGATGCGTTGGAATATTAAAAACAGAATCTGTCAACTGATTTCCTAATTCATTGTTGTTGTTGGTTGCCAGCTCAAACTTGACCACGCTTTCGCCAGCAAAGTAATAGGCTGTTGAATTTTCAATAGATGTATTACGCAACGCTGCTTTGCGAAATGAAGCATCTACTCCATCAGCTCTCACTGTGAGTTCATAGTCATTGGTTGTTATACGTAATAAGTCCATACTAAATTATGACCAGAATGAGGTGTAATGTGAAATTCTCCTGCGGTTTGCCATCTCCGTTGCTTTATTTAATGACTTCGGTAAATTGTTTTCCTGAAAAATGATTATCAAGTCGTCAAGTAATTTCGTTTTATCTTCATCACCTTCAATTCGTGGTAAAATTTTCATTAGTGTCATTTCATCCAAGACACTGTTTTTCCAGTCTTCTGGTTTGGTTTTAAGCAAAGAAAAATTAAATGCGAAAAGCAAAAATTCATCACGAACTCGATATGCAATTTTAAAAGGTGAACCTTCAAGTTTTTCGTTTATCGTTTCTAGATACTTTATAATCTCGCTTCCTGTTTCTTCCAGTTCAGCAAATACTTCTGCACCCTGTGTTTTTTCTGATAGTACTAGTTCTTTGTCCAATGGTTCTAGAGGATAACTCCAATCGTCAATGTCAACAACTAAACCTTCTGAAAGATTGATGTCATTCATTTCAATGGTCATGGCGCGGTCCAAAACTTTGCGACTAAAAGAGTGTGTAGTTTCATCCATGTTCACTGTTCCCATTACAACTAAATTTGAAGGTAACCCAAGTCCGTTTGCTTTCATATCATTTTGAATTTCAGTATCGAATAGCTCTAATTCAGTCCACAATTCATAAAATGGATCCACACCATTTACTTTGTCAGCATACTTTGTAATTAGTTTTCCGCTGATTAAGGCATCGGTTTTTATTTTTCCGGCATTCACTCTTCGTGTTTCCACCGAACTTAAATATTCCGCAAAGTATTGTTCAACTGGTGCAAGATTCATTTCGTCAAGGCAAAGAAAAAAAGGAGTGTCAGGGTGTTGCCATGCTTTTACAATGAAGCGAATGAAATCAGTTGCCACAAAACGATCCTTACCACTTATCCGTGATTCATAACCAAGCAACTCCGATGAATCGTGCCAGTTGGGTTTCACTTTAATCAGTTGAAAATTTGATGGTGGATTTTTCCCTTCCTTTTTATCTATTGGAATATTGTTGAACAGATAAGCAAGGGTTCTTACCAGCCTTGATTTTCCTGTTCCAGATAATCCTGCAAGTATGATAAAGGGTTTGGTTTTAATTGAAACCAATTTTGCTGTAAGTATATTCTCCACTGCTGCTATTTTCTTGTTTGTATTAGTTGGTAATAGAAAGAAAGCGCCGCTATCAAATTGAATACTAAAAAAAGAATCATAAATTTCATTAAAGATTTCTTTAAAATTCTCATAATCCAACCTTGATGATCCAGTATTTGCCCATTCAGTTGATAGATAAAAATAGTTTTCGCCTTGAATGAAAAGGGGTTCTTCAAAACACCTGACTTTACTTCCTTGTTGCAATTCATCTCTTGTTGCTAGATGGTCAAAGCACCAAAAAATTGATGTAAGTCTTTTATCGCCTTTTTCTATTGAGTAATATTTCGGATCTGTGTTCGGAAGTAAATATTGAAGTAAAAAATCTATTTTACTATCTGCATTTAGATTAAGCAGGCAGAAATATATGAAATTGTTTAGTGTTCTGTCCTTAAGAATAAATGGAAGACTAGGTCTTAATTCATCGCATAATTTATTATAGAGAGTAGGATTCTCTGACAATATAAAAATCATGTCACCCAGTATTGCAGAACTTGCATTGGGAACATTAATTACTTGTAAGAAGAATGAACCAAAAAAATCTTCTGATCCACGCATCTTATATTGGCCACCATTGTAGTTTGCTATTGTCTTTGCCTTTAATCTGTATTCTTCGTCAGTCAACAGCTTTACCAATAAATCAACATTTGCATTAGCATAATTTGGTTGAGCTATCAATGCATCAAAAGCAGTTACAGCAGGATCAATTTCTCCAGCACACTTTTTAAAAATAACTTTTGCAAGTTCAATATTATTATTTCGGCACTCAACTAACAAATCGTCTAAGAGAAGTTTATAGTCTCTCATTATTGTTGCCAGTGGTTTAATCAAAACACTAATTAGAAAATATTGGTAAGGAAAAATAGTGAGGTTGCCTCCACCAGTAGAAATTGTACCTGTATGATTATCAAGTTTATTTAATGCAGGAATAATTTGCGTTAACTCCGTTTTTATTCCTTCTGAAATACGAACTTCTTTCCATTCAGTTATGCTGGAAAAACTTGCCTTTAAACTCTTTGCTAATTGTGTAATGTCAATAAGTCTCATACTATAAAAGTTGTTTGATAATTTCTTTTGCAATCGTTTTTACTACTGGGACTGAAACGCTATTTCCAAATTGTTTGTACGCCTGAACATCCGAAACAACAAGTTTAAATTCTTTTTTCATAGGATATCCTTGCAGAAGGCCTGCTTCTATTGGGCTTAACTTCCTTGGATTAGCACCCTTTTGAGCAATTAATATTTCGCTACCGTCTTTATAATATCTTGCAGAGATCGTACTTGTATATTGGCTATTTTCATCAAATAAAGAAAATCCAAAACCATTTCCTTTAGCCTTATGTTCTATTAATCTTCTTTTGTGTCCGCTGAATAGTTTATCAGATATTGTATATTTTTTGTCTACATTTGGTAACAATATGTCTCCAACTCTAACTGCCTTTGCATTGGTAGTGAGTTTTGATTCGTCAAAAATAACTTTTTCATTTTTATCAAGGCCAAGAGGGAATATGAATTTTTCAGGCGATTTTTTTGTTTTAAGCCATGCAACAATAAAAAGTCGTTCTCTATTTTGCGGAACACCAAAATATTTAGAATTTAAAACCTTTGAATCGACATAATATCCAAGTTCATCAAGAACTTTTATAATAGTCTTTAGTGTTTTCCCTTTGTCGTGACCTTTTAAACCTTTAACATTTTCAAGTAATAGGACCTTTGGAGCTTTACCTTTTTTCTTTTTTGTATTGATAATTTCAGCGATATTAAAAAAAAGTGTTCCTCTTGTATCTTCAAATCCCTTTTTTAGTCCAGCATTTGAAAATGGCTGACAAGGAAATCCAGCACACAAAACATCAAAATCAGGAATTTTATTGGGGTCAGCATTATTTATATCTGAATTAAAATTACCATTTGAGAAAAGTTCTTCATTACTTTTTTTATAATTTGCTTCGTATGTAATTCTTGCATATTTGTCCCATTCACTTGCAAATACACATTTCCCACCGGCCGAATGCATTGCCATATGAAAGCCCCCGATACCAGCAAAAAGATCAATGAATTTAAACATGGTATTTTTTTTTCTCATTTTTTCTTACTTGAAACAATTAAATCAACTACATCCACATCTAAAATTTTTGCTATATCATTCAGTACTTCAAGTCTTGGTTGTTGGCGGTTTTGTACATAACTATTTACCATGTTATAACTTTTGCCCAATTGCTCAGCTAACCATGTTTGCTTAATTCCTTTTCTATCAAGTACTTCTTTAATTCTGTTCATATCCAAAATTATATAGATCGTCAAAAGTAATCACTATTGGTAAATATATCTCATTAATCGAGATAAATAAAGTATGTGTGGGTGGTAAAAATTTCGTATTGCCAAGGATCTCTATGGCTCATACTTTCATTCAGTTTGGAGACTTACCCCTCCAACGCCAGCCTTAGGCGGGTTTTGAGGGAGTCTGGGGTTGGGCCAAGGGTGGTGTTCGAACACCCCTTGTCGGGTTGGAAGGCATCGAGGGCATTAAGGAGGTCTTGGCGAAGGTCATCAAGACGGGGACCGGCGGTGGAGCGGGCGATAAAGGTCTTGTAAATACTGCATTCCAGGTCCTGCCTTTGCTCCCCCAAGATATAGCCCAAAGGGCATATCCCGACCAGCGTTTTGACCCCATCCCGTTCAAATTCGGAAGGGGCCAGAACGCGGTTGTTCGCAAAAAAATGATCCACGCGGTCCGAAGCTGTCCCAATTCCCAGATTCAGACGCTCGTTGTATCGACCAAACAAGTGCCCATTGTAAACCGACACCTGGTTATGGGCCAAAGCAAAAACCCGAAGGCCTTTGGCGCTGTAATAACTGGTATAGGAATAAAAAGACACCATGTACTTGACCCTTTCGTCTTCTTCGGGCTTGAACATGACCGTCACCCAAGGGTTTTTGTTCTTGTAGGTAGAAGGGTACTTCTTCAAAAAGGGCTGATTCCGAGGAATCTTCAGTTTGCGCCGAATTTTGAAATAGTCGCCCGCCCATCGGTCGGCACTCCGCTGCAAGCGAGGTAAGTCCTCAACGACCTCGCTCAAGGCTTCCAAATCGGTCATGGTGGCAACTAACATGGGTATTCGCTTTTGAGAAATTCCGGGGTCTAAGCCGAGGGGTTTTCGTTTAACAACCAAACTTTGTAGAAATCCCACTAAAATACATCGAAAACAGGAGCTTCATCAAGCCCTGCTGCATCTTTGACTAGTTGGGTCATAGAAACAGAATTTATAGCTTAAGGGGGGTCTATTTAGGGTTCAAATCCGTCAACAGATCATTAAGATCTATCGAATCAATTCCGTTGCTTGCTATTGGGTCAAGATCCCAAGCATAGAACATCTCCTTTGTTGTTTCGTAGTTAGGACTCTGAGGCGGGAAAATAACCATTGTGTTATAAAGACACTCTTCTTGAAAGTTGGGACCAATTAGATCTTCATCGTTGTTTTCGAAGATGTCTTTGGCTTTCTCGAATGCCTCTTCCTTGCTAGCGGAATATATTTGGAATCTGTACCTGAACCAAACTTGGCAAAGTCTGTCGATGTAGAAGAGGTGCTTCTGTATCGGGGCGGGCTGTGCTTGTTGTTTTTTCGACGTGGTTTTTTGCTTTTTCATAGCCTATGGGTTTGTTTGTTCCACAAAACTATTGATATAAAATCTATATTGTAAAATTTTTTTAAACCACTTTTATTCAATTACTTAAATAATTATTTTTTATAATTTAAAATTTAATTAACATTTATATAATTTATTATCAACGATTTACAAAGGAAAAAAAGTTACAGGAATTGAAAAAAGTAACAGGAATGAAAAAAGTCTACTAAAATAGACTTTTTTGAAGCCTAATTCAATGCGTAAAAATTAAAAACTTGAATAACCGCAAAGCCTTCTGCAGCGTTCGATAGAAGATAAATGCAAATCCAGAACTATATTGTAATCATCTCGTCGGTAGCCACCAAACAAAGCCAGGGTTACAGGCAACGGCTTTCCAAGTTCTTGAGAAACCTCCTCTACCCAATGAGTGAATACATCCGCGCACTGCAACCAATGTTCAGTGTCGCATTGACCACCAAGGTCATCATCAACATGACTATCAGCCCCATGGGCAAAAACCACATAATGAACTTGATTGTTCAAAATTCGATTTCTCACGGGCTTTAACTTTTCCCGGAAATTTTGAACATAATCCGCATTCATTCCAAAGGGATTCACATTGCAATCCAATGGGACTGCCTGATCAAGTCTAGGAGCAAAGGATCGAGTATCTTCTATGCTATTGCCAAAATGACCATCGAGATCCAACCAAGCACCACAAACCGCAAGTTCATCAAACAATTTGAGTGAAGCGATTGCCTGTCCCGAAAATGTGCAAAAACCTTGCCCAGCACGAGGGGTTGCGTGGTGCATTCCTGAAACAGGAGCAAAACAAAGCTGTTCAGGATAGGCCAAGCTATGTTTGATTGCGTGATATAGAGCGCTATTGGTATAACGAACACTTTCAACTAAATTCACGGACCAAGGAATCCCGTTAGAGTTGTAGTTCCCAGTTTGATTAAAGACGTTGCTCACATATTCCTCCGTATGCGCTGCATGAAAGTCATCTTGTTCATACGGCACAAAATCAGAGAAGATTTCAAAGTGCTGCAGTAGCCCCCTCGATTGAATGCGCTCCATCAGCAAATACGGTTTAATCGGTGATTTGGAATATGATTGGTCCATAATCAAATCAAAGCATACTTGCTTTTTGTTATAAAAAGTAGCAATGGTAGGTTTACGAATCATAAAATCACATTGAATTGTTTTAAAACGAATAATACGAAAGCAACTACCCCCTACCCGCGATTTGGTTGATCATGCCGCGGAAGATGAAACCGTGGAAGGGGAGGACGGCGTACCAGTAGAGGCGGCCGTAAACGCCCAGGGGGCGGAAGGTGGCGGTTTGGGTGAGGCGGTTTTGGTCGTCGATTTTGAATTCGAGCCAGGCTTCGCCGGGTAATT